>JACMJS010000403.1 GCA_014380515.1 Chlorobiales bacterium
ACTGACGCTGCAACTTTACACGCAATTGCTATTCGCCGTCGGTGATTACGCGAACTTTAAGGAACTCGCGCGTCCGTCGACAATTGATTTCAACGTCTATGGCGAAGGCGGCTCACGCATCACGCCTACTGAAAATGGTTTTGATGTTGATCCCGACGGTTCGGGCGTACGGAACTTTGCGATTGAACAGCCGAACTTCAACTTCAAATCGCTGCGCGGCAACGCGGTGTTGCGGTGGGAATACTTGCCCGGCTCCACGTTCTTTTTCGTCTGGACGCAATCGCGCAGCAGCGAAATGGGGGCAAGCGAATTTAATTTCGGACGCGACGTCCAAAACCTGTGGTCGGCGCAACCGGACAACATCTTTCTTTTAAAGATTACATACTGGCTCAACCCGTGAACGTCGTAGGGGCGAGGCATGCCTCGCCCCTACAATGGTGAAATCGTATCGAGATGCGAACGGGCGGAAACAAAAAAGGAATCGCTGAACACGATTCCTTTTTTTACGTCATAAAGAGGTAGGGTTTCCATTCATCCGAAATGTTCCCGACGAAATGTTGAATGAACATCACCGGGTTCGGGCGAATCGGCTTGCGGTAGAGCGGCATGTTCGCTTGTTCCGGTGTGCGATTGGCTTTCTTGTTGTTGCACTTGGTGCAGGCCGTAATCAAATTTTCCCACGTGTCGCTGCCGCCCTGCGATTTCGGAATGACGTGATCGAGCGTCAATACCAAATCGGTGCGACCGCAGTATTGACAACGGTTGCCGTCTCTACGCAACAAATTTTTGCGCGTGAGCATGATCTTTTTGTAGGGCACGGCCACATAAAAAATAAGCCGAACGATGCTCGGCATCGGAAACTGCGCTTTGACCGAGCGGATGAACTGATCGGGGTGCGCCGCGACCATTTCCGCCTTCCCGCCGAAAATTAAAATGATGGCTTTCTTGGCGTTGCACACGCTCATCGGCTCATAATTCTGATTGAGCACCAACACCTTGCTGTTCAATCTTCCCATAAACGCCTCTAAACTTTGATGGCTTAGTAATTGCTTCGTAGAATCTTGGAATGGACTATCGTACCGGAATCTACAAAACAACCTTCTGACCGTCAAGCGTCGTTCCCGTTGAAGCCCACTGAAGACATTTCCGCCGAACTATTTCCCCCCGCGCACCAAATACTGCAAGCCTTTCAGCCGTGATGCTGGCGGCGCGGCCTGATGCTCCAGATCGGGAATTAATTCAAACTCCGACAGAAGACCACTCTTGGTGATGAACTCTCTGGCTTTATCCATGCTCGCTTTGCGGTCGTCTAAACTGCCCATGGTGAAGTGGAAACGCAGCGTTGCATCTTTTAATGTTTCCGGCTTGACGCGATAGTTCGACCGGCTGCCCATCACGAACACACCGGTAAAAGTTTTCGGATTCTTCAGCGCGATGGCAAAACTAATATCGCCGCCGAGTGAAAAGCCGTAGAGCAAAATGTTCGATGCATCGATGTTGTAATTCGATTTCAACCGCTGCAGCTCCGCAAGAATCGCACGCTCGGCACTGTCCACCGTTTTTCCAAAACCATTTACCGCAAACGATTCCGTGCCGGTTATTTCGACGAGAATCAATTTCTTGCCGTTAATTTCCGAGGGCACTTCCGGCACGCCGCCGCCCGTGGCGGGCAAGAGAAAAACGACCGGATATTTTTCCGAGGCCGTGTATCCTTCGGGAATCGTGCTGGTGCAAGTTACCGTCTGTGCTGCGGCTGGGGCGTTGGCGAGAAGCAACAAGGCGAAACAAATCGCGTGATGTTTTTTCATGGTTGATAGAATGCCCGTAGAAAAACGTGCGTGGAAAATTATTTCATGTTGTGATAAACGGCTTGCACGTCGTCATCTTCCTCCAGTTTATCAATCAGCGTCATCACTTCGAGTTCGGCTTCCTCCGAAAGTTCCGTCGCGGTGGTGGGCAGGCGTTGCAGGGCCGCGTTGAGCACCGGAATCTTTTTTTCTTCCAATGCTTTTTGCATCGCGCCGTAATCGGAGAACGCGGTATAGACGAACACTTCGCCTTCGTCATCGACGACGAAATCATCCGCGCCATGATCAATCAACTCCAACTCAAGCTCTTCTACATTGCGGCCTTCCGGCGAAATCTTGAAAATGCCTTTGCGTTCGAACATAAATCCGACCGAACCTTCGGCGCCAAGCGAGCCACCGTTGCGGCTGAGAATCGTGCGCAGATTGGCAACCGTCCGAGTCGGGTTGTCGGTCGCGGTTTCGATGAAGAGCGGCACGCCGTGCGGCCCGTAGCCTTCGTAAGTCAGTTCTTGAAAATCGCCTTCTTCTTTCGATGACGCGCGTTTGATCGCCGCATCGATGCGGTCTTTGGGCATGTTGACGCTCTTGGCATTTTGAATCACCAATCGGAGTCGCGGATTGCCCGCCGGGTCGGGGCCGCTGCCTTTAACGGCGAGCGCGATTTCACGACCCAGTTTGGTGAAAGCTTTGGACATCTTCGCCCACCGCGCAAACATCTTGTATTTTCGCTTTTCAAAAATGCGTCCCATAATCCGTAATAATTTTTTGGTTGGTTTAAGTTTCTGATATAAAGATTTTGGCGCTGTCATTCTGAACGCAGCGCAAGTGAAGTGAAGAATCTGCATTTGACTTCGAAGATGAATACAGATTCTTCGCTGCGCTCAGAATGACGGCGTGAAATTAATCGGCGAAGACGGTTAAGCCTTCGTTGCAGTTTTGGCAGATGTCAATGTTCTTGCGGCCTCGCAGCACGGCTTGCCGGAACGCTTGGTACTTTTCCGACGTCCAGATTTCCGCGAAACGGTTTTCGGTCAGGCGACCGGTTTCGTACTTCGCATCTTTATCGAAACAGCAGGGAACAACCCGTCCATCCCACGTAATCACCGACGCTTGCCACAAGTGCCAGCAATGATCTTCGAGCGAGGATTTAATTTGATAACTCCCGTCCGTTTGCTTTTCATAGCGACTATAAACCGATTCACTTGGAATCAATGCGTTGCCCGCTTTGAAGTCATAAACTTGCGCGGTCTTGATCGTTACTTGATCCACGCCGATGTCTTCGCCAAGCCGTTTTACTTCCTCTACCTCATGTTCGTTGTGTGCGAAGACGACGAACTGAAAGACGGTGTAAGGTTTTCGCGCGTTCAATTTCTTTTTCCATGCAATCAAATTGCGCGTGCCTTCGAGTACGGTTTCCAAGTCGCCGCCGACGCGGTAGGTTTCATAACTCTGCTGCGTTGTGCCGTCGATAGAAATGATGAGTTTATCTAAGCCCGCGTCAATCGTGTGTTTGCAGTGTTCGTCCGTCAAGTAATGCGCGTTCGTACTCGTTGAGGAATAAAGATTATGCGCGGTTGCAGTTTCAACCATCTCAAAGAACTTCGGATTCAAATACGGTTCGCCCTGAAAATAAAGTTGTACATACAAACTTTCCGCCGCGAGTTCTGAAAGTAATTGTCGGTAAGTATCGAGATCGTCGGTTGTACCGGTCGGACGCGCCATCGACCGCAGTCCCGACGGGCATTCGGGGCAACGCAGGTTGCAGTAGTTCGTCGGTTCGTAGGAAACGGAGATTGGTTTGCCCCACACGACGGGCGACTTGATTGCTTTCGAGAGCGTATAACTCGCAAAAATTTTCGCCGCATTCCAAAGCCTGCGCGGGGTAACTTTCGGCAACAGCGTCAGGAGTTCGTTTTGCATTTCATACAAGATTTTAGATCATAAAGAATCGATATGAAAAGTCGTCAATGTGAACAGACTTTCCCGCGAGTTGAAAAAGACAATACTCGCGAAAACGACTTTCTGGTCGCCCAGGTTTATTCAATCCGAAAACATTGATCGTAAAGTTTGCACGGTCTTGATCCGTACTACTTGCAGCAGGGTTGGCTGCTATTTCACCGTTGCTATAATTGACGGTAAAGTAAGTATGGAATTGATAGGCTTGTACATCTGGCTTCAATAATTTTTTGTCAAAAGTGTCTCTCTTCGCTTGTTGGCACACAGTACAACAAAGAAAAAGGTTGTGCCAGACATACGCCAGACAAGGATATTTCGACTTCGGACGAAAGTGATCTATCGTCTCAAGAGAGGTAGTTCCCAATGGAAATCCATCACAGTAGGAACAATGGTTTTTAGTTATTGCATTCAAAGAGGATTTAAGTTGTTTATCAACAGGCACTCCCGCGTACGAACGCCAATTGAAGCGAGTGCTTGGGTTTGCAAGTCGCATTTGCTCATAATCTTTCCCCCACTGCTTATAGTTTTCTTTGAGAAAGTCCGGTGCTGCACCTCGTTGCAACTTCATCATAAAGCAAACTCTTTACCGGTTATGCGTTGAAGTTGCCGTATTTCTCGCCCGACAATATCATTTATCTCTACACTGGTTTCCGATAACTCTTGGCTGAGTTTTAAGAAATCATCTCGATGGCTTTCAACTCCGTTCATCAGCTCATTGCGGTAGCGGTAAAACACGTCAAGTTTGCTTTGCATCTCCACTGAAAAGTATTCGTCGATGCCGAAAATTTCCGCTAAGACAGTCGGATAACTACTTCCTTCTTTTGCTTCGAGTACTTCGGCCAATGTCCCTTGCCCGTTCTTAACGGTCAATTTGTATATCCACGCATCGCTCACGGAAGCAACGACAAACGGAGAATGCGTGGCGATAAAAATCTGCGCGTTCTTGAAAAGTGTTTGAACAACCGGAAGAATTTTGCGCTGCCATGCAGGATGCAGATGGATTTCAATTTCATCGAGAAACAGAATGAAATTTCTATCAAGGATGTCGATGTCGTTGGCCCAAGGCATTCGGTCGAGCCGCATCAGCAAATCTGCAATCCAACTGATAACTGCATTCAGACCATCAGGTAAAACATTCAGTGGCAGATACTGTCTATCAACTTTGACACTCACACTGATTATTGGGTCGTACTGAAACTCAAACTCAACCTCCTGCCCTGTAATTCTTTTAATCGCCTGCTCTATCTTCTCAAGCGTGGCCACAAATCGTTCTGACTTTTGGGGCTGATTATCTTGTCCGGCAAAGGCAGCCTTCGCATGGGTATTTGCAATCCACTGTAGCAAATACTGCGAGTTGATGTTGCCGTAAAAATCAAGTGATCTGTTGAGCGGTGCTTCCGTCAATTCTACGATGCCATTTACTTGAGCTGATCTAATTGAGCGGTTGCCAGAGTAAGCAAATGCAGCAAAGGCATACCTCTCATCTTGGATCAAATACTGCGGTTTACCTGAGTTGCTGCCAAAACTTACTAACCGTTGATCACCATCATCAAACCCAATTACAGCCTCACTTGTTTGATCTTCCCCTTGCGCGCTTCTGAATCTAAAACGCGGATGAAGTAAATTTCGAGGCCCGTCTATGAATGCGCAGGCAAGGGCATAAAGGATTGTGCTTTTACCGCTGCCATTCACACCGGTAAGAATGTGAACTTCAGCCTTACCTTCACTCTGAATTTTATTAAACTCTAAAACTTGGTGGGCGAACACACCTACATTTTTCAGCTCAAGTTTCGTAATGCGCATAATCCAGTTCATATAAAATTGTGTGGAATATACTTAAGGCGTTTGATAAAGTCCCCGACGCCTCGCCCGTGTTGAGCACAGATGAAGAAGCGTTGCTCGTTCGCGCCCGCGAGGTGCTCCGCGGCACGTTCGGTTATGATGCGTTTCGCGGCGGACAAGAAGCCGTCATTCTCTCGCTGCTGAAGCAACGCGACACGCTGGCAATCATGCCGACGGGACAAGGCAAATCGCTTTGCTACCAAGTGCCCGCCCTGATGCTCCCCGGCCTGACGCTCGTCATTTCGCCGCTCATCGCGTTGATGAAAGATCAAGTCGACTCGCTCAAAAAAATCGGCTATCCGGCTGCCGTCATCAACAGTCAAACTGCGCTGGGTGAACAGGAACGCATTTTTTTAGAGCTCACGCAGCGACGTTTGAAACTGCTGTTCGTCGCGCCGGAGCGACTTCAGAACGAACGCTTCATCGGTGAAATGCGCCGCGTGGAAGTGAGTCTTGTGGCGGTTGATGAAGCGCATTGTATTTCCGAGTGGGGCTACGACTTCCGGCCTAGCTACCAAAAAATTGCGGACGG
>JACMJS010000056.1 GCA_014380515.1 Chlorobiales bacterium
AACTTCGAAGTGCGGGCAAGATCATCAACATTTCGTCGGTGCATCAGGTGATTATGTGGTCGTACTTTTCGTCGTACTGCGCAACAAAAGGCGGCATCAAACTTTTTATGGAATCGGTGGCGCAGGAAGTGGCTGAGTTTAAAATCCGCGTCAACAGTGTCGCGCCGGGCGCGATTCGCACGCCGATCAATCAAGACGTGTGGGGCACGGACGAAGGCATGAAAGCTTTGCTCAAAATGATTCCGTACAACCGCATCGGTGAAGTCGATGATGTGGCGGCGGCGGTTGCGTTTCTGGCGAGCGAAGAAGCCGATTACATCACGGGCACGACGCTCTTCGTCGATGGCGGCATGACGCTTTATCCTGAGTTTCGGTACGGCGGGTGATCGCAGGACTTGTAAAAATCTTAAAAGCCTTTGCATCTGCGAGGGCTTTTTATTTTCAGACGCAATGGAAGAGTTTCGAATCTTGCGGCGTTTGGGTATCATTGAAGCGTGTTTGATACAGGTTGAAGTTATTTGAAGTCCGCTCACCAACACTCATTTTTCAAATATGAAAAACCTTCTTTACTTATCGGTGATTCTTGTTGCACTTGTCGCACCGGGTTGCGGTAGCCCTTTTGAGGCCCCCACGACGGGCGGCGTTACAGGCAAAGTGCAACTCTACAATGAATATGGAGATTCCATCCGCGACCCGCGCGGCGTCGTTATTTCATTTGCATATGAGCCGAGCGGCTCGACTGCCCCCATCGATGTCGTTACATGGACGGTCGACTCTACAGGATTCTTCGAAATCAAAAATATGAAAGAAGGAAGTGGTTACATCAAAGCCACTAAACCCGGCTTCGGCGAGTATTCCCGTGTGTTTAGTGTACTCGCTGGTGTTTCGTTTCCTTTCAATGCGGCTCTCGATTCGCTACCCAGCGTTAGGCTCTCGAACCACCGCGCCCAAACGATTGCCGGTACAGAGTTGCGTGATACAATTAATTTTTCCACGCCGGTTCCTGTGGGCAAAAAACGTCGCGTGCGTTATTTTCTCAGCATTGCGTCTACTGTTTCGGCTAATAACGGTGCATATGCCTACAGCAATTCTTCGGAGAGTGAAGCAGGCAGTACTTTCAGCACCATCACGATTCCGAAGTCTGTTTTGAACGCCAGAGGTTTTACCTCCGGATCGACGGTTCATATCGTCGCATATGGGATTTCTTACGGTGGGCATTCTTACTCAAACAGCCTTCTCGCCAACACCGCGCTGACGCCTGCGTCAGATGTGATTGCAGTAACGGTTCCGTAACCTCGTTCGCTTGAAAATACTTTTGCGATCAAGCCTCTGTAAATTTTGCGGAGGCTTTTTTCTTGGGCGACTTTTTGCCCAGCGACGCCGGTTTCAAATTCGGTTTGGATTTGTCTATCATTGCAGCACATTTATTTCCTTCCTTCATCATTACCGCAAAACCGCACGACAAAAAACATGAGCACTTGGAGCAAGTTTCCGTTGATCTATGAAATCAACACGCGCGTTTGGTTGCGTGAACTTTCATCGAAGCTCGGTCAAAGCATCACGCTGGCCGATGTGCCGGAGTCGGAGTTTCAGCGGTGGCGCGATTGCAACTTCGATGCCGTCTGGCTGATGGGCATCTGGCAAACGGGCGAGAAAGGCCGCGAGATTGCTACCGGACACGCAGGACTTCAGCAGGATTACTACCGCACCTTGCCCGATTGGACGCCCGCCGACGTCGGTTCATCGCCATATGCGGTTACGGATTATGCAGTCTCGGCGGAGTTCGGCGGCGAACGCGCGTTCAAAAAATTCAAGGCGAAACTGGCCGCGCATGACATCAAACTCGTTTTGGATTTCGTCGGCAACCACACCGCACTCGATCACACTTGGGCGTCGTCGCACCGCAATTATTACGTGCAAATTTCGAACGAGAAAATTACCAGCGTGGATTCGAATGCGTACTTCATCACGCCCGATGGTATCGCCCTCGCGTGCGGGCGCGATCCGTATTATCCCGCGTGGACGGATTCCCTGCAACTCAACTACGGCCATCCCGACTTGCAAACCGCGCTGCAAAACGTCCTGCTCTACATTGCGTCGCTCTGCGATGCGGTGCGCTGCGATATGGCGATGCTCGTCATCAAAGATATTTTCAATCAGACGTGGAGCGGCCTTGCGCCGGAAATGACGGAAGAGTTTTGGCAGAAAACGATCGCCGCCGTCAAAGCCGCCTATCCTGATTTTCTGTTTATCGCCGAAGCCTATTGGGACACCGAAGCCTACTTGCAATCGCAAGGCTTTGATTTCACGTACGATAAACGGCTCTACGACCGCTTGCATCATGGCGATCTCACCGGTGTGCGGCATCACCTCTTGGCCGATGCGGGCTTTCAACATAAGCTCGTCCGCTTCACCGAAAACCATGATGAACCGCGCGCGGCCACGCAATTCGGTGTGCGTAACAAAGCCGCGTCGCTCCTCGCGCTGACAGTACCCGGTATGCGGCTCGTGCATCAAGGCCAGATCGAAGGCTGGCGGCTGAAAATGCCGGTGCAACTGCTCAGGCGTCCGCAAGAACCGACCGATCTTGACACGGTGCATTTTTACAGCGAACTCTTTCGCGTCATCCGCAACACCTCCATCACCGCGGGCGAAATCAAACTGATCGATCTCAAAGGCCCTGAAAACGTCATCGGCTTCGAGCGCACAGCCGGACATCACGGGCGGACGGTTACGCTCGTCAATCTGAGCGAGCACGACAGTGAAGTATATTTTTTCACCGATGCGTTTGCGAACATGCAGAGTTACGAACATCTGGAAGTCGTCAGCACCGAACAGCACCGAAGTCCGCAGTTTGATTTATGGCCCGGCGGCATCACCGTCAGGCTTCGCGCCAACGAAGGTTTATTATTTATCGCCCAATAAAGAAACCCCCCTGTCCTTCAGGACGTCTCCCCTTTGGCAAAGGGGAGAGTGAGTGAAAGCAATATGTATTTGCTTGTGTTTGCCACTAATCAATCTCCCCTTTGGCAAAGGGGAGCGTAGAAGGGTTCCGTTCTCATCAATCAAAAAAAACAATCATGAAGCGGTTTCATTTTGCATTGCTTGTACTGTTGGTGTTCGCGTTGCAAAGTTGCGGACAGAAATTCGCGCCCGTCTCGGAAGAAAGTGCGTCTTCGGTTGCACCGTCAGCGGGCGGTGCGGCAACTGAATCTGCGGCGGACGCGATGTCCGCAAAGACGGTCAGTCAAACCGCTGTACCAACGCCGAAAGCGCGGATGATTATCAAAACGGCGACGCTTGCTCTGGAAGTTGAAAAGTATGATGCGGCAGTTACTGCGGTGCAAACACTGGCCGCGCAAGCGGGCGGCTTCGTTCAGAGTACGAACACGGAGGTTCGCTACGAAACCGTCAAGACGGGCGCAACGATCATTCGCGTGCCATCGGAAAAGTTTGAGACGACGCTCGTTGAAATAAAAAAACTCGCGCGGAAGTTGGAGCAGGAAGGCTTGGGTGGCAGCGACGTTACGGAAGAGTTTTATGATGTGGAGGCGCGGCTTGAAAATCAGCAGCGGGCGGAAAAGCGGTATCAGGAAATTTTAAACGCCGCGAAAACGGTCAGCGAGATTCTGCAAGTTGAAAATGAATTGCGGCGCGTGCGTGAAGACATCGAGCGGATCGAAGGCCGCAAACGTTTTTTGCTCGATCAAACCGGCCTTTCAACCATCACGGTGAACTTGCATGAGCCTTACCCCGCGATCTCCGCCGAGGGCGGCGGTTTCTGGGCGACGATTGGACGGGGATTTACGCAGGGCATCGAAGGCTTTGCTGCGGTGCTCGGCGCAACGATTACGTTTCTCATCGCGGGCATTCCGTTCTTCGCCGTCGTCGCCGTGATTGTTTACTTCTTTGTTCGCTGGCGTCGCCGCGTGCGTCCCACCACCGCGCCGCCGAAGCAATAAGAAATTTTACTTGAGCAGCGTCATATGCTTCGTTTCAATTTTTCCGTTCGCTTGTAACCGGTAGAAATAAACGCCGCTCGAAAGTTTGTTTGCATTGAATTGCACCCGGTAACTTCCGGCATTCTGCCGTGCATCAACCAAAGTTGCGACCTCGCGGCCAACGAGGTCAAAGACCTTCAAACGCACTTGCCCCGCAGCGGTGAGTTGATAAGCAATCGTCGTGCTGGGATTGAACGGGTTCGGATAGTTTTGCGAAACGACAAAAGCGCGAGCAGGCGCGGCGTTTGTTTGTTCAACACTTAGGACGTTGTAAAGCGAATCGGTAATTGTGCCGCTTCGCACGCCGTTGATGATTGAGCCTTTTAGAACTATACCAAGGCCCATGCCGTATCCGGCGAAGACAAGTCCTTTGTGCTTCTCCAAAAATGCGGAATTATCAGTATCAGTGGGTTGCCCATACCCACCTTCAAACTCAGGCACATAGTGTAGGGTGCTATCGCTGACGGAAGAAACCTTTCTGTATTCAGTCGTAGATGGCCAGCGATAAACAACCCAACGGCTTCCGACAGGTTCGTTGAGTTTGTAAATGATTTCATCTCCTTCTGTGGTTGTGTCGCCGCCTGCAAATCCAGAAGTATTTCGCCCGACAACCATCATACTGTCATTGATTCGGAAATGACCCATCAATGTGGTAGGGCCAAGGAATCCATAAGTCGTGCTTACCTCTTGTATGGCGAAATACTTTTTTCCGTTGATGAGGTTCTCCCCAATGATACGGCGGCATCGCTTATCAGGAAAAATGAAGTTGATGTACTCATACTCCCAGTAGTCTCCGACATGCAGCGGAAAAAATGCAGTCAGCGTGGTGTCAATCATCTGTGCCTCCGATACCTTCGGAATACCGAGCGACAAGCAAACCAAGAAAATTTCGAGTGCGGTGATCTTTTTCATAGACGTTTCATTTGAATCGTTCAGCCGCCGTGTGTTTCGAGGTCAAAGCATCATGCAAAAAAATTTCAGGTCAAGCGTTTGAGCACGTCGTTCCAATCACCGCCGAAGATCGCAACGGGCACGCCGCCGAGTTTTTGCGAGAGGTCGGAAGGTGAAGTGTCGTCTAAGAACTTGCCGTCAAAGTTGACCGAATCTTTCGGCAGTAGCAGCATATCGCCGAGGTCGCGGCCTTTGAGGGCTTTGTAAAAACAGTTGCCGGAAAGCAAGCCTGAAACGGTTGTAACCTCGCCGTACAGCGTGTTCGGACACACGACCAACTCCGCCGCCAAATTTCCGATGGCATTCAAACGGCTCACGACGCGCTCGCGCATCAAATGCTGGGGCAGGGCTGAGGTCGCCAAAGTCAATTTGCGTTTGCTGCGGAAGCGTTTCTTGAAGTGCTGCGACTGCTCGTCGAAGTCCGCGAGGAATTGGCTGACCATCCCGACGCCGTTTTCGGTCAATGGAAATCCGTCGTAAGCATAGGCGTCCGGCAAGGGCACACCTGCCGTCATATAAATTTCATCGGAGAGATAGAGGAAGCCGCGGCCAATCGCTTTTCGAAATTGATTCTGAAACACGGACAATTGTTTAATGAGCATCCGCGCATATTCCGCATCAAGTTGCCGCAATTCTTCCAAACCCTTGCGGTGTGCGGTAATCCCGACCGGCACAATCGACACTGAAAGTATGGCGTCGCTCAGTTCGTAGAGTTCCGAAACTGTTCGGATGAGCGACTGGCCGTCGTTGAGACCCGGGCACAACACGATTTGCGTGTGCATCTCGATGCCATTCTCGGCGAGGTATTTCATCTTCGGCATCATCATGTCGTCTTTCTGGTGTCCCATCAGTTTCATGCGCACTTCGGGCACGGTGGAGTGGACGGAGATGTACATCGGCGTGAGTCGTTGGCGCACGATGCGCCGCAGCGAGTTCGGGCCGAGATTGGTGAGCGTGGTGTAGTTGCCGTAAAGAAAAGACAAACGGAAATCGCCGTCGCGGAAGTAGAGACCTTTGCGCAAGCCTTCGGGGTTTTGATCGACGAAGCAGAAGACGCAATCGTCGCCGCAGGCTTTGTATTCGAAGTCGGCGAACTCGGCACCCAAGGGTTCATCGGGTTCTTTGTCGAACTCAATGAACTGTTTTTTCATGTCGCGGAAGAAGCCGAGTTTGATTTGTTCGTCGGAAATAAAAAAGCGGTAGTCGATGATGTCGGCCACTTTATCGCCGTTGATCTCCGCGATTTCGTCGCCGACCCGGAGGCCGAGTTCGTCCGCCAAACCGCC
>JACMJS010000404.1 GCA_014380515.1 Chlorobiales bacterium
CAGGCTTAATGTTTTTTACGCCGTTGTAAGGGCGAGGCCATAGAGCGGAAGCTCTGTAAACTCGCTGTCGCCCCTACGAAGACAATGGCAGATAGAAATTACGCACAATAATTACCGCTTGTGATCGGCTTCTACTTTCACGGGCAGCAATTGAAAACTTAAAAATTTAAACTAGGAATACAGCAATGGCAGTCGATACGCTTGTTGAAGAAATCGGAAAACTGACGCTCACCGAAGCGGCGGAACTTGTGAAGGCTTTGGAAACCAAATTCGGCGTGAGTGCCGCACCGGTGATGGTTGCGGGCGGCGGCGCGGCGGCGGGCGCGGTAGCGGCCCCGGTTGAAGAGAAGACGGAATTTGACGTCATCTTGAAGGCCAGCGGCGCGAGCAAAATCAACGTGATCAAGGTCGTCCGCGCGGCGACGGGTCTGGGTTTGAAAGAAGCCAAAG
The DNA here is from genome assembly GCA_014380515.1 of Chlorobiales bacterium. Classification (GTDB taxonomy): domain Bacteria; phylum Bacteroidota; class Chlorobiia; order Chlorobiales; family JACMJS01; genus JACMJS01. The sequence goes on from JACMJS010000404.1 coordinate 451, forward strand.
ATTTGGTCGATGGCGCGCCCAAGACGGTGAAGGAAGCCCTCTCGAAGGCTGACGCAGAAAAACTCGTCAAGGAACTGAAGGATGCCGGTGCGGAAGTCGAACTGAAGTAAGTTTGCTTCTAGCCCGCGTTCCTGCATCTCAGATTTGCCGGAAAAACGCAAGGCCTCGTCTCGAAAAAAGGGCGGGGCTTTTGCTGTTTTTTGTTGCGCACGAAAAAATTAGAAATTATTTCCTGCTGTTCGGCGTTGAACAGACACTCCATCCATTCAAAAGGTTCGCACACTGCGGACGAAAATGAGGCCAACCGTGAAAGCACCGAAGAAGAAAACAGAACGCATTTCATTTTCCAAAATCCCGAAACTCCTTGATCCGCCGGACTTGCTCAAAGTCCAAATCGATTCGTTCAAGAATTTCATTCAAGATGATCTGCCCGCGAGCCGCCGCAAAAACAAAGGGCTTGAGAATGTCCTGCGCAACAGTTTTCCGATCACGGATACGCGCGGACTCTACTTGCTCGAGTATTTGGATTACACGATTGACAAGCCGCGATACACCATCGAAGAGTGCATTGAGCGCGGCTTGACTTACGACGTCTCACTCAAAGCGCGCCTCAAACTTTCCGCCAAAGATGAACCGGAAGCACCGGAGTGGAAAGACACCTTGGAGCAAGAAGTGTATCTCGGCAAGATTCCGTACATGACCGAGCGCGGCACGTTCATCATCAACGGCGCCGAGCGCGTCATTGTAACACAACTGCACCGTTCGCCGGGCGTCGCGTTCTCGGAAGCCATTCACCCGAACGGCAAGAAAATGTATTCGGCCAAGATCGTTCCGTTCCGCGGCTCGTGGATTGAGTTTCAAACGGACATTAACAATTTGCTCTACGTCTATATCGATCAGAAGAAAAAATTTCTATCGACGACGTTGCTTCGCGCCATCGGCTACCCGACGAACGAAGCCATCCTGAACATCTTTGATTTGCTCGAAGAAGTGTCGGTGAAAAAGACGGGCGAGAACGAGCATCTGATCGGACGCAGACTTGCAACCGACATCATCAACACCGAGACGGGCGAAGTACTTGCGGCGGGCACGGAGATCGGCGAAGAAGAATTGGAAAAAATTCTTGAGATCGGATCGATGCGCTTGAAAGTCAGCAAGAGCGAAAAGGAAACCGAGATCGATAAATCAGTCATCACCACGACGCTCTCGAAGGACGAATCGCACACCGAAGAAGAAGCCCTCGAACAAATCTACCGCGAACTGCGCTCCAACGACGCGCCGGATATCGAAGCCGCACGTGGACTTTTAGAACGCACATTCTTCAACCAAAAGAAATACGACTTGGGCGAAGTCGGCAGGTATCGCTTGAACAAGAAACTCGGGTTGAAAGTAGACCCCGCGATGACCGTGCTGACGAAAGAAGACGTCATTGCGATTATGGATTATCTCATCCGGCTCGTCAATGGCAAAGTTGATATTGATGACATTGATCACTTGTCGAATCGCCGCGTCAAAACGGTGGGAGAGCAACTTTCGGCGCAGTTCCTTGTGGGACTCGCGCGGATGTCCAAGAACGTGAAAGAGAAACTCAACGCGCGCGATTCGGAAAAAATCACTCCGGCGGAAATTGTCAATGCGCGCACGGTGTCGAGCGTCATTTCAAGTTTCTTCGGCACGAACCAACTCTCGCAGTTCATGGATCAGACGAATCCGCTGGCGGAACTGACGAACAAGCGACGCACTTCGGCGTTGGGACCGGGCGGTCTGACGCGTGAGCGGGCGGGCTTTGAAGTCCGCGACGTGCACTACACGCACTACGGACGCTTGTGTCCGATTGAAACGCCGGAAGGCCCGAACATCGGACTGATTTCGTCGTTCTCGACGTACGCGGAAATCAACGAGAAGGGCTTTATCGAAACGCCGTATCGCCGCGTCAAGAACGGCGTGCCGGAAGATAAGATCGTGTTTCTCTCGGCGGAAGATGAAGAAAATAAAGTTACCGTTCCGGCCACAACGAAGCTCGATAAAAACGGACGCATCGCTGAAGCGACTGTGCAAGCCCGTCGTAAAGGTGATTATCCGGTCGTTGATGTCGACCAGATTGATTACATGGATGTCGCGCCGAACCAGATTGTCAGCGCGGCGGCGGCACTCATTCCGTTCCTCGAACATGATGATGCGAACCGTGCGTTGATGGGATCGAACATGCAGCGTCAGGCCGTGCCGCTGTTGCGTGCGGAAGCGCCGCTCGTCGGTACAGGCTTGGAAGAACGCGTCGCCCGTGATTCGCGCGCGGTGATTGTCGCTGAAGGTGCAGGTGTGGTTGACTCAGTTACCGCCACCGAAATCACGATTCGCTACGACGAACGCTTGGACGACGAAGACGAAGGTTCGCTTCTCGATACGAACGAAACCACGAAGACTTACAAGTTCATCAAGTTCTTCCGCTCTAACCAAGACACCTGTTTGAACCAGCGTCCGATTGTTTCCGAGGGTCAGCGCGTTCGCAAAGGCGATGTGCTCGCCGACGGCTGTTCGACGGATCAAGGCGAACTTGCCCTTGGCAAAAACGTGCTGGTTGCATTTATGCCGTGGCGCGGATACAACTTTGAAGACGCGATTGTGATTTCAGAGCGCGTCGTTGCGGAAGATGTTTATACCTCGATTCACATTCAGGAATATGAACTCACCGTCCGCGATACGAAGCGCGGTGAAGAGCAATTCACGCGAGACATTTACAATGTCAGTGAAGAATCGCTGCGGGACTTGGATGAGAACGGCATCATTCGCGTCGGTGCGGAAGTGAAAGAAAAGGACATCATCATCGGTAAGATCACGCCGAAGGGTGAAACCGATCCGACGCCGGAAGAAAAATTACTTCGCGCGATCTTCGGCGAGAAATCGAACGATGTGAAAGATGCGTCGCTCCACGCGCCGCCGGGCATGAAGGGCATCGTCATCAAGACGAAACTCTTCAGCCGCAAGAAGAAAAGCGCGGAAGACCCGAAGGTAAAAATCACGAAACTCGAAAAGGATTCCGCCAAGCGCGAGCAAGACCTCAATGAAAACTATCTCAGCCGGATGGATCATTATCTCGGCGGCAAGGAATCGGCGGGCGTCAAAAACCTGCGCGGCGACACGGAGATTCGCAAAGGCACGGTGTTCAGCCGCGAGTACTTCGAGAATTATGGTTTGCTGAATCGCTTGGAAAAAATTGATCTCGAAAGCGGATTCGTCGAAGCGACGAAGACGAACAACTTGGTTCGCCGTCTCTCGGAAGAATACCGGATGCGACTCAAGGAAATGCGCGACAGTTTCGAGAACGAGAAATATAAAATCACGGCGGGCGACGAGTTGCAGCCGGGCATCGAGGAACTCGCCAAAGTTTACATCGCGCAGAAGCGCAAGTTGCAAGTCGGCGACAAAATGGCGGGACGGCACGGTAACAAGGGCGTCGTCGGGAAAATTGTGCCGGTTGAAGACATGCCCTTCATGGAAGACGGAACGTCAGTCGACATTGTGCTCAATCCGCTCGGCGTGCCAAGCCGTATGAACATCGGTCAGCTTTTCGAAACCTCGCTCGGTTGGGCGGCCTCACAATTAGGCGTCAAGTTCGCAACGCCGATTTTCGATGGCGCGACTTACGAAGAAGTGCAGGAGAAGTTGGTTGAAGCCGGACTTCCGGCCAGCGGCAAAGTCAAACTCTTTGATGGTCGCACCGGCGAAGCGTTCGACGGCGATGTTACGGTCGGATACATTTACATGCTGAAACTCAGCCACTTGGTGGATGACAAGATTCACGCGCGGTCAACGGGGCCGTACTCGCTCATCACGCAGCAACCGCTCGGCGGCAAGGCGCAGTTCGGCGGACAGCGGTTCGGTGAAATGGAAGTGTGGGCGTTGGAAGCTTACGGCGCGGCGCATATCCTTCAGGAAATTCTCACGGTGAAATCGGACGATGTAACCGGACGCTCGCGGACATACGAAGCGATTGTGAAAGGACAGAGTTTGCCGGAAGCCAATGTGCCGGAATCGTTCAATGTGTTGATGCGCGAGTTGCAAGGTCTCGGTCTTGAGATTCGCATTGATGATAAAGTAGTTTAACTCCAACTCCCCCTTGCCCCCTCTTATAGAGGGGGTGGCGTCGAAGGCGGCGGGGGCGTTCGGAAGATTGAATGAATTTGTGAACAGGAGGAAATAAGATGCAGTCGAGTATGAAAGATGCAAAGGCATCGAAGGCCGGAGAGAAAGTGAAAGTGCGGTTGCTTGATGCGAATCAGCAATTGGGCGGCGTGCAAACAGTGGATAAGGTCGTTAAGAGTGATGCGGAGTGGCAAGCGATGCTGACGCGCGAGCAGTATGAAGTCGCTCGCGGCAAAGGCACGGAGCGGGCGTTCTGCGGCACGTTGCTTGATAACAAAAAGCACGGCTATTATCTCTGCGTGTGTTGCGAGTTGCCGCTTTACGGATCGAACACAAAATTTAATTCAGGCACCGGCTGGCCGAGTTTTTTTGCACCGGTGTCGGAAGAAAACGTTGTCTCGGAAACGGATCGCAGTTACGGTATGAGCCGCACGGAAATTTTGTGTGCCCGCTGCGACGCGCATCTCGGACATGTATTTAACGACGGCCCGAAGCCAACCGGAATGCGACATTGCCTCAACTCTGCGTCGCTCACATTTTTGGAAACGAAACCTGAAAGCGTAGGAAAGTAAAGGAGGGGTGCAATGAATTACCGCAAGATCATCACCATTGATTCCGGCAAACGCAGCGGCAAGCCTTGCATTCGCGGGACACGCATGACGGTAACCGATGTTTTGGAGTATCTCGCTGGCGGGATGACGCAACCGGAATTGCTCGTAGCGTTTCCTGACTTGACGACCGAAGATATTCTCGCCTGTCTTGCTTTTGCAGCCGACCGCGAACGCAAATTGGCTTCGCTGCCGGATGAAACTGCTCTTTGACCAGAATCTTTCGCCGCGATTGCCGCGCACGCTCGCCGATGTTTTTCCTGAAAGTTTGCACGTGCGAGACATCGGATTGCGGGATGCAAATGACGTTGAGATTTGGAATTATGCAAAGCAACACGGCTTCATCATCATTTCGAAGGATTCCGATTTTCAACACCGCAGTTTGCTGTTTGGAAGTCCGCCAAAATTCATCTGGTTGCGCGTGGGAAACTGTGATGTAAAGACGATCGAAATCATGTTGCGAGATCACGCGACGACGGTGCAAATGTTTGGTGCGGATGAAAAAACATCTTACTTGATGTTGCCCTGAGCATTCGAAAAAGTTTTGAGTTTGAAACAACTAATCTGAAAGGAACAATTATGGCATTTGCAA
>JACMJS010000405.1 GCA_014380515.1 Chlorobiales bacterium
CTTCAGATTTCGATGTTCGAGTTGGGCGACACGAAACTCAAAGCCTTGTTGGAAACGATTGACGTCAACCGGCTCACGCCCGTCGAAGCGATGCTGAAGCTTGTTGAACTCAAGCGACTTGCCAGCGAGTAACATGTTCCGTCTTCGCCGTTGTAGAGGCGAGGCATGCCTCGCCTCTACGGTGCATGAAATACTTTTCGAGACTGCATCAAAAACCTTAACCGTTTTCTCAGAGATGGAACTTTGGATCGGCGCGATTGACCTCGGTCTCGGCTACGCCTTCTTAGCGATGGGCGTCTTCATCACGATGCGCATCTACAATTTTCCCGACATCACCGCCGATGGCAGCCTGACGCTCGGCGCGAGCATCACCGCGGCACTTTTGGTTGCGGGCGTCAATGCGTACATCGCCGTTGCAGCGGCGATTCTTGCGGGCTTCGTTGCGGGCGCGGCCACGGGATTGATTCACACCAAGTTGAAAGTAAACGGCCTGCTTTCCGGCATTTTGGTTACAACCGCGCTCTATTCCGTTAACCTCCGCATCACGGGCGGACGCTCGAACGTGCCGCTCATCGTGGCGAACACATTACTGACGCCGCTTGAAAAAAATTTTTCAACCTTGCCGCGCTGGGCGGTTTCGCTGGGGCTGTTCATCATCTTCGCCGCCGTCGCGCTCGCGCTGCTCTCGATGCTTTTCAAAACGGATTTCGGCTTGGCGATGCGCTCGACAGGCGACAACGAAATTATGACGGCGGCGCAAGGCGTTAGCACCGACACGATGAAGATCATCGGCATCGGACTTTCGAACGCATTGATTGCGTTTAGCGGCGCGCTCGTCTGTCAGTATCAAGGCTTCTCAGACATCAATATGGGCGTCGGCATCGTCGTGTTCGGGTTGGCGAGCGTGATCATCGGAGAATCGGTGTTGGGCTTTCGAAAATCTCCGAACAGCATCACGATCAAATTGGTAAGCGTCGTCTTTGGCGCGGTGCTTTTCCGCGAACTCGTGGCCGCAGCGTTGAAGTTGGGACTGAACCCGACGGACTTTAAACTCATCAACGCGCTCTTCGTACTCGGCGCCGTCTCGCTGCCGCAACTCGGCCTCCGCCGCGCGTTTAAGTTGTAATTGACTGTATTTTTTTTACAATGATTGTAGGGGCGAGACATGCCTCGCCCCTACGGTGTAACATATTTTACGTTGGGACTTGCAATGAAAAAAGTATTATTGATTTTCACGCGCAGCGCATCGGGCGTGGACGGGCCGCGGGCTGTGTATGATGCACTGCCTTCGAAATTTCAGCAGTGGAAAGACGGCCTGCTGCAAGCAGCGATCAAGCGCGCGCAGTTTGCCGTCCCGCCGATGGGTTTGATGCTGCTTTCTTCCGTTGAAGTCGCGGGCGTGGAGCAACACATTTGCGATATGCGGTTCGAGGAGTTGCCGCTGGATGAACACTGGGATTTGGTCGGCATCACGGTGCACACCGGCCTTGCAAAAACGGCGTTTGCGGTTGCGGATGAATTTCGGAAGCGCGGGGTGAAGGTCGTGCTCGGCGGGCCGCATGTAACGCTCTTTCCCGATTCCTGCGTCGAGTACGCCGATGCGATTGTGCTCGGTGAAGCCGATGAATTGTGGCGCGATGTGTTAGAGGATTTCAAACAGAACACGTTGAAGCCACGCTACGTCGCCATGGAATTTCCCGACCTTTCCGCGCCGCGTCCCGTCAGCAAACATGCATTGAAGATTCATCGATACTTCACGACGAACCTCATTCAAACCTCGCGCGGCTGCCCGTACCGCTGCGACTTTTGCAATGTCTATGTGATGAACGGCCACACGATGCGGCATCGAAACATTGATGAAGTTGTGAAGGAAGTCGAACGCTTTTTGGTGGATGACGACCGCGTGTTTTTTTTCGTCGATGATACCGTCAACGCCGATGTGAGTTATGCAAAAGAACTTTTCACGCGATTGATTCCCTACAAAATCCGTTGGGTCGGGCAGGCGACGCCGCTCTTGGGACAGCAGCCGGAATTGCTTGAGGTATTTGCGAAGTCAGGCTGCAGCGGACTCTTGCTCGGCATCGAAGGCGTAACGAATGAAAGCAACAAGCCGCACCGCAAGTTTCAGAATATGGAACACACGCTCGCGCGAAATGTGAAAGCGATTCGCAAAGCGGGCATCTGTGTTTATGGCAGTTTCATTTACGGTTTGGATGGTGACACGCTGGAGACGCCGCACGCGATTGAAGAATTTATTGCGGAGACGGGCGTCGATATTCCGGGCATCAACATTTTGCGTCCGATTCCGGGTACGCCTTTGTTCGACCGGCTTGCGAGCGAAGGCCGGTTGATGTTTCCGAAGGAAGATATTTACGCCTTCCGCTACAGTTGGGGACAAGAGTTGCTCTGCAAGCCGAAGCAAATTGCGATTGAAGATTTCATCGAAAGTTATTCGGCCTTGACGAAGCGGCTGTTCACCTTTAAGCACGCGGCTCTACGGGCGGTGAAAGCACCGTGCATCAACCAAGCGATTGCGCTGTTCAATCTTTCTTACATCCATATGTACGGCCTCTCGCGGCGGGATTTGCACACGCAGCTTGAGCGATTGAAATCCGAGCAACCTGAGATGCTCACCACCGAAACGCCGATGCAATTTTTTGAAACAAAAGTTCAGGTTTGACATGACCTTGCCGGAAGTCATTGCAACAGCGGACGCCCTCAAAGCCGAGTTGGACGCACTCAGGCCGATGCCGCCCGATACCGAACAACGGGTGTGGCAAAAACTTCGACTCGATTGGAATTTTCACTCGAACAACATCGAAGGCAACAGCCTCGACTACGGTGAAACCAAACTGTTGCTTTTGCATGGCATCACGGCGGGAAACAAACCGCTTAAAGATTACCTCGATATTCGCGGGCACAACGACGCTCTTTTGCATTTGCAAAATCTTGTCAAACAAAATGCAGCGCTGACCGAAGCGGATGTACGCGAGTTTCACAAGATCATTTTGCCTGAGCCATATCAGATCGATGCGGAATCTGCGGACGGGCAAAAAATAAAAAAGCAAGTTAGAATCGGTGAGTATAAAACGACGCCGAACCACGTGCGAACCGCGACGGGCGAGATGTTCTATTTCGCCGAGCCGTTTGAAGTGCCCGCCAAAATGCACGACTTGATGACTTGGTATCACAAGTCGCTCTCTGATGAATCCATTCATCTGCTGTTGCTCGCCGCGACGTTTCATTACGAGTTCATTCGCATTCATCCGTTTGACGACGGCAACGGACGCATCGCCAGAATTTTGATGAACCTTGCCCTGATGATGAAAGACTTTCCGCCTGCGATTATCAAAACCGGCGACAAGGAAAATTATTACACTGCGTTGCGACAAGCAGACGCCGGAGATTTAGAATCGTTCGTCGTCTATATCGGCGAGCAGCTTGTGCACTCGTTGGAACTGATGCTCAAAGCCGCACGGGGCGAGGAGATTGAGGAAGAGGATGATGTAGACAAACAAATTTCTTTGTTGAAAGCAAAACTTAAAGCCAGCGACGGAGCAACGGTAAAGCGAAGCCCAGAAGTCGTAGATAGGATACTTGTAGAATCAGCGTTTCCCCTTTTCGAGAAAGTAGTCAGGAAACTCAGCCTGTTTGACGAACTCTTTCTCGAAAAGGAAATCACGTTACCCGAAAAGAAATTTCATACGCCTGTAAAACCCAAAGCTAATGATCCTCTAAGCCTCTATCTCTCTCGAGATACTTTACAGTTTACTTCACTTCTTTATCTCAATGATCCTTTTTCCTATCGGTTGAATTATGAATGGCGGGGATACAAGCATCTCAAGCAGAATCCTTTTCATTACCATATGAACTTTACTATTTCTTTTGAGGAGTTCAAATACGTCATTAGCGCAAAGACATACAATGATGATAAGGAGTGGGATAAATTGTTCACCGAAATTGTCGATGAAAAAGAGCAACAGAGAATCGCCAATGAAGTTGCTCGGCAAGTTGCAGTGGAAATTGAGGCGAGAGCACAGCAAAAAAACATTCAGCCTTAGTGCGTAAAATCCTGTTCGTGTTATTGTCGCTTGTTGGCATTACGTCAGTTTGCGTCGCGCAAAAAATGAACGGCATTAGTTTGGTATCGCCGCCGCGAGAATTGGCGGCGGGCGTGATGAAGCCGATTAAAGACGTCGGGGCGAATTGGATTGCGGTCTCGCCGTTTGCATTCAGTCGTGCGGGCGAGCCAGCGGTAACGTTCAATTCGCCGCGTCAATGGTGGGGCGAGCGAGCGGAAGGCGTGGCGGCGATTGTAAAAGCCGCGCGCGAGGAAAAGTTAAAGATCATGTTGAAGCCGCAGGTCTGGGTGCTGGAGCAAGGTTGGGCAGGCGATTTCACGTTGGCTTCGGAGAGTGATTGGAAAGCGTGGGAGCAACATTATGAAAGTTATATTCTCACCATGGGTCGCCTCGCGGACTCCTTGAAGATCGAAGTTTTTTGCGTCGGGACGGAATACCGCAAGGCGACGATGCTGCGTCCGCAGTTTTGGAAATCGCTGATTGTAAAAGTTCGCGCGGTTTATACAGGAAAATTAACATACGCTGCCAACTGGGACGAGTACGAACAGATTGCGTTTTGGAGCGACTTGGATTACATCGGCATCGATGCGTATTTCCCACTCGTCGATGCCGATACGCCGAGCGTCCATGATTTACTTGCTGCGTGGAAAGTGCCTGTGGCCGCAATTAAAACCGTGCAGCAAAAATTTTCAAGGCCGGTGATTTTTACGGAGTACGGCTACCAAAGCACAAACCGCGCGATGTGGCGGCAGTGGGAATTGGAAGGCAAATGGTTTAAGCCGGTGAATCTTGCCGCGCAGGTCAATGGCTACGAAGCCTTGTACCAAGCGGTGTGGCGGGAAGCGTGGTTCGCGGGCGGGTTCATTTGGAAATGGTATCCGAAACCGAACGCGGGCGGCGAACAGAATACCGATTACACCCCGCAGCGAAAACCCGTAGAGGCGACGATTCAAAAATGGTATCGCGTCAATTGATTTTTATAGAACCTTTTTGCACGCATATTTACTTTGCCTTGTAATTCTAACCAACCTCAACTTCACTGTAGGTTTTTCACGTGCGATTTTCGCGCGGTGTCGTTTGGTACGATGCCGCCGCTGCCGACGTCAAACTCTTAAAGTGAGGAA
>JACMJS010000057.1 GCA_014380515.1 Chlorobiales bacterium
CACTGTAGGTTTTTCACGTGCGATTTTCGCGCGGAGTCGTTTGGTACGATGCCGCCGCTGCCGACGTCAAACTCTTAAAGTGAGGAACAGTTAACTTGAAACACACTACCATCTCGGCTCGCTTGGACGAGCAACTCAGCGGACGCATCGCCGACTTTGAAGCACGGATGCAACACCGCGACGGCGCACGGTTGCGCCGCAGCCCTGAGGTGATACAAGAAGTTTTGCAGCACTCGATCTTTCCGCTTTTGGAAACCGCGCGAGGCAACCTTGCAATGCTGGATCGTTTTTTTCTCGAGAGCCAGTCGGAGCTGCACACTTACAATACGCACATCAGAAATCAGCACCGATATTTCAAGGACTTAAAAGAAGTCATGCTTGAAAAAGGTAAACCGATTTCGCCGGAAGTGCAGCACGAAATTTTAGAACGGTCGTTTCAGGAGTTGGGGCTGGGCTACAGTTGGCAGGTATTCAAGTATTCCGGCCTCGATGTGTATGACGAGCATACCAAACTTGAAGTCGCGTTCGGCGACTTGAAATACAGCGTCAACAGCCATGAGCCGCACCGCACCGAACTTTCAAAACTGTATCACCAGCGCATCAGCGAAGAGGAAAAATATATGCTCGCCGGTGAACTCGTTGCCGAAGTACTCGAGCGGCTCGAAAGCCGCGCCACGCCGCCGCCAAAAATGACGCTGATCGTTGAACCCGGCATCGAACCGAAGCCTGAACAGAGACTGCAATGATTCGCATTGAAAATTTCACGAAGACTTTTAACAGAGGAACGGCAAATGAAGTCGTTGCGCTTAAAGATGTGTCGTTGCAAATCGCGCCGGGTGAATTCACTGTCGTCATCGGCACGAACGGCAGCGGCAAATCTACCTTGCTCAATGCGATTGCGGGGACGTTCTTCGGGGACGGCGGAAAAATTTTTATCGGCACGGATGACATCACCGCCATGCCCGACTTCCTGCGCGCGAAGTTCATCGGACGTGTTTTTCAAAATCCGTTCAGCGGCACCGCGCCCACAATGACCATCGCCGAAAACCTGCAACTGGCGTCGCTTCGCGGGCAACCCAAAGGCTTTCGCATCGGTCTTGGCAACATGCAGCGGAAAGCCCTGCAAAAAAAAGTCGCCGAACTCGGTATGGGTTTGGAAGATCGCTTGAACGCGCCGATAGGCTTGCTCTCCGGCGGGCAACGTCAAGCACTCACACTGCTCATGGCGACGCTCCGCGAACCGAAAATTTTATTGCTCGATGAACACACCGCCGCCCTCGATCCGAAATCGGCGGAGCAAGTATTGCGTCTCACCGAAGAACTCGTCGTCAATTACAAACTCACCGCGCTGATGGTTACGCACTCGATGGAGCAAGCCGTTCGCAGCGGTTCGCGGCTGGTAATGATGCACGATGGCCAGCCCGTCTTCGATGCGAAAGATGCGGACAAGTGGCAACTGACGTCGCAAGATTTGATGCGGAAGTTTCTTGATCTCGGCGTCGCCACCGCCGTTTAATTCAATCGAAAATAGTTTTTATAGGAAATCAAAAACGCCTCCCGGATTGAGAGGCGTTTTGTTTTGGCGGCGATTCGCTTTTACCGTGCGGCTTTTACGCTTTGGATTTTACCGCTTGGACTGGGCGAGGCCATAGACGCCATATTGAACCAAGTAACCCAATTGATACGACGGGAACGCGGCTTCTAATTTTTTCTCAATGGCCGCATGATGAACACCGGCTTCTGTGCCCGTGAGTTCAGAGGCCCGCACGCCCAAAGCCTTCACATACGCCGACACAATTTTATCGGCCTGCGTCAAATACTGAAGTTCATCAGCGACTGCAACGGACAGTGCCGCGACTTCCCCGCGTCCGCCGTAGACTTCCGCGGCGGCGGGATACAGCGAGCGAAGTTCCCTCAGATCATCCATCCAGTTTTGAAGGTTCGGTGCAGGCTTTCCATCCACGATGCCGCCTTCCAACCACAAGTGCGCCTTGTGATGCACCAAGTCGCCGACGAACAGGGCGTTTGCCGAAGCCGCGAACGCCACAGTCTGATTCGAACTCACGCCCGATTTTTTCAATTCGCGCAGCGCGATCGTTTCGCCGTTGCCGAGTTTGAGATCGAATGTTTCTTTGAACGTGATGTCCGGCGTGCCCAACTTCGGATATGCTTCTTCGGTGAACATCTTGGCCAGATTAACGAAGTAATATTTTTTATATGTCTGAACACCGGCCATCGCCGCCGATGTTTTTTCCGAGGCGATTACTTTTGCACCGGCTTTTTTGTATTCGTCTATCGCGTTGAACTTATCGGGGTTCGGATGCGTGATGACGAGATAGGTGATCGGGCTTTGCGTTTTGGTGCGCAGGAACCGGATGGCGTTGCGTGCAATCTCCGGCGTGAATTGCGTGTCGAATACGACGACTTCCGAACCGGTGTCATAGAAAAAATTCTTGGTATTGAATCCGCTGGCGTCCGATTCGAAAACGTAGATCCGGCCTTTGGCGACCGGCGTTGCCGCACTTTCAGCGGTTTCAGCGGGGCTTTGCACGAGCGAAAGCATCAACGAAAGAAGCATGGTGCTCATCATTTTTGTGATCAAGTTTAGATTTAGAATTGTGCCGCACTCCATGGCGGCACTCAATGATGACACAAAAGTAGCGGGTGCAAATCGCTATGAACAGAGGCGCGATTGTCTTTTTGTTGGATAATCTTGCGGTCGTCAAACCCCGGCGGTTTTTACCGGGCAATGTTCAACTTTTTTTCTTCTCCGATTTTTTTCTTTGAATCTCATTGATCTTTGACGAATGGGAGCATCCGTTGCATCGGCAACGACAAGAGATTCATTATTTGAACGCTGCACTTTCCGTTCTGAACGCTCGCGGCGTGCGGCCAAGTTGCTGCTTGAAGCGGCGGGCGAAGTAGGCTTGATCTTCAAACCCGATTTGGTGTGAAATTTCGGAGACGGATGCGGAAGTATATCGCAGGAGTTCGCTGGCTTTCTCGATGCGCGATTCGGTAAGCAACTCGCCAAAAGTTTTTCCGGTTTTGTTTTTGAGCAGGTGAGCGAAGTAGGTCGGCGAGAGAAATACATGTTTGGCCGCATCATCCAGCGAAATGCTTTGATGCAAATGATCGCGGATAAACTGCATCGCGCGGGCGACATGCGTGTCGTTTGTACTTGTCGCCGCACCGGAGCGAACGAACGACGTGATTTTTTTTTCGTGCCACCGGCAGACGTTGCCGAGCAGCAGCATCAGCGAAGCTCGCATGATTTCCGTTCTACAAATGGACGCCCCGCCTGCGATGTTACGATCTGCAAGGTTTCGATTTTCATTTCGCAGGGTTTCGAGGAGCGATTGGGTTTGCCGGAGCCGTTCGCCGTTCAAGGTGTAGTCCGTTTGTCCTTGAAACAGAAACGGTGCGAACTCCGGCGTTTGATTGAGGTTGATCGGTTGAAGCGAGAGCACATCGACATCAAACTCCGGTCTGAGAAAGTGAAAGTCAAATGCGACGAGATAAAACTTGGCATGTTCCGAAACGGCGAGGCGATGAATGTGATGCGGCAATAGAAAGTAAAGGCTTCCCTGTTTCACTTCAGCCGCTTGCGTCGCCAATTGATGCGTACCGCCGCCCGCCGTGAAGAGAATGATTTCAAAAAAATTATGCTTATGCGGAGGGAAATTCACCGACATATCCGCCTCCGTTTTCACATCAATGTGCGGCCCGGCGAAACCGGATTTGTTGAGCGCAAATGTTTCGACTTTGCTGCGGCTGGCTTTCATCCGTATTTCCGTTTCGTTTGTAAAAAAACCATTAAAAGTTTGAGATGAATACCATCCTCGTTTGGCATCGGCGGGACTTACGCACCGAAGATAATACCGCACTGACGCACGCCGTTAAAGATGCCGGAGGCGAAATCATTCCCGTTTTTATTTTTGATGATGCGATTCTCGGGCGCGATGACGTCGCCGCCGTGCGTGTGGCGTTTATGCTGGAGTCGCTCGCTGATCTTGCAGCGCAATATGATTCACTCGGGAGCAACCTTATTTTTCGTCGCGGCAACGCGGAGGAAGAATTGAAAACGCTCGCTAAAGAAAGCGCGGCGCGGGCGATTTATTTCAACGAAGATTACGAACCTTACGCGAAGGCGCGCGATGCAAAAATCAAATCCGTGTTCGAACGACAAGGGCTTGACGTAAAATCTTTTCAAGACCATGTTTTTTTTAAGGGCGAACAAATTCTCACCGCGCAAGGCAAGCCTTACACGGTGTTCTCGCCCTACCGGCGCAACTGGCTTTCGCAGTCGGAAAAAATTCCCGCACCCGCCGCCGCACCGAAGCATTTAAAGATGCCGCAACTTTCATCATTGCCGTTGCCGGAGATAACTCGTTTGGACTTCGCGCCGCAACCGAAAGTACATCTTGGCGGATCGGCGGAAGGACACAAACTTCTATCGCAACTGTGTTCCGAAAAAATAGTTCACTATGCCGATCAACGCAACTATCCGAATGCCGACGGCACGAGCCGCTTGTCGCCGCATTTTAAATTCGGTACGCTTTCCGTTCGCCGCATCTACCGCGATGTTCAGGCACAGCGCGAATTTGCCGCGTCGGAACCGGAGCGGCACGGCGTTGATGTATTCACTTCGGAACTGATCTGGCGCGATTTTTACTATCAGATCATTGATCACTTCCCGCACGTCGCCGAAAGAAGTTTTAAGGATGGCTATGAAAAACTAAAGTGGGAAAATCATGATGAACATTTTGAAGCGTGGAAAGCGGGCCGAACCGGATTCCCCATTGTTGATGCGGCGATGCGGCAGATGAATGAAACCGGGTGGATGCACAACCGCCTGCGGATGATCGTCGCCAGTTTTCTCACCAAAGATTTGCTGATTGATTGGCGGCGGGGCGAAAAGTATTTCATGCAACGGCTCGTTGATGGCGACCTTGCGGCCAACAACGGCGGCTGGCAATGGAGCGCGAGCACGGGCACGGACGCGCAGCCTTATTTTCGGATTTTTAATCCTGCGTCGCAATCCGAAAAGTTCGATGAGAGCGGTCAGTTCATCAAACGTTTCGTGCCCGAACTGGGCGACGTGCCCGCGAAATTTATTCACGCGCCGCACGAGGCCGCGCTCAAAACGCCGCTGTTGACCGCTGAGTTCGGAAAAAATTTTGAAGCCTATCCGAAGCCAATCGTTGATCACAAAATTCAACGCGAGAAAGCCCTTGCGATGTTTAAAGCCCTGAAATAGAGAGCATCTGAAAACAACTCCCCGCCTCATCTGAGGCGGGGAGTGATGAGATGCGCAGAGTGCGGAAACCAAATCCCAAACGTGGCGAAGGTCTCACGTTCGTTCGGGCAATGTTTTCGTATTTTCCGGTCGCTCGTTTCTTTGAACACCCTTCACAAAACGGCAGCACCTGTTGCAAAAGTCTGATGCAAAAGTTTGAACCTCCGTTTGGCCTCTTCAAAGGCGAACAACGAAAACTTGCGGCAATCATGTTCACCGACATGGTGGGATACAGCATGATGACGCAAAAAAACGAGAAGCTCGCCCTCGAACTTCTTGAAGAACATCGCCGAATTCTCCGCCCGCTCTTCACGCGGCACGAAGGTATGGAAATCAAAACCATCGGCGACGCATTTCTCGTCTCGTTCGAAAGCGCGCTCGATGCCGTCAGTTGCGCCATCGATATGCAAAAGACCCTTGCAGAATACAATGCCGCGTTTCCTGAAACCGTCAAGATTGAAATCCGCATCGGGATTCACTTGGGCGACGTGGTGCACCGCGGCGGCGACGTTTATGGCGACGGGGTGAACATCGCCGCGCGGATCGAGCCGCTCGCTGAACCCGGCGGCATCTGTGTAACCGAAGACGTTTACCGGCAGGTGCAAAACAAACTCGATGTGCCGATGATGCGATTGGGTCAGGGCGACTTGAAGCATATCGATATTCCGGTCGGGATTTACAAAGTCGGCAAGGCGGGCGAAGTGCAGGGCGTGCCGCTGTTGCAGCAAATCAAATTTTTCTTTGTGCGTCCGTCAAGGCCGCGCACCCTGTTGTTCCAACTGGTTTTGTTGATCACCGGATTGAGCGTCGGGATACCGATGTTGTGGCAAGCGATTTCGTTGAAGCCGCCGGTGCAAGTGGTGGTTGCGGATTTCGTCAATGAAACCGGCAACAAGCGGCTGGAGGCACTTGCGGGACAACTCATCACGCCGCTGGAACAATCGCCGCAACTCAATGTGATGACGCGGGCGCGGATGTATGAAGTGTTGCAGAGCCTTGGCAAAGGCCGCAGCGCGCGCGTAAGCGAATCGCTCGCACGTCAGATTTGCAAAGAGACGAATACGCACGTGCTGGTGATGGGCTTCATCCGCCGCTTTGACACGGTTTATATCATCGACCTCAAAGTGCTCGAGCCGTTCAAAGAGGAATATCTGTTGACGCTGGAGGCGGAAGGCGACGGCCTCAAAGAAGTGCCGCAACTCATCAACCAACTTGCCGCCGATTTGCGTTCGAATCTCGAAGGCCAAGTTCCGGGCCTCCGCGACGCCGCCCGCAACACCGCCCGCCTGCTCAAACGCGAAGTAAAACAAGCCCTCCGCGACAGCCTCAACGCCGCTCCCCTGCCGCAATAATTTTTCTCCGTGTCATTCTGAGCGCAGCGAAGAATCTGCATTCATCTTCAGCAATTCAAATGCAGATTCTTCACGGAGTTTACCCTCGGCCACGCTCGGGGGTTTGCACTCCGTTCAGAATGACGACGCACTTTTTCTACTTGACAGTCAGGACGGAATTGATGTATTCGCCATCGGCTTTGGTGGCAGTGTTCTTCGGGTCGGTGATCCATTCGTTATCGACGATGAACTTGTATTGATGCTCGCCGGATTTCAAGTCAACACGGCGTATCCACTTGCCATCTTTTTTGAACATCATCGACTTCGACCAGTTGTTAAAACTTCCGGTTACATAAACGGACTTCGCGTTTGGCCGCTCCACCTCGAACAGTGTGCCGTTGCCCGCGAGCATTTTATCGATGTTCTTGGGGTTCGGTTCTCCCAAGTTTTTCTTCAGAAGTTCGACCACTTCGGATGCCTCAACATCGAAGGCGATGATTTTACCTTCAGGGTTTAGCAAAAAAGTAAGCGGATATCGGCTGACATGATACACGTTTTGAGCTGCGCTATCGCTCTGATCTCGAATGTTCTGCCGCAGATTCGTCCACCGCATTTCCTTCTCGACGATAAATTTTTTGAACTTTACATCGGTGCTGTCAAATTCAGCGGCGACGCTGGCAATTTCAAATTTTTCGCCGCCGTAAAGCGAATACAATTCACCCAGACTCGGAATCGAGGCGACGCACGGGCCGCACCAAGTTCCCCAAAAATCTACCAACACATATTTGCCTTTGAGGCCGGACAGTTTGAACGGCTTGCCTTCGGTAGTCTTGGCGGAAATTTCAGGCGCGTATTGCCCGACATGCACGCCGGTCGGATTTGCATTGTAACCTTTATAGATTAGCGTCAGTCGCTCACCTAGCGGATCGATGGCTGCGATCTGATATTCTTCACCGTCAAAGTTGAGCATTTCACCCGCCCGGTAGGATAGGTTAGCCATCTCACTTTCATTGCTGTCGACGCCCGCCTTGCTGACCAGCATCTTCAAACTTTTGCGATCATAAATCCCTGACACACCTGCGTTCGAAACATCGAACCGATATGTTTTTCCTTTAATCGTTGCTTTGCCTGTTCGATGCTCTGTCAGGCTCACAGCCAAAAATTGCTGTGATAGCGGCGTTTGAAAACTGAAATTTCGCAGATACGGATTCAGAGAAATAAATGCCGATGCTTTCCGAATTGATTTTCCGTCGAAGTAATCAAATGCAACTTCCTTTACCGGCAATGTTCGCTCATCCAACTTCATTTCTTCAGCTTTGGTAAGTCGTTTACAAACAATGATCTCTTCATCGCTGAAATTCTGATCGTTGTTCGTGTCGACATATGCGACGATGTTGCTGTCTTTGTCGTTACCGATAACAATAGACATTTGCTCGTTGACATATCTGCTTGTAACCATTGATGTATCAGACCACTCTGCCCGCTGCTTAAACTCTTTATCGCTCACCGCGCCCGCTTTGCGAGCATTGTAAAAAAACTGAACTGGTTGAAGATGAAACACTCTGACACTCGGATTGAGCAATGTCTTGGGAATCCCTTTTACCTTTTCAAAAAGTGTCTGCAACGGATCATCTTTTGGATATTCCAGACAGATAAAACTCATGGACATCAACGTCTTGCGGCCCATTTGTTTTGTGAGCGGAACGGTAAGCGTCGTTTGAGCGTGCGACGCCGCAGCGAAGCATAAAGCAGCAGCGATGAAAATGAGTTTTTTCATGGTCGGCATGATTTGAGTTAACAGGAATAGAGTTGTGTTTCGTGAACTCCCCCTCGCCCCCTCATCTAAAACTTGTTTTCAGCAAGTTCAAATTGAGGGGGTGTTGAGCGCAAGCGAAACGGGGGCGTCAAGCCGGTTGTTTCAACGAAGCGAAACGCTCTTTGAAGTGCCGCTTGAGCAACCCGTGCCGGATCGTTTTGTAGTACATGTATTTCGTCTTTGAGGGCAAGGCGTACATCGCGTACTCATTGACGCTCGTCGCAAACGATGGCTCCATGTAACAATTGACCGCACAGCCTTCGCAGAACTTGTGCCGCCCTTCCATCTTGATTTCCTCCGCAATCATTTCCGACGTCCGCAAGGCATACAAATTTCCTTCAATCGGGATTTTCTTTTCGCCGAAGTGGTAGCACGGCAAAATCATTTCATTGGCGGGCGAAATGACAACGACCTGCGACACCGCTTTACACACCGGCTTCTCAACATGGTTGCCGCCGTCGCGCCGCAACTTGATGAACGCACCGTTCATGTAGACGAGCGACTTCTTCGAGAACGCGAGCGTGGATTGAAACATCTTCTCCGAATCTTCCGCCGTGAAAAATTTTCCGTATTGAAAAATCGGATTGATGATCAGAATCAAACCGTTTGGCCGCGAGATGTTTTCATAGACGTCCTGAAGCTCCTCATAATTCTGCTCGTGGACGGTAAACAAAATATCGGGATGTTCGCCGAGCGACTTGGCAATCTCAACGCTCTCCAAAAGTTTATCGTAGCACTTCACACCGCGCGAGGCATCGTGCTTTTCTTTATGCACCGAATCAAGCGAGAAGTGCAGTAGTTCAATTTTACCGGCGAGGTCTTTGGCGAACTTCGGATAAAGCAACGTGTTGGTTGTTACGCTTGTAATGAAACCCAAGCGTTTGGCGAGCGCAAGAATCTCCGGCAAGTCGCGGTGCAGCAAGGGTTCGCCGCCGGTGAAGTCGACGAAGCGGACGCCGAGCCGTCGCATGTCGCGCAGGTTGGCTTCAATGTCTTTCATGTCGGCGTACGGGCTGGGCTTTTGCCAGATGTCGCAGAAACCGCATTCGGCGTTGCAGCGGTAGGTCAGGTAGTAGTTGCAAAGGAGTGGCATATCGTGATGGTTTTAGTGTAAAGCGTTGCAAGAAACCTTTGAAAAGGCTTTGAACTATGAAGTGGAATGGTTGGCGCGGCGATTTCGCTTTAAATGTAAGATATTTACGCCATTATGATAGCACGACTTACATATACACTTGGCAGATTTTTCCGGCTCGAAGCGGCGTTCTTTCGTAACTGTCTGACGCGCGATTTGCAATACCGGGGCAATTTTATTTTGGTGTTCTTCATGGACATCGTTTGGTATCTGGTCAACCTCGCGTTCTTCAAGGTCATTTACCTCAACACCCAAAGCATCGGCGGCTTTACCGAAGCGGAAGTTTTTTTCTTTCTCGGCACCGTGTTCGTCATCGATGCGCTCGACATGAGTTTCTTCGCCTCCGGCCTATGGGTTTTGGGCGATCACATTCGCAAAGGTGATTTCGATATTGTGTTAACCAAACCCGTTTCGCCAATGCTTTATGCCTCGATGCGGTATATCTCGGTCGGCTCGTTGCTGGATTTGGTTTTCGCGCTGTGCATCTTGGCGACGGCGTGGTGGCAGTTGGGCTATCCGGTTACACTCGTCAGTCTTGGCGCGTATTTGATTTTGATGCTTTGCGGCCTCGCAGTGATGTATTCGTTTCAGGTGGCGTTTGCGGCGGTCGGATTTATTTTCGTCAATGCATCCAGCGGTTTGCAGATGGGCTTTCATCATCTGTATCAGTTTGCGATGAAACCCGAAACCATTTACAAAGGCGCGCTCAGGTTCGCGCTGTTCTTCGTCGTGCCCGTGCTGACGATTTCGGCTTTGTCGCCGCGGATGATTCTGCGCGGGTTTGATATTTACAGTTTCGCACTTGGAATTACCACCGCCGCCGTCATGTTGTTTCTCTCGACCAAGTTTTTTTACTGGGCACTCCGCCGCTACGAAAGTGCATCGAGTTAGTTCATCGTGTCATTTTTTTCTTCTGTCATTCTGAGCGCAGCGAAGAATCTGCATTTAAAGAATCGAAAGACGAATGCAGATTCTTCACTTCGCTTGTGCTCCGTTCAGAATGACAGTTCGCAGGTTTGACATAAGAATACAAGTAACGTCAAATACATCAGGTTTCGAATGAAAAGGGTTCGGTTTCAGTTTAAAGTGTTGCTTGCCTTACTGCTGCTGCTGCTGCTGATCTCGGCGGTGCTCGGATACATAAATTTTTCCGCCGTCGCTGCTGAAGAGCGGCAACTTCTCGTCATGTCGCGGCAGCGTACGCTGCTTCAGAAAATGGTGAAGGAAGCCGTGCTTGCCACCCAAGATAATCTTTCAACCGAATCGCGGTTGCGGCTCAGCCAAACCGCCGAAGAGTTCGATAAAATTCTAGAAGGGTTTTCGGAAGGCAGCCTCGAAAACAACATTCGCCGTATTTACTTGAACGCGGATTTGCGGACGGGCGTGCCGGTGATTGATTCGGAAGCGCAAGATGATTTCGAACAACTCACGGCGGCATGGAACTTATTTTACGACGATCTTGAAATCATCATCGCCGCCGAAGAAATCGATAGCGACGTCTCCGCCGCCCTTGAAGCCGTACTTGCCGCCGACGGCGGGCTTCAGGAACAACTTGATCGTCTCATTCGCACGATGCAGTTAGACGCCGACGAACATTACCGGACGCGCATCAGCGTGCAGACGGGCGTGCTGCTGACAGTTGCAAGTTTGATACTCATTTTGCTGTGGCAACTGCTCAACGCGCAAATTTTCGTGCCGTTCGAGCAAGTGCAAAAACTCGCCGCCACCGCCTACGGCGTCCCGTTCTCTGAACACGATACCGTTCGCCGCTTTGAAGAACGGCTTCGTGCGGCGGCAATTTCAAAATCTTTAACTGCGCCGTTGCCCGCCGTGCCGCCCAAAACGATGCAACCCGATCTCCCGGAAACGGACACGGCAAAAGAGGCTATACCATTTTCACCGCCGCCATCCGCCGAGCAGCCGATTGAACTGCCGGACGCGGTGCGGCTATAACGCAACTTGATCGCAACCTGATTTTTTATGGAAAAAGATTTTGTACTCACACCGGAACTTGAAGCCATGATTTCGCTCATCGATGACGACGACGAAACCGTGTTCAACGCCGTCAGCAAGCGATTGCTCGACGTCATTTTAAGCGATAGACCCGAGGCGGCTGAATTGATGCGGCAGATGGTCGGCAAGAAAGGCGCGGCGTCGGAACTGGCGAGCGAACGCATTGACCGATTTATCGATGACGTCCAGTTTCAAAAACTCGCGCCGCAGTTTCGCCGCACCTTGCTCGATGGCCCGAGCCTCGAAGACTTAGGTTTTCTCATCGCGCAGATCGGCTACCCCGACGCTGATATTTCGAAATGCAAGCGCGAACTTCAGCGGCTTGAGCGCGAACTGAAAACCAATTTCTTTACGCCGTCGTCCTCCGAGATGGATAAGGTGTTTATGCTCAGTGTGTTGCTCTTTGAGAAAGAAGGCTACCGCGGGAACTCGTCGGATTATTACGATCCCGACAACAGTTACCTCAACCGCGTGATCGAGCGCAAGATGGGCATTCCGATTTCACTCGGCGCCATTTACCTGATGCTCGCCGAACGCCTGCGGTTGCCCGTCTACGGGATCAACATGCCCGCGCATTTTATGCTCAAGTATGAAACCGCGCAGCAAGAACTTTTCATCGATCCGTTCGGTCAGGGGCGCGTGATGGAAAAGGAAGATTGCATCCGGTTTTTGAAGAACGCCGGTTACGGCTATGTCGATCAGTATCTCGCCCGCGCTTCAACCATTGAAATCGCCGTGCGCATGATGAACAACTTGCGCAACAGTTACAGCGAACTGGGCAAGCCGCAAAAGTCGGAGTTGGTCGAGCAATACTTGAACCTCATTCGCTCGTTCGAAAGCGGCGATGACGCACCCGCTTCGACGGGCGGTGTCAGCGACAGTGCCGACAATACCGATTTGCCGCCCGATGGTTTCGATAGCGACAACGCAGACGAAGAACTCTAACGCACGCTTTCTCATTCATGCCGTCATCACCCGATACTGCTGCATCCGCACTTCATCATTCCTTGTCCGCTGTCCGCCCGGCACGCCGGGGGGCCGCATCCGTCGCGGCGGGAAAGAAACTGCGAGCCGTCGTTCAGAAAGTCGACCGGCTTTGCGCGCGTTCCGTCGCCGCTCAACATAGCGATCCGAAAAACGCCGTGAGAACTGCCGGTGAGGCCGCGACGCTCGCCCGCCGCATCAACTACCATAGCGGACTCGCTCACGCATTGTTCGCGCTGGGCAACGCGGAGTATCTGATGTCGGAGTATCAAAGCACGCTGCGGCATTTGTCCGAAGCCCTTGCATTGTTTGCAGAACTGGGTGATGTGGTCAATCAAGTCTCCGTCTTCAAACTTCAGGGCAACGTGTTTTGGCGGCAAGGCGATTTCGTCCGCGCTCTCGAACATCAGTTCAAAAGTTTCGCGCTGCTTGAAGGCACAAATCAGTTGGAAGCCGAAGCGGGCGTGCACAACAACATCGGCGTTGTGTATTCGGAATTGGGCGACTACGAAAAAGCCTTGCACCATTTTTTTGAGGCGCTCCGGCTCCGCGAAACCCTCGGAGATAAAGCCAAACTGCCCGCCGTACTCGGCAACATCGGCAGCATGTACGGCCTGATGAACGACTACGACAATACCTTGCGCTACTCGCACCGCGTGCTTTCGCTCTCGAAAGAAACCGGCGACCGGCGCCGCGTCGCTTCCGCGATGAGCACCATCGGCAACGCGCATCTTCAGAACCATCATCTCGATGAAGCCCTGAAGTATCACCGGCGCGCGTTGAAAATTTTTTCAGAACTTGCCGATCACTACGGCGAATCCATTTCCCTGCTTAGCCTTGCCGAAACCTATCTCGAACAGGGTAAGGCTGAAGAGGCGGT
This sequence comes from Chlorobiales bacterium, assembly GCA_014380515.1. Taxonomy (GTDB): domain Bacteria; phylum Bacteroidota; class Chlorobiia; order Chlorobiales; family JACMJS01; genus JACMJS01. Next base: position 13,456 of record JACMJS010000057.1, read on the forward strand.
TAAGTTTTCAATGCACAGCATCAAACACGCCCGTCTCTTCGGCGATAAAATCGTCGAGGCTTCGTGTCTCTACATGCTCGGCAGATGCCATCTGCAAGCCGGAGACGTGGATCAAGCCTGCACCGCGCTCGGCGACGCGCTCGCCCGGACCACCCAAACCGGCGCGAAGTCCGATATTTATAAAATTCACGAAACCTTCGCCGAAGCATACAAGCGGCAGGGCAACTACGAAAAAGCCCTCTATCACTTCGAGCAGTTTCACCGGGTTCGATTGGAGATTTACAACGAAGAAGCCGCGCGGCGACAGAAACAATTGGAAGTCAGCTTCGCTCTCGAACGGCTTGAAAAAGAAAAAGAGATTTACCGGCTCAAGGCCGCCGAACTTGAAACCGAGATGCATCACAAGACGCGCGAACTCAGCACGCTCGCGCTCAATCTCGTCGAGAAAAATGAATTGCTCGGCGCGCTCAGGCAGGGACTTTCACAGTTGCTCCGTGCGGGCGGGCGCGATGCAGCAGGCAGCCTTCAACATCTGTACGATCAAGTCAGCGGCAACTTGGATACGGAAAAGGTTTGGCAGTCGTTCGAGCATCAGTTCAACGACGTGCATCAAAATTTTATCCGCACACTCTCCGAAAAATTTCCATTGCTCACTCCGGCGGAACTTAAAGTCTGCACGCTGCTCAAGCTCAACCTTTCCAACAAGGAAATTTCACAGTTGCTCTTCACCACGCTGCGCAACATTGAAACGCACCGCTACCGCTTGCGCAAAAAACTGTCGCTGCGCACCGATACCAACCTCGTCTCCTTTCTCTCCTCGCTCTAATTACCTCACGCTCTGCCAGTCAGAAAACCATTGTAGTAGAATTGTAGTAACGGTGCGAAGGCGACGCGTGATACTTTTGCATTGGACTTTCGCTCGCTGCATTCGCGGTACTTCGTTGCATCATTTGCGACCACACACCTCTCTGGTGTTCCGGCGTTCTTCGCGGAGCACCCGCACCTTATCAATGACTTCTCTCTCTGCATCCGGCTGGCGGGTCTCTCTCCGCCGCGCTCGGGCGGAGGTTAAAACATGATAAAAATTTCGATGGCTCATCACCCCGTTTTGCTTGTCATAGGCAATGGCGCGGCGACGGCGGCAATCAGCAGCACCCTTGTGCGATGCGGTTGCTTCGTTGCGGTGGCCGCCGATGCAGCAACAGGTTTTTCGCTTTATAAAAAATTTGCGGCGTCTCTCAGCCTCGTCTTTTGCGAGTTGCTCGCGCCGCCCGGCGGCGGCTTCGCCGTCTTCACGTCGCTGCAACAAATGACGCCCGATGTCAAGGTGGTGATGCTCATGCCGGACGCGGATAAAATCGCCGAAGACGCGCTGCTCGCCGTCGGCGTGAAAGAAGTGCTCACCGCGCCGTTCTCCGCGAAACAGATTGAAGAGGTACTCATGCGGCAATTAAAAAAAGATCACTACCGTCCCCGCTCGTTTGGAAGCGAACCGTGAAAAAATTGCATCAGAAATTACTCGGCTTTTTCATACTCACTTAAAATTAAAGATGACTTCTATGACACGAATGAAATTTTTATTTACGCTTGTATTTACGGCAATGATTTTTACAAGTGCCCTGGCTTCGAATCCCGCACGGCGCAGCGACGCGGCGGCGGAGTGGCTGCAAGCTCAGACCTCACCGCAGGCCAAGCCGCAGCAGAAAGAGCCGGTCAAGCCGCCATCGACGGGCAAAGAACTGGCGACGCCGAAAGTCCAGCAAAAAATGTCGGCGGAGCAAGCGAATAAAATTATCGATGAAGCCCTTGCTATGACGAAGAAGCCCGGCTTCGACGGCGATCAAATTATCGGTATGCTGACAACCGCTTTGCCCGTCGCCTCGCCGAAAGTTACGCCGCAGTCCGAACCCGCCTACGACGTGCTCGCGCGGCTGTCGCTCAAGGAAAAGTATTGGCAAACGCTCTTGCAATCATCGGCCATGATTTTAAAATCCAATCCCAACTACCGGCGTCCGGCACTTTTTCCACGCGCGCTCGTTGGCTTGGGCGACTACAAACTCGCTACCGAAGTCATCGCCGACTTCAAGAAAAAATATCCGAAAGACGCCGAACTCATAGCGACCGAAGCCGTGATGTATCGCCAGCAGCAAAAGTGGCCCGAGACGTTGAAGCTGGCCGACGAGACGTTGAAACTGGCCGAAGTCGATGAGCCGAGTCAAAAAAATTTCAACCTTGAAATCGGGCACTACCTCAAAGCCGATGCGCTCACGCATTTGGGAAAGCTCCCCGAAGCCTCGAAGGAATACGATGCGATTGAAAAAATAAATCCGAAAGCCGCGTATCTGACGCGGTATCGCAAGCGGAGTGCGAGCATCGGCATCAGCAAACTGATCGTCGAACGGGTGATTCAAAACCCCGTCCCGCTCGGCACCTATCATCTCTACAGCGAGAAGGGCGGCGTCGGTTCGCTCGTGCAACTCAAGCTTTACAACATCGAACCCAAAGACCGCCAACTGCGCATCGAAGTCGAACTGCCCGGCCTGACGGAGAAAGCAACGAAGACGGTAACGATGCTGAAAAACACCCGCGAGGACGTCCGGCTCGTGCCGCCGCTCAAGCTCGGCTTCGATCTTTCAACGATGCGCGCAGAGCGCACGGTTCAGATGACGATCAAGATTATCGAGATGGACGCTAAAGGTGAGCGCACGATTTATGACGACTCAAAGTCGCTCACCATTTTGCCGCGCGATTTCCTGCCGCTTTTCCGCCAAGTGAGTGAAGAAGGTGACATCCGACGCACGCCGGAATACATCGGTGCGTGGGTTACGTCGAACGCCACCGCCGTCGATAAATTTCTGG
>JACMJS010000009.1 GCA_014380515.1 Chlorobiales bacterium
AGGGTTTTCACAATCTCAAATCCACCTACGGCACATTTTCGTGCGCGGGCAATCACGACGAATGGCTCGGCATGGATTTGATTTCCGAGGCGATGCAGCAACATGACCTCGGCTTGCTTCGCAACGAAACGAAAGTCCTGAACATCGACGGCGCAAGTTTAAATGTCATCGGCATCGATTACACGCGCGGAAACGAATTCTTTCTGACGAGCGCGTTGGAAACATCAGCGCATGAAGGGTTCAACTTGCTGCTGTGTCATCATCCCGAATTTTTTCCGGTCGCAAAATCGAATCATATCGATCTGATGCTCGCAGGCCACACGCACGGCGGACAAATAGCCCTCGATGTCGCGGGCGTCAGTTTGTATCCGATTGATTTCATCTATCATTACTCGCGCGGCCTCTACGAAGAAGCGGGCAAAAAACTTTACGTCAATTACGGCGTCGGCGTAACCGGCACGCCGATCCGCACCATCGAACCCGAAATCGTGCTCATCACATTGACTTGATGTTCCTGCTCGCCCTTCGTAGGGGTGAGGCATGCCTCGCCCTTGCGATCCCATCGATACGCCTCACCACTTTTTGAAAAGCACCAACCCGCCAACGATAACGCACGCCGCTCCAAGCAGCATGACGGTAATACTGACGGGATTCGTCGCGCCGTAATGCGTATAGATATTGAACCCGCCGCTGAGTAAAAGCAGGAGGCCTGCGATAGTTTTTCTGGGCATTGTAATTTCAGATTAAGTTTTTACCTCCGACCAATTCGCGGCATCAAGCACTTCTTGAATCTTCACGCCGTCCTCAAATGTTGCCGCATCGGTGATGGAAGTTTCTCCCGCTTGCAGCGCGCGAATGATTTTATCCGCGAAGAGTGCGAAGGCTTTTGGAAACGGTCCCGAGCCGCCAATCGCTGAGGACTTCAACCGCCCGGCAACCGCTTGTTCCGCCTCGTTGTAATCCGCTTTGATTTCCTCGTAACTTTTCCCGGCTTCTCTGAAATAAACGCGGTTCATCATATCGACTTTAATTGTGCCCGCTTCGCCCGTCAGTTCAATATCAATGCGATCTTCCGCCGACACGACGCTTGCAAAAACGCTTGCGGGTGCGCCGCTCGCAAGTCGCAATGAAGCCATCGCTACATCGTCGCTCGTAACTTGCTTCATGCCGCCGTCCTTCGCCGGACGCTCGGTTACGGCGGTGTGCAACCGGGCGGATGTTTCGGCAACTTCGCCGCCGGTGAAGAATCGAAGTTGATCGATCAGGTGCGAAGCAATCGCGCCCCACACGCCGCCGCCGAAAGTTTTGTCCGACCACCACGTGAAGGCAGGTTTCGCCGCAGTGCGCCGACCGGAAAGATGCGCTGCGGCTTCGGCGAAGTAAAGTTTGCCGAGTTTTCCTTGCCGCAGAAACTCCCGCACGAACCTTCGCTCCGGTGCGAACCGCAACTCATGATCGATCACGGCCAAAAGATTTTTTCCTGCGGCGGCATCTCGCATTGCTTTCGCTTCAGCAAGATTCATCGCAAAAGGTTTTTCGCAAAGCACGTGTTTACCGTGCCCCAATGCAAAGAGCGTTTGTTCGCAGTGCAGCGAAGGCGGCGAAGAGACACAAACGAGATGCACGTCATCGCGCGAGACCAAACTTTTCCAGTCGCTCGTGTGCACCGGCATCTTGAACGCCGCCGCAAATTTTTCCGCGCTGTTGGGACTGGCCGCGCCGATGAGTGCCACTTGCTCCGTCATCGCAAAGGCCGGAGCCTGAACGCTTTGCGCGAAGCCGCTGCCCAAAAAAGCAATTCCGATTTTCGACATGTTTATTTTGTAGATGATACCGGGTTTTTATCCGTCGATGGCTTTTCCGCTTCACGCGAAACGAGTCGATCTTGGTGTGGCTTTTCTTTCTCTTTAATGTCCGCGACAATGGCGTCTAAATCATAATTGAATTGCGATGAATACGCTTCGCGGTGTTTGCAAACTTCTTCAACAATTTCATCTTTCCACATTTGTGTCTCCGGTAAGTTCATTTGGTGTGCAGATTGTCGGCAAATCATAGCCTAAGTCTGTTGCGATGCGGCGAATTTTTTTCTGAATCTCGGCATTCGCAATGTGCGTGCAATTCCACGAAAGTAAAAAATCAATTTGATGCGATGCAGCGACGGCTGATATGTAAAGCATCCATCGGAAGACCGCCCTTCTCAAGAAACGCACGAGCAAGATTTTTGGCGGACGGTGTAACCTCAAGAAGTGAAAGCGTATTGGGTAACATTCAAACATTTCGATGAGGCTTCTGCACCACCGCGTCCGGCTTCTTCGATCACAAATTCGGAAATGAAAAGTTCAAAGTCAGAACGCCGTCTATCCCACCAATCGAGGGTTATTTGTTGTTGCGCGGCAAGAATCAGATCGCGGCTTGGACGCGCGGTCAAGTAACTGATGATCGTTGTCTTAAGATAAACGCTCGGTTTCATTCGCAAAGTTTAACTACTTCTTAAACTGCACGCTCTTCCACGCCGCAAATAAATGTTTGACCTTATTGCGCTGATACTTGCCTGTTGAAGTTACCGGAATCGCATCGCCAAAGACGACGACCTTCGGACACTTGTTCGGCGGCAACTTTTGAGCGCATTGCAAAAGAATTACTTCCGCCGTAAGCGCAGCGCCGCCCTGCAACTGAACATATGCACCGACTTCTTCGCCATACCAGTCATTCTCAAAGCCGACGGCAATCGCCGACTTCACGCCATCGATCTGCATCAGGACTTCATCAATCTCCAGAGGCGAAAGATTGACGCCGCCGCGAATGATGAGTTCTTTCAATCTGCCCGTGATGAAAAAAAACTTGCGGCCTTCCGCATCCGTTTTATAAAAGCCTTCATCGCCGGAGTGAAACCAGCCGCGCTCGAACGCTTTTTGATTCGCTTCCGCATCGCGGTAATACCCTTTCATCACATTGTGCCCGCGAATGACGATCTCGCCGCGGTAGCCTTCGCGCACCGGTTCGCCGCGCTCGTTAAAAATTTGCATCTCGTTGCCCGCCACCGCTACTCCAATCGAGGGAAACCCGAACGCCCGCAACCACGATTGATGCTCCGCCGCCGAAAGATCAACCGGCAGAAAGCACGAATAGCACGTCGTCTCCGAAAGGCCGTAGCCATGAATCACTTTCAAGCCGTAGCGATCTTCGAACTTCGCGCAAAGTTCGACCGTGAGCGGCCCCGCGCCGCAGATGAAATGCTTGAAGTATGAAAGGTTCAAACTTGAAATATCTATATCCGCTTGCAACAAAAATGCGAGCAACGTCGGCACGACGCTCACGATGGATATGGACTCGGAAGCCAGCCATTCGAAAAAAACATCCGTCTGAAATTTTTGACAGAGCACCACGCGGCCTCCGGCATAAAGCGGCGTGAGGATCGTTACAACCGTGCCGTTGACATGATGAATCGGCAAAACGCACATCATCGCGTCGCCGGCAGCGATGCCATGCCACGTTGAAATGCTGTCCGCATCGACGAGCAAATTGTATTGCGTCAGCACGACGCCTTTGGGTTGCCCCGTTGTGCCGCTGGTATAAACAATCAGGGCTTCGGTTTCAAGGTCGGCGTAACTGGAAGCGTTGTAGTTTTCATCAGCCAGTGAGCCGCGTGAATCCTGCACCTTTCCGGCGGTGAGTTCACCCGCGTGTTCCGCAATCAGGCTTTCAAAATCGTTCGAGGCAACTACTAACGTCTCAACGCCCAAGTTTGAAATCATCTCGACGTATTCATCGCGCACGAAACAGAGTTTCGTTTCCGAATGCTGCAAAATATAGGCGATGCGTTCCGGCGATTCACTGGCATTGATCGGCACAACCGTCATCCCGACGCACCACGCCGCCAGATACTGAACCACGGTATCGATGTGGTTGTATGAAACGGTCGCAATCCGGTCTTCTTCAATCAATTCTTGCGCCAGCAGAAAGTTCGCCGTCCGAAACACCCGCAATGCCGTTTCAGCGTAAGTGTAATTGATACACGAACCATCCGCCGCATAAAAAGTCAAGAATGTTTCATCCGCGTGCGCGGCCACTTGCCGCATGAAAACTTCGAGAATGGTTTCTTCGGCGATGAGATAATCCGTCGGCAAATAGGTCTCCTCGCCCTGCTTAACGCTGTGTGCCAAATGCGTGTTGAAAATCGTTTGCTTATCCATTCGCTCGGTAGACTTGGCGTTTTCTAATTTGGTGAAACGAATCCCATCGGGCTTCCATCACTTTTCTTCAAGCCGAGAAGTACCTCTCTGAGATTTTGCAGTTCTTCACTACTAATCACCTTTTCGTTGTGTAACCAATTGAACACATTCAGTTGACTCTCGATAGGAATATCTGCATCAATAGTGGCATACTTTTTCCGAAAGTAAAGATTGCGGGCGGTTACTACATCTTTAACGAATTGATGAGCCTCTTGGAGAGAGGGAACATCTTCGTAAAACTCTACTTTGCTTCTCTCGCTTGTCAAGTAGAGATAACGTTTGCCCGATACAAAGAAAGCAACCGTAGAAACAGCGGTGCAACAGAGGATGACTACAACTAAAAGCAGTACTTGTAAAATGCCTATATGTTTGGCCTCTAATAACGACTTGAGCGTGAATGCGAAGAACGACAAAGAAAGTAAAAGTGCAGAATGAAATCCGCCCTTCGACTCCCTTTTGATTTCGGTTTTGTAACCGAGGCTCTCAAACTCTACAAACCGCTCTTGCATTCCGCTTGAATCGACGCTTTTGATTTTCAGACCTGAGTTAGTGATCTCAAATTCTTTCAAGTCCCACAATCTCTTTTGTGTGATTTTTCGATGAGTGAAATCAAGGGGTTGAGATTCGAGAACCTGTTTGGTAGGATTTGTATTGCTTTCACCAAAGACTTTGTTTTTTAGCGCATAAAATTCTTCTTCTGTAATGACTTCTTGACCTCGCAGCCAAAGAAGCGAGTTCAGTTGTGCGTCAAGAGAAAGTGCCGCGTCTATGACTGCATAATGTTCTTTCAAATAAGCGTTGCGCGCTTCAATAACGCTGCCAACAAAATTATCAACTTCAGCTTCGGTAGGTTTGTCTCGAAAAATTTCAAGAGAAAGTTCGCCACCAGTCAAGTAAAGATTGTTCTCACTTGACCTGATGTAAATAACCAAAACAAAAAAAAGCACACCCGACAAAAACAATAACGAAAGTCCAAATTTCTCTGCGGAGAGCGGCCAATTTATCACAGCAATGAGAATCGAAATTGAAATCCAGAAAACGGCGAAAACCAATGAGCCGTAAAAAACCCGCATTGACGCTCTGCGAGTAAAAGGTTTGTTCCCAAGATTTTCATACTGAATCGACCACTCTTTCATTCCGTTGAGGTCTTTCGACCAAATTTTTATTTCAGTGAGTGCTATTTCAAACCTTCGTTCATTCCATCCTTTATGCTGAGTGAGTGTTGGCTTCATAAAGGATTTCTTTTGGTTTGAGAATCGGATTCACCTGAAGATACAGGAAGGGTCGGGCGGGGAAGTTCGAAGCGGTCGGCGGTGCTGCTGTACCATAGGCCGCCGAGACGCGCGATGGGGTCGAGCACTTCGATATCGATCTTGCCGTCTTTGTAGACTTGATCGTCCAAGTGCACCGCTACGATTTCGCCGAGCACCAAACTGCCGCCCATCGGTTCAGTGCCGATCTCCAGAATCTGATAGAGTTTGCATTCCATATTGACAAAACTTTCGGCGACGCATTTCGGCTTCACGAGTTCCGACGGCGTTTTCGTTAAGCCCGCCATTTCAAATTCGCTCACGCCCAAATCATACTCCGCACTCGTTTGGTTCATCGCATTCACCAAATGACGGCTGACGATGTTCACCACGAACTCCTTCGTCTCGCGCACATTGACGAGCGTATCTTTTTCCGTGCCGATGGATTTATTCTCCGGCCTCAAACTCCTGATCGCCGGAGCAAAGCATAGCACGGGCGGATTCGCACTCGCAACGGTGAAGAACGAAAACGGCGCGAGATTATCGACGCCCGATTTACTTAGGGTCGAGACCCACGCAATCGGCCTTGGCAACACCGAGCCGATGAGAATTTTATAGAAGTCTTGCGGCGAGACGTCGGAAGGTTTCAAAAGCGTTTTCATCGGCGGTGTGTGCTATGGCGTCAAGGAAAGGATTAGCGGACGATGGGGATGCGAAAGGAAACGGTTGTACCCGCGGGTGAAAAATCATACTTCACGTCGCTGGCCATCTGGCGAATCAGAAACACGCCTCGTCCCGAAGGTTTCAAAAGATTTTCTTCGGCGAGCGGATCGGGCAGTGTGTCGGGATTGAACCCTGCGCCTTCGTCGCGCACGGCGACGAACAAATCATCGCCCTCCACTTTGCAAATCAAATGCGCGTGTTTTGATTTATCCAACTTGTTGCCGTGCAGGACGGCGTTGTTGGTTGCCTCGGTGATGATGAGCGTGATGTCGTGAATGAAGAGCGTCTCGAAATGATTTTCGTCGGCGATGTTTTTGATAAACGCTTGCACGCGGCGAACTTCTTTCATGTCGCTTTCAAGCGTGAGTTCGTAAGTTTTTTCCATTGACAATGTTGTTAAGTCGGAAAAGAGTCTATGTCTCATCTGGACATGGCGGGAGCGAGACACGCCTCGCCCCTACGAAGATGAAACCATTTTAGTGAAACCGTTTTGATGAAGCCCTTTCGGTGAAGCCGTTACCATGCGGCGGTTACGGAGAGTTTTAAGTTTGGAAACGTGCGTCCGCTCACGCCGTCAATCTGCTCGGTTTGCACCCAGCCAATCGCTTCAATATCCGCGAGCGATGCCGCACGGTATTTAATACTTGCCGTCGGGCCGAAGTAAAGCAGACGTTGTTGCGGTACTTTCTCGCCCTGTTGATACACGAACCGCTCTTGCGAAAAAACTTTGAACCCCGCCGATGCAAAAAAACGATTCGAGTGATTGGGCAACTGGATGCCGAGTTCTACGGCAACGGTACGGTCGTTAAAGGCATTGAGCGGCTGTTCGGCGAAGTCCGTCCAGTAAAGCTCGCCGCGTTCATAGAGCCGCTGTTCGTAGAATAATTTAAGTATATGTGTTTCGGATAGAAAAATTTGCGTGGAGTCGAGCACCGCAAATTGCCGGAATGAAAAACTGCGCGGACTTGCGGGCAGCTCGAAATCATATGCGGTATAATTGGCAAGCACGCTAACTTCATTGTATGTCTGCATCGCTCGCGGCCAGTGCCAGCGCGTTGCGGGCGAAAGTTTGATAATCCGGTTCCACGTGTTGTTGCTGCTTTGCGCGGCAAAAATATAAACGACGTGGGTGAGCACCGCCGAGGCGGTTGTGATAATCGAAAAATTCGGAAGCACGGCAAGGCTGTCGCGCAGGGTGAAGTAGTAACCCTGTTCGTCGCGGTCGTCGGTGTTTTCGGCGGCGGGCGTGTCGTAACGAAAGCCCCGCAGTTGGGCGGTGAAAGTGAGGCGGTTCAAGGGTTCATCAAACCGGCTGAACATTTTCCAATCCGCACGGAAATTCAGCGAAGCGATTTGCAGCGCGTTGTTGCGCCGCGCTTCCTGCGTTTTAAAGACGAGTGAATCGGCGAAGGCGTTAGTGGGCTGGTAAGTTTCCTGTTGCTGTTGAAACGCAATGCCGGTCGAGATCGAAAACGGTTTTGACTCATATGTCAAACTCGTCTGTCCCAAAAGTTCTTGTTGATTGATTTCACTGTCGTAGAACTGCGAAGCAAAGCCGATAAACTGTTGGTTGTTCTCGCGGGTAACGACACGGTATCGAAGGCCGAACCGCACACCGGCTACCAAGCCCGAGGCAAGGCGATACGAAACCGAGTCTTGTGTAAAGAAGCTGCGATCCGTGCGCCGCTCAACCGTTGCACCGTTCACATCGCCTGCGCCTGAAAAAAAATCACGGCGTGTTTCATCGTAGCCCAATGAAAGTTCAATCCAAGCGCGGTCTTGATACTGCCGCTGCCCGAACAGGGCGAGCCTTCGATTCCAATTCCTCCGCGGACTGAGGAATTCATCGGAGAGCACGAGCTCGGAAGTGAGCATGAAATCCGAAAGTGAATAGGATTGCAAGCGGGCACCTGCATTGTAAAGAAACCCGAAAGTTTCCTGTCCCAGTTGCCGCTCACTTTTAAAACCCGCCCCCGCCGAAAGCGTGATTGGGAAAAGCGGCGCGTAGGTTACACCGCTCGTTAAGGTGGTTGCAACGGCTTCATTGCGAAGCAGCGTGCGGCTGTCGGAAAGAAAATAGTTCGAGGCGGCGAGCGTCAGCGTCAGCGGTTCGGAGAGCGGACGCGAGAACGAGAGTCGCAAATTATTCTCATCGCGGATCGCGCGCGGCGTCAAATCAGCGAGCGACGATTGAAACACTTCCGATATGCGAAACCGCCACTCCGAAAAAGAGTCATCGAGAAACGCATTTGCCGTCCAAAAGTACGTACTGAGCACGCGCTCAAACGAAGTCGAAACAAGTTTTTGTCCGGCAACGGAAGTGATGACGGGTAAAGAATCGGCGGGCGACGGAAGTTGAAAGGCGGAAGCAGATGCGGCACAAAGCAGCAGGATGAAGCACGGCGCAGCGAAGGCAAGTGCGGCGGTTCGGATTGCCTGCGGGCAGTGTGGCATGACGGTTGTTGATGAAAAGAAAACAGGCACTGAAAATAAAAAACCTCGCTAACCGTTGTAGGAAAGCGAGGTCTCATCAATCAATCAAACAAAAAGAGAACAAAGAACAAAAAAAGATAGCACTTGAAATAACGCGGGCATCCGTAAAAAGTTTAACACCGCGCAAAGAATTTATTCGACTTTCTCATTGCTCGCTTCTTATGTCATTCCCGACTTGAGCTTGCCGAACTATCGTTCGTCGCGGGAATCTTCGAACGAAGAACGCAGTCAAGATTTCGGGCAAGCCGGAAGGACACAAAGGGGAAAAAATTATTCGAAAAACTCATCCATCGTATAAACCTTACCAAGCAGCTCGACCGACATTTCATTGGTACTCGGATTGACGAAGACTTGCAGTTCGCGCACCGTCCATTTCACCCCGCGCTCGTCGTAGTCGATCACATAACGCTCTTCGTTGTTCTTCACCGCATCGCCCGTCTTTACTTTGATCTGCTCGTTGTTCGACAGCACCGTCAGTTGAATCGCGCCGTCGCGGAGTTTGCGTTTGATTTCCTCCGTGTTGGTCAGGCGTCCGTAACCGGCGGCGGACGAAAGTTTGAGTTTGATTCGACCGTTCGCATCGCGCTCGGTCGAGTGGATAAAATACTTGTCGATCTTATGAACCGCGTTACCGGAACGAATGGGCGTAACAGGCATGATGGTTGATGTTGTGAATGTTAAAGTACTTTCTCCTCAATGTCATTCTGAGCGTAGCGAAGAATCCCTTGTTGCGAGAATTAGGGATTCTTCACTTCACTGCGTTCCGTTCAGAATGACAAGAAGAAATTACGGTAAGAATCTATTAAATCGCGCGATGTTTGCAAACCCGCAATTTCGTCGCAAAAGAAAACGGGCTGCATCTTGCAACCCGCTTTCATCAGAACACTTACTTATCGTCAACCACTTCGAAGTCGGCGTTCTTCACTTCACCGTCGCCGTTCTTACCGCCGGGGGTTGCCCCGCCATTGGCGTCGCCTTGCGGCGTTGCATCTTGCGGTGCGGCTGCATTCGGACCCACATCCGAATACATTTTCTTCGAGGCTTCACCCCACTCTTTCGTCAAAGATTCCATCGAGGTTTTGATGCCGTCGAGGTTCGACGCCGTGTGTGCGGCTTTGAGTTTTTCCAACTCTTCCCGAATCTTCGCGCCGTTCTCCGACGGAAGTTTATCACCCAAGTCGGCCAGTTGTCGCTCGGTCGAAAAGATCATCGCATCGGCGGAGTTCTTGAGGTCGACTTCTTCTTTGCGCTTGCGGTCGGCTTCGGCGTTGGACTTTGCATCTTGACGCATCTTTTCAATTTCCGCGTCCGAAAGTTTACCGGAAGCTTCGATGCGAATGCTTTGTTCTTTACCCGTCGCTTTGTCTTTCGCCGAGACGTTCAAAATGCCGTTCGCATCAAGATCAAAGGTTACTTCGACTTGCGGAATGCCACGCGGTGCGGGCGGAATGCCGTCCAAGTGAAAGCGTCCGAGCGTTTTGTTATCGACCGACATCGGGCGTTCGCCTTGCAACACGTGAATCTCAACCGACGGCTGGCTATCCGACGCCGTTGAAAATACTTCCGACTTGCGCGTCGGAATCGTGGTGTTAGAATCGATGAGCCGCGTCATCACGCCGCCGAGCGTTTCGAGGCCGAGCGAGAGCGGCGTAACATCAAGCAGCAGCACATCGGTAACGTCGCCTTTCAACACGCCGCCCTGAATCGCCGCACCGACAGCCACGACTTCATCAGGATTGACGCTGCGGTTCGGTTCCCTGCCGAAAAACTGTTTGACCATTTCCTGCACTTTCGGAATGCGCGTCGATCCGCCGACGAGCACCACTTCATCCAAATCTTTGGCTTCAAGTTTTGAGTTCTTGATCGCACGGCGGCAAGGTTCAAGCATCCGGTCGAAGAGATCGGCGCAGAGCGATTCGAACTTCGCGCGGGTGATGTTGATGACGAGATGTTTCGGGCCGTCTTGCGTGGCGGTGATGAACGGCAAGTTCACTTCCGTTTCGGTACGGCTTGAAAGTTCGACTTTCGCTTTTTCCGAGGCTTCCTTCAAGCGTTGCAAGGCCATCGCGTCTTTGCGGAGGTCGATGCCTTCTTGCTTTTTAAATTCATCGGCAAGAAAATCGATGAGGCGCTGATCGAAATCGTCGCCGCCGAGATGCGTGTCGCCGTCGGTGGAGCGGACTTCGAAAACGCCGTCGCCCAATTCCAAGACGGAAATATCAAAGGTGCCGCCGCCCAAATCGAAGACGGCGACTTTCTCGCTGGCTTTCTTTTTATCGAGGCCGTAGGCGAGCGCGGCTGCGGTCGGTTCGTTGATGATGCGCTTCACATCGAGACCCGCAATTTTACCGGCGTCTTTCGTCGCTTGACGCTGGGCGTCGTTGAAGTAAGCGGGCACGGTGATGACGGCTTCGGTAACTTTTTCGCCGAGATAATCTTCGGCGGTTTGCTTCATCTTCTGCAAGATCATCGCGGAAATTTCCTGCGGTGAAAATAATTTGCCGTCGATGCGAACCCGCACAGACGAGCCTTCGGGCGCGACTTCGTAGGGAACCATTTTGATTTCGCCGGTAACTTCGCTGTAGTCGCGGCCCATGAACCGCTTGATCGAGAAGACCGTATTTTTAGGATTCGTAATCGCCTGACGCTTGGCCGGTTGGCCGACGAGGCGTTCGCCCGTCTTGGTGAAACCGACGACGGAGGGCGTGGTGCGGGCACCTTCTGAGTTCGCAATCACAACCGGCTCGCTGCCTTGCATGACGGAAACGCAGGAATTCGTGGTGCCCAAATCAATACCGATAATTTTACCCATAATCTTTTCTGTAGGTTTATTTGGTTAAAAAATTTGTGCTGTGCAGGCTTTGAGAGATGAATCGCCGCAGCGTTGTTAAGGTAGCAAAATCTTTTTTGAAATCGTTTCCGCGTAAAGTGATGCATTACTTGTGTCATTCTGAGCGCAGCGAAGAATCCCTTGCTCACGAGAATAGCAATGAGGGATTCTTCACTTCGTTCAGAATGACATAGGAAAAAACATTGAGAAGAAAGCCCGCCGAATCATGCGTTCAAGCGGACTTTCCTCAACCCTATTCATCTACTCACAACTTATTCACAAGAGCCAATCGTTACTTAATCACGATATCTTTGGTGTTCTTCTGCGGCTCAATCTTCGGAAGCACGAGGCGAAGGACGCCGTTCTCAAAGGTCGCATCGATGTTCTCACGGTCGATGTTTTCGCCCAAGACAAACGTGCGGGTGAATTGACCGAACGAACGCTCGGTGCGGTGGTAGTTCTTTTTGGTTTCTTCCGTTTCGCGTTTGCGTTCGGCGGAAATCGCCAGATGATTTTTCTCGATCTGAATTTTAGCGTCTTCCTTTTTGACGCCCGGCAATTCGGCCTCAATCGTGATGGTCTTCTCGTCTTCCGAAACATCAACGCGGAACGAAGCTGCGAAAGTGGCAAGGTCGCCGCGAAAGAAGTTGGGACGAATCGCTTCGTCAAACATGCGGTCGAGCTGAGCGAGCGGTGAGTGATTAATTTTGACTAACATTATTTTTCTCCTGTTAAAAATTAAAGTTGAATCCGGCACTTGAAAGCAACCGGCTGATGCAGCAGAGTAAATCAACTCCCGTGCCAAAAGGAGAAATAGGATTTTTGAAAGGTTTTATTCCCGCTCCAGACAGACGCCGAAAAAATGTCGCAATGTGTTTCAGACGTCGCCCGACATTTTGTCAACCTTAAAATTGTAACAGTGTGAAATGTGCGCTGAAACTTTGTCAGCCGCAATTGACTTTTGAAAACAACTTCTCTTTATCGGGTATCCTTTGCTTTATGTCATTCCCGCCCGCGAGCGGGAATCTTGGAAACGATGAAGCACGAAGTCAAGATTCCCGATACGAACTTTAGTTCGTCAGGCTCGCAGCGGGAATGACATAAAGAAGAGCCGACACAAAACAACAAGAACCTGAAAAATAATTTTTGAAGAATCAGAAATGACGGACTACGATATTTTGATTATCGGCGGCGGGCCGGTGGGATTGGCGTGCGGCATCGAGGCGAAGACGCAGGGGCTTTCGCACATCATCATCGAGAAGGGAAACCTTGTCAACTCGTTTCTCAACTGGCCGACCTACATGGTCTTTTTTTCCACCGCCGAACTATTGGAAATCGGCGATGTGCCATGGACGACCGCCGGTGAAAAACCAACCCGCCGCGAAGGCTTCGCTTATTACCGCAAGGTGAAGGAAAAGTTCAAGTTGAATCTCCATACTTACGAAGAAGTGCTCGGCGTCAAACCTAACGTCAACGGTTTCGAGGTTGCAACTTCAAAACAAACTTATACGGCGCGAAACGTCGTCGTCGCTACGGGATTTTCCGAGCATGTCAATCCGCTCGGTGCGCCGGGCGAAGACTTGCCGAAGGTCTCGCACATCTACCGCGAAGCCTTTCCCTACGCGGGTTGCGAGGTGCTGGTCGTGGGCGGAAAAAATTCAGCGGCGGAAACCGCGCTCGATTTATGGCGACACGGCGCGAAGGTTACGATGGCCGTTCGCAAGCCGCAATTCGGCGAAAGTTTGAAGTATTGGATGAAGCCCGATCTGGAAAACCGCATCAAGCAAGGCCAAATCACCGCGCATTTCAACACCGTCGTCGAAGCCATCACCGATACAACCGTTGTGCTTTACGACCGCAAAACCCTGCGACACTTCACGATCAAAAATGATTTCGTGCTGGCGATGACGGGCTATCAACCAAGTTTCGAGTTTCTCAAAAAACTTGGCGTCGGTGTAACTGAGAATTTGCGGTTCACCTTCGACCGCGAGACGATGGAGACGAACGTTGCGGGGCTTTACTTGGCGGGCGTTGTCGCGGCGGGGATTGATACCGGAAGTTTGTTTATCGAGAACGGACGCCTTCACGCGAAGCAAATCGTCTCGCACATTTTGAAGCAACAAACTGCATTGCAAACCACAGAAATGATCGCCGCGAAATAGTGTTTCTTTTCTGTCATTCTGAGCGCAGCGAAGAATCTGCATTTCCATTTCTCGAAAACGAATGCAGATTCTTCACTTCGTTTCTACTCCGTTCAGAATGACATTGAAGAATTAATTCTCATCGACTTTCAAATCGCGGAGCTTGAGTTGAAGTGAAGTTTTGCCGTTCCACTCATTTTCTTCGACGGAGTAAACCAAACTCACTTTTGCTTTGCCGTTCTCCAACGCTTTGAAGTGCTGAAGCATGTTGAAGCCGATGGCATCGATCAGTTCGCCGTCGGGTTTGCGCACCGCAAATTTCAAATGCTGGTCTTTGAGCAACTTCGGTTTGAACGCCATTGAAATTCCTTTCGTCAGAAACAGCGGTCGCCAATTTTCGGGGCCGAACGGAGCGAACTGTCGCATTACACCGAGAAAGTTCGGCGTGAGATGTTCAAGCTCCAACTCCGCATCAATTTTAAGGGCGGGCACGCGCAGGTCTTCGGTCAGTTGCGCGGCGCACGCGGCATCGAAGGCTTCCCGAAAGACTTCCAAGTTTTTCGGTTCAATCGTCAAACCCGCCGCGTAAGCGTGGCCGCCGAACTGCACAATCAAATCTTTGCACATCGTTAAAGCCGCGTGTACGTTGAGGCCGAAGACGCTGCGCACTGAGCCTTTGAGATTATCGCCACTGTCGGTGAAGATAACCGTCGGCAAATAAAATTTTTCCACGATGCGCGAGGCCACAATCCCGATCACGCCTTGATGCCAATCGGGTTTATAGAGCACGAGCGATGATCGTCCGCGCGACGCCAGTTGCGAGGCCGCAATCTTTTCAGCTTCAATAAAATTCTCGCGGTCAATCGCGCGCCGTTCCAAATTTTCCGCTTCCAAAATTTTCGCGGCAGTGGTCGCTTCCGCCTCTGATGTCGCGGTGAAGAGGTCAATCGCACGTTTGGCGTCGCCCAAACGCCCTGCGGCATTGATGCGCGGAGCGACGGTGAATACGATTCGCTCGCTCGATGCTGTCTGTAAATCCAAGCCGCACTCCGTCGCCATTGCCCGCAATCCCAATCTTGCAATTGAGTTCTCGTCGTTGCCGCCGTTGCCAGCCGCGCGATGCTTGTTGCCGTCCTGATGACCGTTGATGCGTTTCAACCCTTCCGCCATCAGAATCCGGTTTTCAGAATTCATCTTCACAATATCGGCGGCAATCGCAACGGCGACGAGATCGAGATACGCTGCCGCAATCGAGCCTTCTAACTTTCGCATCTCGGAAATGCCTTGCATCAACTTGAAAGCGACGCCGCAACCGCAGAGTTCTTTGAACGGATAGCCGCACGATTTCTGCTTCGGGTTTAAGATAGCGAACGCATCGGGAAGCAGTTCTTCGCCCGTTTCATCTTTGACCGGCTCGTGATGATCGCAGACGATGAAGTCAACCGCTTTGCTCTTGCAGAACTTCGCCGGTTCAATCGCCGTGATACCGCAATCGACCGAGATGACGATGGTTGCCCCGCGCTTGCAGGCTTCTTCCAAACCGGAGATAGCGACGCCGTAACCTTCGCTGTGCCGGTCGTTGATGTAGTAGGAAACTTTCGCGCCGGTCTCTTTGAGGTAGAGATAGAGAATGGATGTGCCGGTTGTGCCGTCGACGTCGTAGTCGCCGTAGATCATAATCTGTTCGCCGGTCTCGATGGCGTCGCAAAGCCGCGTCGCTGCTTCCTTCATGCCCGTCATTAAAAACGGGGAGTAGCAATTTTCCAGCGACGGACGGAAGAACAACTTCGCTTCCTCAAACGTATTGATGCCGCGATTGACAAGGGCTTTTGCAATCGGCACGCTGACGTTGATCGCCTGTGAAAGGCCGTAAACAGAGGCGTTATCGGGTTCGGTGAGCGTCCAGCGGTGGTACATGACGGTAAAAGTTTTGGCGGTTTGACGGCTATGTAAAGGATTTGGAGTTGCAAATGAAAAGGCTAACTTCTCAGCCTCAAACCCCAATCAACTGCACGAAGATAGCAAACGAAAGTGCTGCTTGGATAATCGAATGACAATCAACGGCGAAAAATTTATAGACGGCGAAGGCATTAGAATATGGCAAACCTCATCACGATAGAGCGGCACATTCTTGAACAGCAAAAAAACTTTCCGAACGCGACGGGCGAACTTTCGCAACTGCTTTCCGACGTCGCCTTTGCTGCAAAACTGGTTCGCAGGGAAGTGATTCGCGCAGGTCTCGTCGACATTTTGGGCACGACGGGCGCAACCAACATTCAAGGCGAACAAGTCAAAAAGCTCGATGAGTTTGCCAACGAACGGTTCATTCAAGGCATCGGACATCATGGCCGGTTTTGTGTGATGGCTTCCGAAGAAAACGAAGGCATCATCGAAACGCCGGGCGATACGGTCGGGAAATACGTGTTGCTTTTTGATCCGCTCGATGGATCATCGAACATTGATGCGAATGTGAGCGTCGGATCGATCTTCTCGATTTTCAAACGCAAATCGAAATTGGGGCGCGGGACGTTGCAAGATTGTTTGCAACGCGGGATGGAGCAAGTCGCGGCGGGCTATGTGATTTATGGATCGTCGGTGATGCTCGTCTATACGACGGGACAGGGCGTGCACGGCTTTACGCTCGATCCGACGGTCGGCGAGTTTTTACTGTCGCATCCGTATATCACCGTGCCGAAGCGGGGACAACTCTACTCGATCAACGAAGGCTACTACCGGTATTTTTACGACGGCATTAAAAAGTACATCAAGTATTTGCAGCAGGAGGACAAAGCGACCGGGCGTCCGTATTCAGGCCGCTATATCGGCTCGCTCGTCGCGGACTTTCACCGGAATCTTTTGTATGGCGGGATTTTCATTTATCCGCGCAGCCGCAAGAATCCCGACGGCAAGTTGCGGTTGATGTATGAAGCCAATCCGGTGGCGTTCATCTGCGAACAAGCGGGCGGACGGGCGACGGACGGTTACAAACGTATTCTCGAACTTGAACCCGAAGGCTTGCACCAACGCACGCCGCTCTTTATCGGCAGCGACGAAGACGTGCGCATCGCCGAAGAGTTCGAGCAAGGCTTAAGACAACTCGAGCACGACAAAGAACTCATCCCGAAAATGGAAGCCGAAGTGGAAAAAATTCCGAGCTACTGAACGCAAAAGACGGCTCCAAAGAGCCGCCTTTTGAACTTTGAATTGTATCGTGCTTTAATAGCGGAGGTCAGAGACTTGTATTTGAAATGCAATCGTCACCGTAACCTCTTCACCGTTTGCAGTCTCTTCCGTAAGCTGCCCGTTAGTTACAACCGTTCCATATGACTTTGATGCCTTTAATGAAATCGTACCGACCAAATTATTGCCATAAACCCCTGTTACCGTCAATGTCCCCGAAGAGGTGTTGTACGATTGGCTACGCGAGCTGAGCGTATCTGCCTTCTGATAAGCGTAGGTGCCGCCGTAGGTCGATGCGTCGGATTTTGTGGGAATGTTATATGTGCCAACCGCCAGTATGTTGCCCTCAAAGCGAAGTGAAAAGGAGCCACTCTCTATACCGCCCTGCTGCTTTTCCGGCTTAGTGCGCGCGTTGAAACCCAATTGTAAAAGTGGCTTTCCATCCGCATCGTTTGATAGAATGCCTTGTGCAGTGTAATCAAAATTCTCTCCGCGCAAATTGCTCGTTACCGCGCCGGTAACTTCGGCTTGAAACGGCGCGACTGTAAGCGAACTTTCGGGCGATGTCGGGTTGGATGAATCGGCGGAACAGGCTCCCAGCAAGAGCAGTGTGGCAAGACCGAGTGAGTGAAAAGCAGTGTTTCGCATTGTTGTAACGAGTTAGATGTTTGAGTCTGATAGACCAAGAGTCAAGCAGCGTAGCAAGTTCAGAATGTTGATCAACCCAATCAATACCCACTCTGATGCCCGCCATCCAAAATGGCTTGACGGCAAATTGTAAATCAAACTTTTCAACTCAAATCGAATTGCAGTTCGGAGAGCGTACGGTAGACGCCGTTTTCTTTTTCGAAGATCACCAAACGGCGATGATTCTTGAAAAGCCTCCGGTTGCCTTGCCGACCTTCGGAGCACCTACAATAATGGTGGCGCCCGTCTTGGGAATCTTGTTCAGATTGGCCACGCACTCTACGCCCCACTTGCCCGCTGCAAAAAGAATTTTGTGACCGGTATAATTTTCATCGACGCCCGGATCAAATGAGAGCACATCAACGCCGATGCCGGATATGTTTCGACGGGTAAGTAAAAAACGAATGGCTTCGTCCGAGAAACCGGGGAAGTGTTTCACTTGTTTATCATCCAATCCCACAAACGAACTATCGTTCAATCGTTTCTCCCAACCTGAATACATCATCACGCACGCACGCGAAGGAATTTCTCCGTACTGCTTTTCAAAGTTCAAAAGATCATCAACCGTGAGTTCGGCGTCTCGGTTGCGGGAAGTTTTTTCTTCAATATCAACGACGACGACCGGGACGATCAAATCTTTCAACTCTATTTGATCTACGGATTTCTGGTTTTCAATAAAATGATTGGGCGCATCTATGTGCGTGCCCAAGTGTTCATGAATTTTCCAAGAGTTGGCTTCTACGCCGTTGTCTTTGAGCGTCGCCATCGGAATAAGTTCGAAGGGATACGTCAGTTTCTTGACCGGAATGAAAGGAAATTTAGATGTTAAGGTGTGCGTCAAGTCGACGATGTTGTCGATACGAATCGTGCGACGGTTGTCCGTTGATCGCATGTTCGTGCATCCGGTAAAAAACAGTGCGAACGATAGAACAAAAACCAATCGCCGGTTGACTTGCATATTTTTATTTTTGATAAGGTTTGCCCGGAACGCCCCAACCCCACTTGGGCATCGGCTCATCGGGGTTCATCGCCAACTCCGTTTCGTTTGAGTTGATCACGGCTAGTCTCGTTCCCCATTCGATATAAGCCACAAATGCCGACCGGAATTCAGGATCATCCGGCAAGTTGATTTCGTCCGCCGATTCAATCAAAAGGTGCACCCATTGTTTTCTGTGCTGTTCGGTCAGATGTTTTGAAAGATGCTTCTGTATCATTTTGAAATGATTTCCTTCTTCGGTGCTGTAGATCGCCGGTCCGCCAAAAACCTCGGCAATAAAATGCGCGACGTGTATTTGGTGTTCCCGCGACATATGCTTGAAAACAGGCTCCAACAATTCATCCCGTAAAACCTTTTTGTAAAAAATATCCGTCAGTTTTTCAAAGGTGGCCATACCGCCAGCCCATTCATAAAGTGTCGGGATGCCGTTGTTTTTTTCGTCAGTCATTCTTGCAGTGGTTGAAGTTTGTATTGTTGATCTCAACTCAAATCGAATTGCAGTTCGGAGAGCGTACGGTAGACACCGTTTTCTTTTTCGATCAGTTCCTCGTGCGTACCGGACTCCGCGACGATGCCTTCCTTGATGACGGCGATGCGGTCGGCGGTGCGCACGGTGGCAAGACGGTGCGCGATGATGAACGACGTGCGACCCTGCATCAGCACTTCCAAGGCTTCCTGCACCAAGCGTTCGCTTTCGCTGTCGAGCGAACTTGTGGCTTCATCTAAAATTAAAATCGCGGGGTCTTTGAGAATCGCGCGGGCAATGGCGACGCGCTGCCGCTGTCCGCCCGAAAGTTTAATGCCGCGCTCGCCGACCAAAGTTTGGTAGCCTTCAGGAAAACTCATAATGAATTCGTGCGCATTGGCTTTCTTCGCGGCCTCGATAATTTCCGATTCACCCGCGCCCGGCTTACCGTAAGAAATGTTTTCACCAATCGATCCGCCGAAGAGCATCACATCTTGCGGCACAATCGACATCTGGTTGCGCAAGGCGGTGAGCGGATAGGTTTTCGCATCTTTGCCGTCGATGACCAAGCGTCCGCCGTCCGGTTCATAGAAACGAAGCAGCATTGAGACGAGCGTCGATTTGCCCGCGCCGCTGGGGCCGACGAGCGCGATGCGTTCGCCCGCTTTGGCCGCCAGCGAAACGCCTTTCAAGACTTGCAACTCCTTGCGCGAGGGATAACTGAACTCGACGTTTTCAAAGGCGACATCGCCGCGAACTCTTGTAGGCATTGAGAGTACAGGCAACGGTGAAATCTCAACCTGTTCCGGCACTTCTTTCAGCAACTCGCGGACGCGCTGCGTGGCGCCGAGCGTCTTTTGAATTTGGCTGTAGAGTTCAGCGAAAGTCGCCATCGCGCCGCCGACGAACGTCGTGTAAAGAATAAACCGCGTCAGTTCGCCGACGGTCAGTTCGCCCGCTTGCACCAGTTTCGAACCGTACCACATCACCAACACTACCGCGCCCAAGAGCGCGGAAAAAATAAATGAGACGAACGCCGCCCGGTATTTCGCGCCTTTCAAAACGATGGTGATGAACGCGGTGATGCTGCTCGTGTAGCGATTGATTTCATAACCTTCGTTCGCAAATGCTTTGACGTTCGTAATGCCTTGCAAAGTTTCCTCAACGATGGTGCCACTGTCGGCCAAACTATCTTGCGCGTCGCGCGAAATTTTTCGAATCTTTTTGCCGAATAGAATCGCTACAACGATGAGCATCGGAAAGGTAGAGATCATCACGAGCGTGAGTTTGCCCGACGTCATCGTGATCAAAACGACGCCGCCGACGAGAATCGTGAACTGCCGGAGCACTTGCGGAATGACGCCGATGAGCGTGTCCTGAATCTGCGAAAGGTCCGCCGAGATGCGGCTTGAAAGTTCGCCGACGCGCCGCTGCGCGAAGAAGGTCATGGGTAGAATAATCAGGCGCGAGTAGGTATCCTTTCGAAGATCAGCCAAACTCCGCTCGCCGACTTCCGAAAACCACAGCGATTGAAAAAATGAAAAGAAGGCTTGCAGAATCAGAATCCCGATCAGCGCAAGCGCGAGCGTATCGATGTCCATTTGAAAACCTTGCACCGACGGAATCGAAAAGCCTTTTGCAGGTGAACCCGTCGTGGCGCGTCCGCTCATCGCGCCATCGACCAAGTTGCCGGTGATGTAGGGAAATGCGAGGCCGAGCAAACTTGAAATGAACAGTGCGACAAGTGCGCCCGAAAATTTCGCGCGGTAGGGCAGCAGGTACGAAAAAAGTTTGGCCGCTTCGCCGAGCGTTTCGCTGTTGATTTTGGCTTTCGGCAATTTGTCGTCATCCGACATGCGGGCTTTGTGAGTGTCTGTGCGTGAGTAGCGTGCCATGGTATTTCGGAGATGTGATGAAAAAATTGATGCGGATAAATTGCTATACGTAATACTCAGGTGAGGTTCGCCGTAAAGTTCCCCACTTCAGATGAGGAGCTGGTGAAACATGATGTTTCAACCGCCCTGTCCTTGCGGACACCCCACCTTATCTACGGCGGGGAATTGTTTGAAACGGCACAACCGCGAGAGTGCAACGGGCAATGAGATGTAAGCGTTTTTCGGGCGGTTC
This sequence comes from Chlorobiales bacterium, assembly GCA_014380515.1. GTDB lineage: Bacteria > Bacteroidota > Chlorobiia > Chlorobiales > JACMJS01 > JACMJS01. The sequence goes on from JACMJS010000009.1 coordinate 21,127, forward strand.
AAAATAAACTTTGGCAGGCAAGCGTGCACCGATTAAATTTGCCCCTCGCTTATCAACATCCCGCGTCCGTCAGCCCCGCGAGCTACCATATAGAGACGAACGACCAACCCACTTATTGAAAGAAAAGAATTTATCATGTCAAAGACGATCAACATATTTTTCATTGCCGATGTGGTCGGAAAACCCGGCGTCGACATTGTAACCAAACTGCTCAAAGGCTACATCCAGAAGTACGACATTCACTTTGCGATTTGCAACGGCGAGAACGTCCATCAAGGCAAAGGCATGAGCTTGGAAGGTTTGCATGAACTGACGGCGGCGGGCATCAACGTTGTTACAAGCGGCAATCACATTTGGGACAACTGGAAATTTCATGATTCGCTGAAGAAGGAACGCAATGTGCTGCGTCCGCTCAACTATCCGAAGGGCACGCACGGCGCAGGCTACGGCGTCTATAACCTGCCGGGCAATCTCGGAAAAATTGCGGTGATGAACTTGCAAGGCCGCACGTTTATGTACACGATTGATTGTCCGTTTCGCACGGCGGATTGGGCGCTGGAAAAAATCGCGCGCGAAACCAATTACATCATCGTCGATATGCACGCGGAAGCGACCGCTGAAAAAGCCGCGCTCGCTTGGTATTTAGATGGCAGGGTTTCCGCCGTGATGGGTTCGCACTCGCACGTGGCGACGGCGGACGAACGCATTCTCGCGCACGGCACGGGCTTCTGCACCGACGTTGGCATGACGGGACCGTACGAATCCATCGTCGGGATGGAAGTGCGCCCGGCCATCGACCGGTTTCTGTATCAGACGCCGCATAAATATGAATGCGCGAAGAACGACGTGCGGCTGTGCGGCATGGTCATTCAGCTCGATGCCGAGACCGGAAAAACCGTGCACTTGGAGCGAGTGATTTATCCTGAGTTCACCAAATCACTTCTTGTAAACGGCAAGTATGAACCCGCTGCACAGGAACAAACGACCGCGTAACCGGAACCAACTAGAACAAAAAAAGCCCCGCTTCATCAACGGGGCTTTTTTAGCTTCAGCGAAAAATTATTTCAGCAGCAACATCTTTTTGGTGAGCACCGCGCCGCCCGTTTGCAACCGGTAGAAATAAACGCCGCTTGAAAGTTTCGATGCACTGAACCGCACGATGTAATTTCCTGCGGCTTGCTTTGTATCGACCAGCGTTGCGACTTCGCGCCCCAATACATCAAAGACTTTCAAACTTACCTCGCCGCTTATAGGCAATTGATACCGGATGGTTGTCGAGGGATTGAACGGATTCGGATAATTCTGTTGCAACGCGAATGACGACGGCTTCGCATCCGGCAATGCATCCGCCGCCGATGTGCCGCCCGGAAGGCCGATGGAAACTTCGGCGGAGAGCGTCGTCAGATTATCGCGCGCAACGACGGGCGCGGCGGTTGTGCCGGAGTTCGTGCCCGCCGTGCCTTCCGCCGTCCATGCCCCGCCGCTTGCCGGACGCGAAATCAGCCGGAGACTTTCTATCGATGTAACGCCGGAGACGCCTTCCGCGGCGAGCGATAAACTGTATGTGCCGCCCGCAAGTCCGCCTGATGCATCCGTCCGCCAATACAGCGGCGCGGCTGCAGTCAATGTATCCGCACCATCGATGACCGGCAATCCGCTTTGTGCGGGCGCGGCGGTATCGAAGTGTTGCACCGTCAATGTACCGGCGGCGGCGGGCGCGGCGGTGAAGTCGAGCAGGTAAGTGCGGTCGGCTTTTGAGGCGGTTGAAAAAGGAAAAAGCCGTACACCGGCGGATGCGCCAATCACGCGCGTCAGCGCGCCTGCGATGAAGCCGTCCGATTGCACGATGGCCGGATCAGCGCTCGTACCGCTCGCACCGCCGTCGGGATTGGTTACGGTCAGCGTGTTCGCGTTGGTACGAAGCGCGCCTTGGGTCAAAGTCAGCACGCCGTTAACCGTCGCCGGTGCGGCGAGTACGATGCCGCTCTGCGCATTGACGGTCAGATTGCGCAGCGCGGATGACGCCGGAAGTTCGAGACCGGTCGTGTCTGCCACGCCGGAGTTATTGTAAACGACGTCGATGCTGCCGAGCAGCGTTGGCGGCGAAAGCAATCGGCCCGACGAGCGTAAAATTTTTGCGCCGTCGTTCAGCGTGAGCGAGCCGCTGCCGACTTGCAACGTGTCGCTCAGCAGCGAAAGCGTATCGGTTACAATCACGGCACCGCTGATAATTTTTTTGCCCGATCCTGCGCCTGTGATCGTGAGCCGGTTGTAAGTCAAAGATGCGACGGTTTGATCCGTGCCCGGAATGCCGATGTAAATCACGCTGCCGTTACCGGCGGTGAAGGTGAGGCCGAGCGCGGTCGTGAAAACACCGGAGATGGAAAGGGCGCCGGTGCCGGTGAAATTGATCCGCGCGTTGGATGAAATCGTCGTCAGGGCACCGGCGACGAAGACGGAACTGTTGCCGATGCGCAGTTCCGCAAAGCGTCCTGCCGGAACGGATGAGGCGGTGATCGTCATGCCGCCGATGCAATTGAACAACCCCGCTTGAACATCGATCAGCGTGGTTCCGGCGGCGGCGGGCGCGTTCAGAAAAAGCAACCCGACGACGCTGAACGCGCCGCCCGTCATCGTCAGTACCGACCCGGTGCCGAAGGTTACATTGCCAACGACGCTGAACGCTCCCGCCGCGACATTGACTGCGGCGAAACTCCCCAGCGTCATATCGCCCTGCACGGTGAGCGTGTGGGTCGAGTTGCTGAGTGAAATCGCGCCGCCGCTGACACTGAGTTTGCTGCATTGCCCGTTAGAGATATTGACCGCCACGGCGTGGCCGGAGAGCACGCTTACCGAGTCGGCGGAAACGGGGTAGCCGGTTGAACTCGTGCCGGAAACCTGTTGCCATGTCGCGGGTGCGTTCCAGTCGCCGGAGGATTGGCTTTGGAAAACGGCTTGCGCGGAAACGGATGACGGTAGCAGCAGCAACAGCGTGACGACAAAAGGTTTCATCGATGGCTTCATCAAGCGGACGGTTAGGTTTGAGTCTTTAGTATTGGTGGCAACAACACGGATAACAATATGGCAACATCACCTATGAATTACTTCAGCAGCAACATCTTTTTGGTTTGGACGTTATTACCGGCCTGCAGCCTGTAGAAATAAACGCCGCTCGATAAACGGTTCGCATTAAAACTCACCGTGTAACTTCCCGCCGGTTGTTTCTGGCTGACAAGCAACGCGACTTCTCGCCCCAAGATGTCATAGACTTTCAGCCGGACGTCGCCCGCAAGGGAAAGTTGATAGCGGATGGTGGTCGAAGGGTTAAACGGATTGGGATAATTTTGAGCGAGTGCAAATGCTTTCGGCTTGCCGGATGATGAGGCCTCGTCATCAACGCCGAGCAATAAACCGCCGCCGTTGTTCGTTACCACGCCGAAGCCGCTGCTACCGACCGCGACGCCCGTGCCGTTCGGCAAAACGACGATGGCATTAAGCGTATCGCTCGTGGCGGAAGTTTGAAGTTCCCACGCCGTGCCGCCGTTGGTGGTAACGAGGATGGTGCCGCCGCTGCCGGAAATATATCCGAGCGTTTCAGTCGTCATCACGACCGAGAACAGATTCGCACTTGTCCCGCCCGAAACACTTTGCCAACTTGCCCCGCCGTCAAGGCTCCGCAGAATCGTGCCACCCACGCCCACCGCAATCGCACTGCCGAATCCATTCGTGCCCGAGATGTTATTTCCTTTTGCAGCGGCGAAGGAATCGCCGAACCATGAAACCGCATTCAAATCGCCCGATGTCGGAGCGGAGACCGAAGCGTTCCAAGTATCGCCGCCATCGCCTGAGCGCAAAATCGTACCGCCCACGCCGACCGCAATCGCGCTGCCGAAACCATTGGTAGAGAAAGTACCATCCGCCTTCCGCGCTGCGGTGAGCGTGTAATCGTTCGAGACCGCGACCCCGCGCAACTCGGCAGTCGATGCATTTGAAACGCTCAGCCAACTTGAACCGTCGGCTGAACGCAAAATCGTGCCGCCGACCCCGACTGCGATTGCGCTGCCGAAGCCTTGCGTGCCTAGTGCATCTTGCAAGGCATTACCCTTCGTGAGCGTTGCGCCCGCTACCCCGTCAATCGCGTTGAGCGCATTGGTGTTGCCGGTCGTGTTGACGCTTTGCCAGCTTGTGCCGCCATCCGCGCTCCGCAGAATCGTGCCGCCCACGCCAACGGCGATTGCGCTGCCAAAACCTTGGGTAGATTGGGAAGTATTTCCTTTGGCTGTCGATCCTTTGGCGGCAGTGAGTGGCAAGAAGTTTTCGGAAACGATCAGGCCGGTCAGATCGGCGGTGGAAGCCGATTGCGGTTGCGCCGTCCAAGTTTTGCCCGAATCGGTCGAGGCGTAAATGCTGCCGCCCTCGCCGACCGTCAGAAAGTTGGACGCACTGGCAGCGGCGACAGCCTTGAAGTTTTTCGTCGTGCCGCCCACCGAGACAGGGTCCCAACCCGCAGGCAACACATTATTGAGCACCACCGAGACATTGTTGCTACTACCGTTCGCGATGAGGACATCAGGTTTGCCGTCCAGATTCACATCCGCCACGAATACACCGTAGGGATTGGTACCGACACTGACCTCGCCACCGCCACTGAACCCGCCCAACCCGTCGCCGATCCGCACCGAGACATCGTTGCTACTAAGGTTTGTAGTGAGCAAATCGGGTTTGCCATCCAGATTTACATCCGAGACGAACACGCTGTAAGGAAACGCGCCGACGCTGATCGTGGTGGAGCCGCTGAACCCGCCGAGCCCGTCGCCGATCCGCACCGACACATTGTCGCTGCTAAAGTTGGCGGTCAGCAAATCGGGTTTGCCGTCCAGATTCACATCCGAGACGAACACACTTTGAGGAGCGTCGCCGACGCTAATCGTGGTGGAGCCGGTGAACCCGCCCAACCCGTCGCCGATCCGCACCGACACATTGTCGCTGTTAATGTTTGCAGTGAGCAAATCGGGTTTGCCGTCCTTGTTTACATCCGCGACAGATATACTGACCGGTCGACCGCCAGTACCAACCGATGCCGTGCCGTTGAAATTACCCGCGCCATCGCCAAGCTTCACCGAGACATCATTGCTGCCGCCGTTCGCGGTGAGTACATCGGGCTTGCCGTCCAGATTCACATCGGCCACAAAGATGCTGAACGGTTGACTGCCGACGGGCACGGTGGTGGTGCCGTTGAAATTACCCGCGCCATCGCCAAGCTTCACCGAGACATTGTTGCTGGCACTGTTGGCCGCGAGCATATCCGGGTTGCCGTCATTGTTCACATCCGCGACGAATACACTGTTGGGCAGCAAGCCGACGGCGACATCGCTTCCGCCGCCGAAACTGCCTGCGCCGTCGCCGAGCCGTACCGAGACATCGTTGCTACTAAGGTTTGCGGTCAGCACATCCGGTTTGCCGTCCAGATTCACATCCGCTACGAACATATTGTAAGGATTGGTGCCCACGCCGAAGTTCGTTGCGCTGCCGAAGGGATTAACTGTAACCGGCGTCGTGTTGATCGCCACCGAAACCGATGCGCTGTTGAAGTTCGCCGCGAGCACGTCGGGTTTGCCATCTTTGTTGACATCCGCCACAAACACGCTGGCCGGATTCGTGCCCACGGGAATGAGCGTGGTGGCGCCGAATCCGCCCGAGCCGTCGCCGAGCTTCACCGACACATTATTGCCGCCGTTGTTGGCCGTCAGCACATCCAACTTGCCGTCGAGGTTCATATCCGCAACCGATAGACTGATGGAGCTTGTGCCCGTGGTGGTTTGTGCCGACGTGTTGAACAGCCCGTTGCCGAGGCCGGTTGCGACCGAGATGTCGCCCAAGCCTTGGTTGACTGACAGCACATCGAGGTTACCGTCGTTGTTCACATCCGCCGCCACGACTTCGTTGGGATTTGGCGACACGGGAATCGTCGTAAAGCCGAGGAAAGTGCCGTCGCCGCTGCCGAAGATGACCGAGACGTTGTTGCCGCTGAAATTTGCGGTGAGCACATCGGGGTTGCCATCCTTGTCCATATCAGCGACAAAAATGCCGCGCGGACTAGGCCCGACGGCGAAGGTTAATAAACTGGGAAAACTGCCGGTGCCGTTGCCGGTGCGCACGGACACCGTGCTCGTACCGGTGTTTGCGGTGAGCAAATCCAAATCGCCGTCCAGATTGACATCGGCCAGAAACACGCCGCGCGGATCATCGCCGACGGGCGTGTTGATCGGCGCCGCGAATCCGCCCGCGCCGTCGCCCAAACACACCGAGACATTGTCGGTGCTGCTATTGACGGTAATCAGATCAGGTCTGCCGTCATTATTCACGTCGGCCGCAAAGACCCCGGTCGGACTGAAGCCAATGGGCACGCTGGCTTGCGTAGGGAAATTGCCCGTGCCGTCGTTGAAGCGTATCGACACGTTGTTGGTCGCGCTGTTGGCCACCAACAAATCCAAATCACCGTCCAAATCCACGTCGGCGACTACGACGTCGCTGGGATTCGTCTCGACGCCGAAAGGCACCGCCGCGCCGAACGATACTTGTGCCATAGCTGCATTTGCCCATAGCAATTCCACGCCGAGCAGCCCCGCGGCAAGTATCCATCGCCGCAAGGGCGTCATCCGAAATCGCTTGACTTGTTTCATTGTGATATGTGAGTTGAAGGTTTAGAAGCGCGTTGTTTAAGATGATCGGTTAGAAAAAAACTATCAAAAAAGAATCAGCCTTGCTTGAGCAATTTCGAGGCTTTCACATCGCCGTTGATGAACGCGATGGCCAAACACTTCGGGCCGGAATAATAACCGAGTGTCGGCCCCATGATGGCGAAGATCGAGCCGACGCCCATCGCCGCCAAATCGGTGCGGAAGGTATCCAAGCCTTTCATCTCACTGAGCGTCGATTTATTGCCGCTGTAAGTAATCCCAACTTTTTCGTAGCACTCTTTTTTCTGTAGAAGGTCGATTACAATCCGCATCACTTCCGCCGTCGCGGTGTCGTAGCCGCGTTTTTTGTCGATGGTTTTCGTTTCACCTTTGTTGATAAAAAGAATCGGTTTGATGTCGAGCAAGGATGCCATGCCGAGTTGCAGCAGTGAAATATTCGCTCCCCGCCTGCGGGCTCGCACGTAGGACAAATCATCGACGACCAGATAGACATGTACATCATTGGCCAGCACCTCCAGCGCATTGCCGAGCGCGGCGAACGAGACGCCCTCGCCGAGCAATTCCGCCGCCCGCATCACCAGCAACCCAAGTCCGATGGTAACGCTGCGCGAATCGATGACGCGTACCTGAAACGGCGTGCTGAGATCTTTTTGCAATCGTGCGGCTTTGAAATACTCCGCGCCTTTCATCGCCGCCGCCCGCGCGTTCTTGACAGTATCGCTGAACTTGTCGGCAATATGAATCGAAAGCACCGCATCATAATTCAGGCACAGTTGCTTGTAAAGATTTAGGAAGTCAGTCGTTGTTGGCGGTGCGGTTGATACGTCCTGCGTACTTTTGTTGGTAACAAAGTCGTCGTAAAACGTCTCGTGATTTAAATCCACGCCGTCATCGAAGCGCGATTGGCCGTTGATGACCACGCGTAGGGCGATTTCGTGGATGCCGTATTGGGAAAGAATGTCTTCGGGAAGATCGCACGTAGAATCCGTAACGATTGCTACTTTCATCGCCATGGTTTTTGTTTGGAAACGTTGGTTGAAGTCAGCAGAGCGTCAGGGCCGGAAGCGGTGCCGGATGAAGATTCCGGCGGCACCAATGTAGAAAAAGCGAGCGGCTTTCCCCAAGCACCCGGGCCGCACGGCACTGTATCGCACGATATCACAGTACGCGAAAAAAGTTTATTTCACCACGGTGAAATCCACGGCGGTACTTTTCACGGTGCCGAGCACCGCTTCAAGGCGATGCCGCCCCGGTTGCAGTTGCCAGAGCTGCGTTGCGGGCGAGCAACTCGATGTGCCCGCGCTCCGTCCGTCAATCAGCCATCTCACTTCCCCACGCCCTTCATCGCCCGCTTTATGACCCGCTTCGTGGCGCGATTCACCGGTCGGCGGATTTTTATCTCCAGCCGGTTGCATCGCCCCGTCGCTGATCGCCGCCGTCAGCATCACCGCCTGAAACTCCGGCTTCAAATGCGGATCGATGGAGAAGACCATGTTCTGTTTCGGATACGTAATTTGAATCCACGCCGCCGAAGCCTGTGAAGCCCTGTCAGGAGAGGCACGGCGGGCATGGCTGCGTTGCGCCGAATCTTGCGAACTTTCGGTTGAACCTTCAAGCGGTGAATATGCCAGCGGCGGCAACGGTTTGTGCTGCTGCACGGCCCACCGCCGGTATTCGGGCGGGAAACATTCGAACGCCCTGAAAATTTTGAACCGCTCCGGCGTCGTGTCCGAAGCCAATAGCAAATTGCGGGCGTCGAGCGGCAGCGTGCGGTGAATCTGACAAACCGCTTTCGGCTCGGTGCCGCTGATAAATTTTTCTTCGACCGACGCCGCACATCCCGACCCGTAACGCTCACCGAATACCGGACACACATTCACGATTCGAATTCCGGCGGGCATATCAAAATTCGCTTTCTGAAAACTGACGTCGCGGGCAAACCTTTCGCTCAAGGCGATCACCGCATCGCGCAGGATCGGCCCAGCGCCGGAGACGCCCGAAAGGTTTTGCATCGGCGTGCCATCGAAGTTGCCGACCCACACGCCGACGGTAAAGTTTTCCAGTACGCAAAACGCCCAGTTGTCGCGGAAGTCTTTCGTCGTGCCGGTTTTACATGCGGCGGCGAACGGAAATCGCAAAACCGAATTATCACCGAAGGCCGCACTCCGCGCGGCGTTGTCCGAGAGTATATCGAGAATGAGATACGAGACTTGCGGTGTAAAGACCCGCGCGGCTTCCCGCGCCGTTGCCGGGTGAAACGGTTGCGGCGGCTCCGGTTGAACTTTAAAAAATGATGTTTCAAGAAATCTTCCGTGCCGCGCGAAGACGCCGTAGGCGCGAACCATTTCAATCAATTTTACTTCGGCGTTGCCGAGCGTGAGGCCGAGACCGTAGTGAGCGGCGTCTTCGGGCAGCGTCGTGAGGCGGAGGCCGCCGCGAAGCCGCTCCAGCAAAGAGGCGACGCCGATATGCTCAAGCACTTTCACCGCGGGCACGTTGTACGAACAAGCGAGCGACTGCCGCAACCGCACCGGCCCGTGATGCTTGCGATCGTAGTTGCGGGGAATGAATGTCATCGCCGTTGCCGGATTTTCTTCAGTATCTGCGGTTGAGACCGTGTCCGGTCGCGCGGTGGAAAGTTGGGCGTTGAGCGGGAGATCGGCGAGGATGGTTGCAGGCGTGTAGCCGCGCTCCAACGCAATCGCATATGTGAAGGGCTTGACGGATGAACCGGCTTGCCGCGCGGCCAAGGCGCCGTTGACTGCGCCATCGGTCTCCGCATTGAAGTAATCCGCCGACCCGACCATCGCCAGAATTTCGCCCGTGCGGTTGTCCATCACCACCACCGACGCATTCGTTACATGCTGCTGCCGCAGCCGGTGCAAGTTCTGCTCAACCGCCTGCTCACACCGCTGTTGCAACGGCTGATCGAGCGAAGTTGAAATTTCCGCCGGTGATGAAACGGATGATAAAAATCGTTGCGATTCCGGCGGTAGGTTTTCCACGCGCGGGCGGCGTTGCAGCTCGCTCAGTACATAATCAACAAAATGCGGCGCGAGAAATTTTTGTTTGGCCGCCGCCGCATCTATCGTCTGGTGCAACGCATCCGTCAAAGCCGGTTCGGTGATCACTTCATTCGTCCGCATCCGCCGCAAGACTTCTTCTTTGCGCTTGTGCGCGAGGGCCGGATGCCGTAGCGGATCGTAACCCGTAGGCGACTGCGGTAAACCCGCCAGCAGTGCGGCTTCAGCGAGCGTCAGTTGCGACGGCGGTTTTGAAAAGTAACACATCGCCGCCGCCGCGATGCCGGTATTCTGATTGCCGTAGGGCGCGCGGTTAACATACTCCGTCAGAATTTCATCTTTGGAAAGATGTACTTCAAGCCGCAGTGCATAGAGCGACGCATGAATTTTCGCCCACACCCCGCGGCCTTCGCCGAGCATCAACCGCGCGGTTTGCTGCGTGATCGTCGATGCCCCGCTAACGACCCGCATCGCAGAGAGGTTTTGCCACACCGCCCGGAGCGTCGCCAGAATATCGATGCCGAAGTGCGTGTAAAAATGTTTGTCTTCGGCGGCGAGCGTGGCGGCGATAAATTCCGGCGGCAGTTCGCGGAGCGACACCGGCTGCGAGCGCGAGAAGTCGCTGCCGGGCACATCGCGGAGCAAATTACCGTTGCGGTCGGTGATGCGCAACGAATGCGTTCGCCCCAGCGTGCGTTCGTCGCGGTTCATCGGCCAACCCAAATAGAGCGAGAGCCAGAGCACGGCTACGCCCAGCAGCCATCGCCGCCAAGATTTCCGTCCTTGCAACGGTCTCAGCAAAAACCGTTGGAGATTTTTACCGGCGAGGCCGTCAGCGAGGCGATGGAGTTGCTCCTTCACAGCGTTCAAAGTATCTTGAATTCAAAGTTTGTTCAACACATTTTATTGTGGTCTCGCAGATGCAAAACCTTTGCAAAGTTACGGTTGATTCGGTCGAAGAATTAGACCCGCGCCGCGTTCCGGCTCCGTATCAATTTGGATATGCCTACACGATTTCGATTCACAACACGTCGCCGTCGCATCTGATTCAAATTCTGTCGCGGCGGTGGATCGTGCGCGACGGCGATATGAAAGACCGCATCATCGAAGGCGAGGGCGTCGTCGGTAAGCAGCCCATCATTCGTCCCGGCGAGAAGCACACTTACCAAAGTTTCACGACGCTCATCAGCCGCTACGGCGAAATGACGGGCAAATACTTCGGCGTTTTTTCCGAGCGGCTCGGCGACGGCGAACCGGACGATGATTTTTCAAACGACGTGCCGATTGACCCGATTGATACTAGCGACGATATTCATCTTGAAGGCGAACCGTTCGAGACGGATATTCCGCTCTTTACCCTCATCCACCGCGAAATCGCCTGAGCAACGGCTTCGGTGTCTGAACTCCCCGCCTTGTTTGAGCTTGACGAAATAAATTTCGTCGGGCGGGGTGTCCGTAAGGACGGGGTGGCCACAACGATATTCTTCAACCACCCCTGCGCCCCTCCTCTTCCGAGGTGGGGAGCTTGATTTAAATTGTATTGTCTTATCACGTATCAACAACCATTCAATCTTCAACATCTATGGTCAACTTGCTGATTACTTGGCTGATCACGGCGGTCGCGGTGTATGCGGCGGCGTCATTCGTGCCGGGCATCACGGTGCGCGATTTCGGTTCGGCACTCATCGTTGCGCTCGTGCTCGGTTTGCTCAATGCGTTCGTGAAGCCGGTGCTTGTATTTCTCACGCTGCCGGTTACGATTGTAACACTCGGCCTGTTTTTGCTCGTCATCAACGCGCTCATTCTTTATTTCGTCGCCTATCTGCTCAAGGGCTTTGAAGTCAATGGCTTCGTGCCTGCGCTGCTCGGCTCAATTGTCATCTCCATCGTTTCGTACTTATTGAGTTTGCTTCTTAAGTGATCGGCTTTGCGGCGGCGGCGATGATTTCCGCAATCCGTTTTGCCCGCGTCTCCTGACGCTTTGCGCTGTTCAGCCGGTAAAGAAACTGTTTCCTGACGCCGCGCGTGAAGGCTTCAAAGTTTTTGTAGGCCGGTTGGTTTGCAGCGAAGGCCTTTTCCAAGTCCTTGGGAATCGTGAGCGATTCGACGGCATCGAGCGACGCCCACATCCCGTTTTGTTTTGCGGTCTCAATCGCTTTCAATCCGGCGCGGGTGATTTGTTTTTGCTCAAGCAGTTCGGTGATGTATCGCTTGTTGAGTGCCGACCATACGCTTTTCGGTTTGCGCGGCGTGAAGACTTGCTTGTAGCGTTCGCCGTCGATGGGATTTACTTTGCTATCGATCCACCCGAAGCACAAGGCTTCTTTCACCGCTTCAGCATAACTGATGCTCGGTTTGCCGCTCCCTTTCTTGTAGTAGATGAGCCAGATGCCGCCGGATGTTTTATGATTCGCCCGCAACCACTTCCGCCACGCCTTGCGGTCTTCGGCATAAACGCTCTTCAGTTGCTCGTGAAAGTTCGGCATCGTTTTTTCTTTCCGTCATTCCCCCGACCTGTAAGCCTCTGGCTCAAAGGCAGGAATCCATCTTTCCAAGAATTTTATTTGTATTTGATTTTGTAAGCGAGAATCACCGTTGCGAAAATCAGGGTGATGAAATTGGCGGCGATGATCGGAAGGTTTAGGCTCATCACGCCAAAGATCAGCCACAGCAGCGTGCCCACGGTGAAGAGCGAATACATCGATAGCGAGATGCCCGAAGTCTCTTTAGTCCGAATGGTTTTCAAGGCTTGCGGCACAAACGAAATCGTTGTGCAAAACGCCGCCACAAGTCCAATCGCAGTGATCAAATCCATATCGCCATAAAGTAGAACGTGAATTAAAATCGTGTCTCCTCTCCAGTGTCATTCTGAGCGTAGCGAAGAATCTGCATTTAAAATCTTCTGCAATTCAAATGCAGATTCTTCACTTTGCTTGTGCTCCGTTCAGAATGACAAATCACGTTAGGGTAAGTCGGCGGCGATGTAGGCCATGACGGCGAGCGCAGCAGCGCAGCGGTTGATGTCGGCGGCATCGAGCTTGTCCATCGTATCGGCGTGGGTGTGATGATACCAAAAGTAGCGCGAGCCATCGACTTGCAAACTCATGCCGGGCACGCCCTTTTGCATCAGCGGCCCGATGTCCGCTCCGCCGCCGCCCGGACGAATTTTCTCCGCACCGATGGGTGCAAGCAATGATGCAATCGCGCGAATCACCGGCAAAAGTTCCGGCCTGCCGCCGTAGCTGAATCCTTGCGGCTTGAAGACGCCCTCATCGGATTCGATGGCGAGAAAATGTTTGTCCTGCGCGTGCTTTTCGGCGTAGGCCGTCGCGCCGCGGAGGCCGTTTTCTTCGTTCGTCCAAAGCACCAATCGCAACGTCCGGCGCG
>JACMJS010000406.1 GCA_014380515.1 Chlorobiales bacterium
CAACGGCAAAATGTCCGTCTCGAAAGCCTTTGCATATCCGATGGTTGCGGAGAAAGAAGGCAAGCATACCATTCCCGCCGCAACAGTCGCCATCGACGGCAAAACGTACAAATCCAATACGATTGAAATGACGGTCGCCAAAGCGGGGCAACCGCCACCGACGCAAGCAGGCAGCGGCGCCACGGGCGGTGGTAAGAGCGGCGGTGCACAAGTGGCGCGGGATCAAGTTTTCATCCGCCCCGTCGTCAGCAAAACAAATTTGGTCGTGGGGGAACCGGCGACGGTAACGTACAAACTCTATTGTCGCGTCTTGCCGCAGCGGTATGAGACGACGCAGGAAATCAAGTCCGAAGGGTTTTGGATCGAGAAGTTCGACTTGGGTAAACAAGCCCCGATGACGAACGAATATCTCAACGGCGAAATCTACCGCGTCGCCATTCTCAACAAGCTGCAAGTCTTCCCGACGAAATCCGGTCAGTTGGAAATCTCGCCCTACCTCGCGCAGTGCGAAGTCTCGCTATCGGATTTCAACCGCGTGCGCGGCAAACTCTTCGATAACTTCAACGACTTCTTCGGCGCGATGGGCAAGGTCGTCCCGATTCAAGTTTATGCACCGGCGATCAAGTTTACCGTCGCGCCGCTGCCCGAACCGAAACCGGAAAGCTTCGCGGGCGCGGTTGGTAATTACACGTTCAAGGCCACGCTCGATAAAGATTCCGTGAGAACCGGCGACCCGCTGACGTTCAAGTTCACCGTTACGGGCGAAGGCAACATCAACGCGCTCTCGGATGTTTCGATTGCGCTCCCGCCGACGTTTGAAAAGTATGATCCGAAGACGGATAAGGAAGTGAGCAAAACGAACGGCGTCGTTTCAGGCACGAAGACGGATGAAATCGTTGTGATTCCGCGTGCGTCGGGAAAGTTCGATGTGGCGCCGGTCGAGTTCTCGTACTACGACCCGCACCAAAAAAAATACATTACGGAAAAATCGGAAGCCTTTACGATCACCGTCTCGCAAGGTGCGGAAGTTGCGGGCGGCGCATTCACCGACAAACGCGACATCGCACGGTTCGGCAACGACATTCGTTTCATTAAAACAAACGCGGAGACGCTGACGCAATCGGGTTCGCCGCTGTCGCAATCCGTCTGGTTCTACTCGGCCTTCCTCGCGCCGGTGCTGGCCTTCGTATTCTTTGCGGTGCAAAAACGCCGCGACGAAAAAATGCAATCCGACGTCGCCTTCGCCCGCAGTTATATCGCCTCGCCCGAAGCCAAGAAGCGACTGAAAGCCGCGAAAGAATTTTTGAAGCACGGACAGCAGAAAGAGTTTTTCGCGGAGACGGAATCGGCGATCATCAAGTTCATCGGCAATAAGTTCAACACCGACGATCAATCGCTGACAAAAGACGAAGTACGTGCGTACCTCACCGCGAAAAAGTTGGATGCGGCAACGGTTGATCTTTGCATCAAAATCTTAAACCAATCGGAGTATTACCGCTTCGCGCCGTCGGTGCAAACGGCGGACGATCTCAATATGGTTTATGACGACGCGGAAAAAGTGATTTCGGAAATTTCAAAATTGTAATCCTGTGCATTGCAGTTCTCGATGGTCATTCTGAACGAAGTGCAAGCGAAGTGAAGAATCCCTAACTGATTTTCGAAGATGAGGGATTCTTCGCTGTGCTCAGAATGACAATAAGAAAATAAATAAAGGTATTGAGTTGAAAATCATTTCAAGATTAATTTTGGTGGTTGCCTGTCTTGCCTTGTCCGGTGCGGAACTGCGGGCGGATGAGAAGTCGCGGTTCGCGGAAGCGAACAAGTTTTACAACGACGGCAACTACGCTGCGGCGATTGAAAAATACCGCGCTCTGGATTCGGCGGGCTACCAAAGCGGCGAACTTTACTACAACATGGGAAACACCTACTACAAACTTTCGCAAACGGGCAACGCCGTGTTGTACTATGAGAAAGCCGCGCGGCTTTTGCAGGGCGATGAAGACGTGAAAGCCAACTTGGAACTGGCGCAACTGAAGACGAAAGATAAAATCGCCGAAGTGCCGAAATTTTTCCTCAGTAAAATCACTGAGGATTTTTTTGCAGTCTTCTCCCAAACTTTTCTCGGCATTCTAACGCTGATCTTTTTTTACGCGCTCGCAGCCGTCGCTTTGCTCCGGCTGCGGAATCTGTTGCCATCATCACTCGCAGGCGTGTTGCAAATTGTATTACTCGTGCTGTTCATTATTTCGGCGGCGATTTTCGGCGCGAAGTCGTACCGGGAAGCGTCGCGGGCGGAAGCGGTGGTGCTCACACCGACGGTCAATGCGAAGAACGAACCGCGCGACGCCGGACAAACTTTATTTATCATTCACGAAGGCTTGAAAGTTGACCTCACCCGCACGCAATCCGAACAAGGCGACGTGTGGATCGAAATCCGTTTGCCCGATGGCAACAAAGGCTGGATACGCCGCACCGACGTCGGCCTTATATAATTTTTGTCTTTAGGACGCGCGCCAAACCTGCATGTCATTCTGAATGCAGCGTAAGCGCAGGGAATCCCGCCATTGCTTTGAATCCCGCATTTGCTGCAAGTCCCGCTGTTAGAGCGGGAAGCGAGACTAATTGAATTCTCGAAGATGAGTTCCGCCACGCGGGGTTCGCCGCGCTCAAAATGACAGAATGAAACACACGCTTGCTGCAATGCAAACTTCATCGCCGAAAAACTTTCCATCTCCGCAATACACACCCGCGCGAAAGTTATTGCTCATCGATGATGAAGAAACGCTTCGCCTGTTGCTCTCACAAATTCTGCGGCTTGAAGGCTTCGAAGTCCTCACGGCCTCAACCGCCGCCGAAGGTTTCAAACTGTTGGAGAGCGAAGACGTCGCCGTCGTCATTACCGATGTAAAATTGCCGGATGCAAACGGCATCTCGCTCATCAAAACTCTGAAAGAAAAAAATCCCGAAGCGGAGATCGTCGTCATCACGGCCTATGGCACGGTGGCGGATGGTGTGCTGGCCATGAAGCATGGCGCGTTCGACTACATCATCAAAGGCGATGAAGACGATGCCATGGTGATGACGATTGAAAAAGCGGCGGAGAAATCGGGACTGCGGCGGCAGATCAAAGACCTTCAGCACCGCGTCATTTCAAAGTCGGCGTTCGCAACGCTCATCGGAAAGTCGCAGGCGATCTCGGAGACGATTGAACTCGCCAAAAAAGTCGCATCGACGGAAACCACCGTATTACTTTTGGGCGAGACGGGCACGGGCAAAGAACTGTTTGCCGAAGCCATTCACGCCGCGAGCAAACGCAGCGACCGTCCATTCATCGCCATCAACTGCTCGGCCATTCCGAAAGACTTGCAGGAATCGGAACTCTTCGGCTATAAGCGCGGGGCGTTCACGGGTGCCACGCGCGATAAACGCGGACTCTTTGAAGCGGCGCACACCGGCACACTGTTTCTCGATGAACTGGGCGACATGAGTCTGGAAACGCAAGCGAAGTTACTTCGTGTATTGGAAACACGAACTCTGACGCCGCTCGGCGATACAAAATCCATCAGTGTTGATGTGCGGCTCATTGCAGCGACCCACCGCGACTTGGAAGAGGACGCGAAGCAAGGCCGGTTTCGTGAAGATTTATTTTACCGCCTTTCCGGCTTCACGATTTATTTGCCGTCGCTCCGCGACCGCGAAGACGACATTGAGTTGCTCGCCACGCATTTCACCGCCGTCTATGCCGCCAAACTTCAAAAGAAAATTTCCGGTATGGAGAACGACGTCCGGTTGACGTTGCGACACGCCGCGTGGAAAGGCAATATCCGCGAACTCAAAAACGTGATCGAACGCGCGGTGATCCTCGCGGGCGGTGAAACACTGACAATGGCTGACTTGCCGCAAAGCCTTGTCCACCCTGCATCCGCAGACCTCATACATGAAAGTCCCGCTATGTTTTCCGGCCTCACGCTCGAAGCAATGGAAAAGCAGCACATCAAAACAATGCTGGCCGAAGTGAACGGAAACAAAACGCTCGCGGCCAAACGGCTCGGCATCGGCACCGC
>JACMJS010000407.1 GCA_014380515.1 Chlorobiales bacterium
ATCACGGGGAGCGAAGGCACATTTCATACGTCGCAGATGCTGGAGTTCGGCACCGAGGTCGTTGCGGGTGTTACGCCGGGCAAGGGCGGCCTGAAATACATGGGTAACGAAAAAGATGCGTTCATCCGCGAAGTAACGATCTACAACACCGTCGCCGAAGGTGTAGAAAAAACTAAAGCAAATACATCGGTGATCTTTGTACCGCCGCCGTTCGCCGCCGATGCGATTATGGAAGCGGCGGACGCGGGCATCGCCGTGATTATCTGCATCACCGAAGGCATTCCGGTTGCGGATATGATGAAGGCCTTTGCGTTCGTGCAATCGAAAGGCGCGACGCTGATCGGACCGAACTGTCCGGGCGTGCTCTCGCCGGAGAAAGCGAAAGTCGGCATCATGCCCGCGATGATTTTCAAACCCGGCAACATCGGCGTCATTTCGCGCA
This sequence comes from Chlorobiales bacterium, assembly GCA_014380515.1. GTDB lineage: Bacteria > Bacteroidota > Chlorobiia > Chlorobiales > JACMJS01 > JACMJS01. Next base: position 443 of record JACMJS010000407.1, read on the forward strand.
GCGGCACATTGACCTACGAAGCCGTCGGGCAACTCTCGAAATTAGGATTGGGACAATCGACGGCGGTCGGCATCGGCGGCGATCCGATTATCGGCACGCAGTTTATTGATGCCGTCAAACTTTTTGCGAAGGACGGCGAAACGGAAGCCCTCGTCATCATTGGCGAAATCGGCGGCAGCGCGGAAGAGGAAGCGGCGGCGTATATCAAACGGAATTATAAAAAACCCGTCGTCGGGTTTATCGCTGGACGCACCGCACCGGAAGGACGGCGGATGGGACATGCGGGCGCAATCATTTCGGGCGGCAAAGGCACGGCGGATGAAAAACTTGATGCGATGCGCAAAGCCGGAATCCATGTCGCCGAGAATCCCGCCGACATCGGTTCAACGATGCTCAAAGCCCTTGGCCGCTGATCTATCGTTTATTTTTTCTTGGCGTAGTTAGTCGTACGTCTTAAAACAAAACCGATATGTCGTTTCAAACTTATCTCGATAACATCAAAACCAAAACGGGCAAGACGCCGGAAGAATTTAAGAAGCACGCAGAAAAGAAAGGGTTGCAGAAACCGGACGTCAAAGCCGGTGAAATCGTGGCGTGGCTGAAAAAAGATTTTGATTTAGGTCAGGGTCATGCAATGGCCGTCTACGCATGGCTTCGTGGAAAGCGGGAATAAGGTGTCAATAGGGAGGGCTGCGGGACTCGTGCTGCTGGTGGCTCGCGGGCTGCTTTCTCGCCGTGCTCAACATCGCCCCGACGAAAGAGACCGAGCCGAAAAAATATTGAAGCAACTGTTGCTTTATGTTTTTCCGTTGCTGCTTGGCTTCCTCATGTTCTGGATGTTCCCGCCGCCGCTTTCCCTTCTCACGGCACTGTTGCTTGTGTGGGTTGCACAATTCGCCGCAAAATCTTTTTTGTGATGACATCTTCGTAGGGGCAACCCTTGTGGTTGCCCTGAAGACGGGCGACGACCAGCATCGCCCCTACAATCATACCCGTGTTATTTGACGACGGCGACTTTGAGTTTTACGGTGGCGGTGCTGCTGCCCTGCGCGGTAACGACCGCGTAATAGACCCCGCTCTGCACCGACGCGAGATTCCACGCAACTTCGTTATCAATGCCGCCCGTGC
>JACMJS010000408.1 GCA_014380515.1 Chlorobiales bacterium
GGTTGAAATGGCGACGAGGTTGCGTTCCAAGAGCGGCATTTCCATAGAAGTTGCTTCTTCGATGGCTTTCTGCATTTCAGCAAGTTTTTTATCGGGATCGATCTTACGGCCTTCGATGGTCTTGTATTTTTCCAACCCCGCGCGAATGACGGCGGCGAGCGAACTCTTGTGCATGTCGCACTTTTCAATGGCGGAATCAATGCGGCCCGCTTCGACTTCCTGTTGAATGTCGCGGATGAAGGCAGTCATGCCGCCTTTGCCTTCGGCTTTGCCCAGCGCGATAAGCCGCTCGATGATGTAGGCCGGAAGCATGATGACGAGCGTGAGTAACACGGGTACGAGAATACCGCCTTCATAAACGGTATGAAAGATGCTTTCTTTGGGCATCGTGCCTAAGAAGAAATAAATACCGACAGCGGCTACAAAGGCTCCGACGAGTAAAACCGCCGTAAAGGTTCCCTGTTTCATATCCTGATGCTTAGTTGTTAGAAGAAGTGCGTTCTGAGAAAGATTGCCCTGAATGACGTTGAACACCGCTGCCGGTTGTCGCAAGCCTGCCTCCCGCGCATTCGCAGCAAGGGTTTGCGGCAGCCGGGATTGAAGCCGGTGAAGCGAATGAACTTTGGAAATAAAATCTCCCGCGAAAGTATTGCGAGTTGTGATGTGCGAAGCGAGTATACAAAAAAACATCTGAAAAGAAAATCCGCCGCCGCTTGCCTGAGCATCAACATTCGCCGCCGTTGTACCGTTGTATTTTGCCGCTGATCTTTTACCTGCCGATGCTTGCCTGAAACCGATGCGATGAAAAAACGGTCTGCGAATTTACTTTTTTTTCATTCCCAAACAAGCCCCCGACGAACTCAAAAGTAAGGTTTGACAATTTTTTAACAATGCAACCCCTCTCGCTCTCCCCTTTGACAAAGGGGAGAATGTCCGAAGGACAAGAGGGGTTGCGTTGCGAGAGGGATTGTATTGATCTTTTATTTCCGTTGGTGCTGCGTCATGCCGCCCATGATTTTTTCCATGATCCTGACCTTTGCCCATCTCGGCACCGTTCGAAGCGAATACACTAAAATTTTTGTAAGCAGTCCCGGTAACACCGTCGTGCGGCGGCCTAAGGCTTTCAATATCGGAACGCCGACTTGTGAAGGCTTTAACGACATCGCCATTTTCATATTTGCCCGTTCTCCGAAACCGCTCTCAATCGGCCCGGGCGCGGCGGCCAACACATCAACGCCGTGGGGTTGCAGTTCAATCGCCAAGGCTTCGGCTAAGGTTTGGACGTAGGCTTTGGTGGCGGCATAGTTGGCGGAGTAAGGCACACCTTGAAAGGCGACCAACGAACTCATCAAAATAATTCCGCCGCGTTTTTGCCGCACAAATTGTCGGCTGTAATAATGCGATAACGCGAGCAACGCTTCACAATTTACTTTCAGCATATTTGTTTCGGCATCGAGCGAAGTCTCAATGAACACACCCGAAGTGCCGTACCCGGCAGACACAACCAAGAGACCCACGTTCAACCCTAAGGCGGCTTGAATGATTTTATCGCAGCCGCCGGATTGCGAGACATCGGCATCAACGACTTTAATTTCGATTTTAAATTTTGAAGTCAGTTCGTGTTCAACCGCTTGCAATTTTTCTAAATGCCTTGCGACGACGATGAGATTAAAACCTGCACCGGCGAGCTGCGTCGCCAGTTCAAGCCCAATGCCTGACGACGCACCTGTAACGATTGCCCACTGTCCATACTTCTGCTTCAATCTATTTTTTTCGCTATCCGGTAACTTCATGTTGCTGTTGATTTATGAATCGTAATTAGTTTTGTCGTGATTGGTTTAGAACTCGACCTTCACGCCGCCCGCGGGCAGAAAACTCCATTGATAGAGTTCCTGCGGGCGGTTCGTCTTCTCGTTCCACGACAGGCGTTCGATGTTCTGACGGTTGTACGTGTTCTGCAAATCGATGTAACTCACCACCGCAAGCCCCGCGAAGTTGAATCTAAAATCCGCCCGCACATCCAGCCGGTGATAATCCGAGAAGCGCGCCCCGTTCACTTGCGACAAATCCAGAATGCCTTGTCCCGCTGCACCGGACAGGGCCACGTCGTAAGGCGTATATGGCCGTCCGCCGACGAACCGCCACTTGCCGGAGACTTCAATCGCATCCGTAATTTTATAGCCCGCGATCACGGTGAAGATATTTTGATAATCGTAACTGCCCGCGCGCAGCACACCGTCAAGTCCCGCGAACCGGATTTGCGAATAGGAATAATTGACTTGGCCGTAGAAGCGGGTCGTGAATTTCTTTTGCACGAAAAATTCGACGCCGCGCGCGTAGCCCGTGCTGCCGCTCGTCAGATGTTCCAAACCTGAGGCCCCGAAATCCGCACCGACGTTGGCGTAAGAGACGCTGCTGTCGCGCAGGCTCGCCGCATAATCCCGTGTGTCTTTGCTGAACACTTCCAGCGTAACCTTCACATCTTCAAACGGATAATACTCGATGCCGCCGACGAGATGCTGCGTCTCGGCATATTTCAAATCGCGGTTGCGGCTGTCCGCCATCAGCCATACCATCGGCGGGGCTTGGTGATAGAGTCCCCACGCCGCATTCACTTTCAGATTGCTTTGCAACGCGTAACTGGCCGAAAGCCGCGGCGACACCGCTGTAGAATTATTCAGAAATTCGAAGTAGTCCACTCTCGCGCCGCCCGTTACACCCAAGCGGTTGCCGAAGAATTGTTTCGAGTATTGCACGTAGCCGCCGAGTTTATAGGTCGCTGCGGTTGCACTGTAGTTGATGTCGCCGAACGTCTTGCCGTACTCGTTCGTGTCGCTCTTGATATAGACATCATTGCTGTTGCGGATGTAGCGGGCATTCACGCCGCCTTGCAGTTCATCGCTTGGCGAGAGGCGGTGCGAAAAGTCGGAGCGCATGACCGCTTCGCCTTCGTAGGAACTGTTGATGTAAGTTTGCACGCCCGCATTGTTCACATCGGTGAAGTAGCGATAGACGTCGCCGGAAAGCGAGGTTTGAATGTAAGTTTGTTTGCCCGCGAGCCATTTGTGCGACAGCCCCGCAATGCCCTGCCAGCCGTTGTTGCGGATGCGGTCGTTGGAGGTTTCGTCCTCAGCCTGATCGCCTTTGATGAAAATATCATCGACGCCGCCGAGACCGATGAACGAGAGCCGGTGTTCGGGCGAGATTTCGTAGGTCGCTTTGACGTTGAAGTTCGAGTAGTTCGGCACGGCGGTGAGTCCCGTTGCGCCGACGATTAAATCGAGATAACTTTTGCGCGCCGAGACGATGAACGAACTTTTGCCTTGTTGTACCGGCCCCTCGATCACGAAGCCCGCACCGGCGAGACCGAGATCGAACTTGCCTGCGATCCGGTTGCGGTCGCCCTCGCGGTAGCGGATGTCCATCACGCCGGAGAGCCGGTCGCCGTACCGCGCGCCGAAGCCGCCTGCGGAAAAAGTTACATCTTCGATGAAGTCGGAGTTGATCATCCCAATCGGGCCGCCGCCCGCGCCTTGCGAACCGAAGTGATTGATGTTGGGAATTTCAATGCCGTCGATCATCGTAAAGTTTTCGGACGGCGCGCCGCCGCGGACAATCAAATCATTGCGCGCGTCGCTGGCGACGGCGACGCCCGGCAGCGATTGCACCATTCGAGAAACGTCTTCGACCGACCCCGGCGCACGGCGGATTTCCTCGCGCGACAGCATGTTCGAACTCACTTTCGCGTCCTCAGACTTTGCGAACAAGTAATCGGCGGTAACAACGACTTCCGAAGCCGTGGCGATGTCGGATTTGAGTTCGAGTGAAAGTTTGGTGCTTTGCGCCGATGAAACCGCGACGTCGGTTTTGATAAAGAGTTTGTAATCCGTCGCGGTGATCTTCAAGCGGTGCGTGCCGACGGGGACGTTTTCAATGCGAAAGTTTCCCTGAGCGTCGCTCAATGCGCCCTGCGAGAGCGCGGTGTCGCCCCGTCCGGTGATGACTTGTATTTTCGCGCCAATGATTTCCTGCTTCGTTTGCCGGTCGATCACCGAGCCTTCAATCGTGCCCTGTTCCTGCGCGGTCGCTGCGAACGGCGCGGTAAACGCGGTAAAGATGAGCACGAATAAAATGCGAACTATAAAATGGATGCGTTTCATCGTCGTTGCTTTTTTGAGTTGCCGGTTGAATCCTTTCTGAGAACGCTGTAAAAGTAACCGCTGCTTCCCTGCTTTGCGACGTCATTCAGACGAAGTGCATGTCGCTGCGATGAACGGCAACGGGGCACGAACAACTTCTCGTGAGTGTCATGCCTGCGAAAGCGGGAATCCAGAGCAGGCAATTGAAGTCAAGATTCCTGCGTGCGAGGGAATGACCTGAAACGGGAATGACCTGAAAGGGTACCAGCATCTGAAATTGAACATTGGACTTCTTTCACTAAACCTCTTGCGAAAGTCATTCCCGCCATGCTGCTTTGAGTCCCGCATTGAGCGGGATCGGGAATCCTTCTTAATTCAGCTGCAAGAAGGATTCCGGGCAAGCCGGAATGACACAAGAAAGACTTTAGCAAGAAGTCTATTACTGATTGAACATTACTGAAATATGTGATTGCGAAAGGTTGTGGTAAATTCGTCTGCATTTCATTCAAACCATTTTATTTCTTATCCATCATGCTCTTTCATCCGCTGCCCGGCATCATCTCTACCGCTTCTGCAACCGACATTCCGCTTTGGGCACTTGCTCCGTTTGCGCTCATGCTCACAGCGATTGCGGTGCTGCCGCTGGTTCACGGCAAGTTTTGGGAAGCCAATCACAACAAACTTTTCGTCGCGCTCGCGCTCGGGTTGCCCGCCGCGCTCTATCTCATTTTCACCGGCAACACCGCGCCGCTGATTCACACGGTTCTCTTTGATTACGTGCCGTTCATGGTGATGCTGGGCGCGCTCTTCGTCATCACGGGCGGCATCGCGGTTACGGGCGACATCGAGGCGCGGCCTTGGGTCAACATGATTTTTTTGGGGACGGGCGCGGTGCTGGCTTCCGTGATGGGCACGACGGGTGCCTCGATGCTGCTCATTCGTCCGCTGCTCCAAACCAATAAAAGTCGCACCTTGAAAGTGCACACCGTGCTGTTCTTCATCGCCATCGCTGCCAACACCGGCGGCATGCTCACGCCGCTCGGCGATCCGCCGCTGTTTATTTTGTATCTGCGCGGCGTGCCGTTCGGATGGTTTTTTCAGTTGTGGCCGCTGTGGCTGTGCGCCAACTTTTTACTGCTCGCCATTTACTTCGCCGTCGATACGTACTTTTACCGCAAAGAACCGGAAAGCGCGATCAAGCAGGACATCGAAGCAATTACGCCGATTCGGATTTCAGGCTGGCTCAATCTGGTGTGGGCGGCGGGCGTGGTGCTGGCGATTGCTTTTCTCAACGCACAAACGTTTCCGGTGCTCGGCGCCAATGCAGCGTTCGGGTTCATCCGCGAAGCCGTCATCATTGGATTCGCATGGCTTTCACTGGTGTTGACGAACAAGGAAGTGCGCGAGGCGAACCGGTTCAGTTGGCATCCGGTTGAGGAAGTGGCGTATTTGTTCTTCGGCATTTTTGTTACGATGGTGCCGTGCCTGTTGTATCTGGAAGCGAACGCGGCGTCGCTCGGCGTTGCAACCGCTACCGAGTTTTATTATGCCACCGGTTTGCTGAGCGGTTTCTTAGACAACACGCCGACGGCGGTAACTTTTTATACGCTCGCCCTCGCGCAGGGCTTTGCGGGCAATGATCTCGTCGCCGGGGTGCCGCCGTTGATTCTCGAAGCCATCGCCGCCGGTGCGGTGCTGTTCGGCGGATTGACGTACATCGGCAACGGCCCGAACTTCATGGTCAAAGCCGTCGCGGAGGAACAAGGCATCGAGATGCCGGATTTCTTCGCCTACATGTACAAGTTCAGCCTGATCATCTTGCTGCCGCTTTTTATTTTGCTGCAACTGCTTTTGATTCGCGGATAAATTGCAGCACTTGCCATCACTCTTTTTCCAGAGTTACGGTTCAGCCCGCACTGCCGGAGCTGCGGCACACTTGACGTGTTCCGCGTCAAGCCCTCGCATCCGCAGCCCTTTGATCAAGCGTAATCATCACGAGAAAAGAAAACAGCGAGGCAACAGAAGCCCGCACAAATTATGATTGATTACAATGAAAAATTATTTGGTTATCGTCAATAAGTCAGAGCCGGATTATTCGTCTCATCCGTCGGATAGGTTCGGATGTATCGCTGCGGGCGATACGCTTGAGGAAGTGCTCGGCCTTATGGAGAGCGAATTGGAAGTGCCCTTGAAATATGCGATTGAGGAAAGCGATCTGTATCCTGATGCGATGCAAAGGCCGCAAGAAGAAGTTCTCTTCTCATCCGCCTTCCGATCACCGAGCTGTCTGGCAAATCCGTATAGCGACATAGACGAACCGAAGCCGGGATTGTTTGAAACGGTATCGCTGCGGCGCGACATTGCAGGCACGCACTTTCAGAAAGGCGATGTAGGCGTCATCATTCACAAGCATTTAAATGATGCCGGATATGAGGTGAGGTTCGGAAACACTGAAAGCGAAACGACGTTTGTACTCACGCTAACGGACGGTGAAATCCAGCCTATCACGGGGACGCAAATCCTTCATGTCCGGGAGTTTGCATAACGCCGCGCTGCGAGATGCCGCTTGCGCAGATGACGGGCTTGTTGCCGCTTGTACCAGCGTGGCAACAAGCCCGTAAGTTTTTTATCATCGCTAACTAACGTAAATTTTGCCCGCTCACGCAAACCTGCGCCTTCACTTCTGAGAAGCCACGCACCCGCCGCATCGCTCCGCGGTATTACCGATGAGCAGCGCGAACCGGCGGGGCATAAGAAGTATCCGTCAAGATTTATCTACGACATCTGTTTAAAAACCTAAAAGGACAAAACAATCCATCCAATGAAAATACACGAGCATCAGGGCAAAGAGATTTTGAAAAAGTTCGGTGTACCCGTTCCGAAAAGCCGCGTCGCCTTTACGGCGGATGAAGCGAAGCAAATCGCGGCGGAGATGCTCGCCGAGCAACAGCAGAGCGGCGGAAGCAGCGTCGTCGTCGTTAAAGCGCAGATTCATGCGGGCGGGCGCGGCAAAGCGGGCGGCGTGAAGGTGGTCAAATCCGCCGATGAAGCCTACGACGTCGCCAAACGTCTTTTGGGGAACGTGCTCGTTACGCATCAAACGGGTCCCGAAGGCCGCGAGGTCAGGCGACTGCTCATCGAAGAAGGGATGGCGATTGACAAGGAACTCTATCTCGGCATCACGCTCGACCGTGCGACCTCGCGCAACGTGCTGATGATTTCCACCGAAGGCGGTATGGATATTGAAAAAGTTGCCGAAGAAACGCCCGAAAAAATCATCAAGATTTCCATCGATCCCGTGCTTGGCATTCAACCCTACCAAGCCCGCGAAGCCGCATTCGCATTGGGCTTAGAAGGCGATCAGTTCAAGAACGCCGTGCAATTCGTAACCGCGCTCTACACGGCTTACATGCAAACCGATTCGTCGCTCGCCGAAATCAACCCGCTCGTGATCACTAAAGAAGGTAAGGTCATGGCGCTCGATGCGAAAATCAATTTCGATGACAACGCCATGTTTCGCCACAAGGATTACGAACCGCTCCGCGATGTCAACGAAGAAGACCCGCTGGAAGTCGAAGCCTCGGCTTCAAACCTCAACTACATCAAGCTCGACGGCAACGTCGGTTGCATGGTCAATGGTGCGGGGCTGGCGATGGGCACGATGGATATGA
>JACMJS010000409.1 GCA_014380515.1 Chlorobiales bacterium
TACGGTCATAGCGACGGGCTTCAACAAAAAGAAAAAGAACGGCAATGGGAATGGCAACGGGGTTGTCAGTGGCAGTCAATTACGCGTGGTGCGGAAGGAAGACATCGTGAAGCAAACGAGCGTCGAGGAAAAAATCAGCCGTATCAATTCCGATGTGTTCGAGAAGCGCGAAGACGTGCCCGCCTTTACCCGCATGGGCATTCCGACGCCTGAGCCGCTCAGCGAAAACTCGAAAGAAGAAAAAGATCATTTGCCGAAGCCGAATCAAGAACGCATTCGCAAAGATGATTCCGAAACGCCCGCATTCCTGCGGAAGATCATGGACTGATTCGTTGCTTCCGGCGACGGATACCAAATCGCCAAACCATAAAATCCTGTACGGTGCTCATGCGTTGAGTGCCTGCGGGATTTTTTGTTTCGGTTCCCGCGAGGGAGGCTAGCCCGAAGTCGCCTAAAAAAATCAGTTGGATAAGCGTGCGGAAATTTTATATTTAGAATGTAGAACCTCAAAACTCCGTTCACGCGGCTGGTTCATCCTGCGAACCCTCAGTTTTCGAAGCGTGAAAAGACACCAATGATATGAGCGATTCGAGTAAGATTCACATTTTTGATCATGTCGGCCTTGATGACGATGCAGTAAAAGACGCGCTGAAGTTCTCACGCGGCGTATTTGAGTACCATTCGCCCGAACGAGCAATTGATGAACTTGGCCAACAAAGTTTGAGCTCGAACGGTGAAGCCAAATTGCTGCTGCTTGTCGACATCACCACGCTGCACCGCGTCCGCCAACTCATTCCCAGAGGCTTGGAAAAGCTTGTAGCGATTGCCATCATTTCTTCGCCCGAAGAACTGACCGACTACGGCGATTACACCCAACTTTTAGATTCACGCGAAGTTTTCGACATCATCGAAACGCCCGTCAGTTCGATGCGGCTCGGCGTGCTCTTGCGCCGTACCCAACTTTATTTTCAGTATCGCGGCAAGTTGGACGTGCTTCGCTACGAACTGAGCGAACAACAGGACGAACTAAAAAAACTCAACGAAATCGGCGTTGCGCTTTCCAGCGAACAAGACATTTCCACATTGTTGGAGCTGATTCTCACGATCAGTATGGACATTACCAATGCCGACGCGGGCACGCTTTACATCGTCGAGGAAAATACCGGAGCGACGTTCGACAAACATAATTATCTGGCCAACAAGCAACTGCGATTTAAGTACTCGAAAAACTTTACAAAAGGCACGTCCAGTTTTCTCAATGCGACGATGCCGATCACGCCGAAAAGTATTTCGGGTTACGTGGCCATGTCGGGAAAATCCGTCGAACTTAATGACGTCTATGAAATCCCCGAAGGGACGCCCTACGGATTCAATCCGAGTTTCGACAGGACGATCAACTACCGCACGAAGTCGATGCTCGTCATTCCGATGCTCAACCGCGATAAGGAAACCATCGGCGTGATTCAACTGCTCAACAAGAAGCGCGACGCCAATGCGAAGCTGATGAGCGAATCGGAGACGCATAAGTACGTGATTCCGTTCAATCAGAAAGACGAAAACTTCATCGGATCAATGGCCTCGCAAGCCGCCGTCGCCTACGAAAACCGCTTGCTCTACGACAGCATCCGCGTGCTGTTCGAAGGATTTATTCAAGCATCCGTAACCGCCATTGAAGCCCGCGACCCGACGACCTCCGGCCACTCAGGTCGCGTCGCCACATTGACCGTCGGCATCGCTGAAATTGTTGACAAGAGCGACCGTCCGCCGTTCAAAGACGTCAAGTTCACGCGGCAGGACTTGCAGGAAATTAAATACGCTTCGCTCTTGCACGACTTCGGTAAAATCGGCGTGCGCGAACCGGTGCTCGTCAAAGCGCGCAAACTTTACGAGGAAGAACTGAGCACGATCAAGAACCGCTACGAGATCATGAAGAAGGCGGTTGAACTGAGATACACCCGCGAGAAAGTTCAATACCTGCTCGATAAATCCCGCGATGAAGCTTTGAAAATCATCGGCGATTTAGACCGGCAATGCAACGATAAACTCCTCGAGCTCGATGAATTTTTGCAGTTCATTCTGAAGGTGAACGAACCGACCGTGATGCGCAGCGAAGGTTTCGGCAAACTGAAGGAAATCCAATCCAAGATTTTCGCCTTCAACGACGATGAGGTTTATACTTACCTTACCGATATCGAAGCCGCGCGGCTTTCCATTCCGAAAGGCAGTCTGGATGAAGCCGAGCGCCGTGAAATCGAATCGCATGTTACGCACACCTACAATTTCCTCAAGCAAATTCCGTGGACGAACGACCTGCGCAACGTGCCGATCATCGCCTACTCACACCACGAGAAGTTGGACGGCAGCGGTTATCCTTTGAAACTTGGTCTCGATGCAATTCCGGTGCAATCCAAAATGATGACGATCTCCGACATCTACGATGCACTCACCGCCAACGACCGTCCCTACAAACGCGCCGTGCCCATCGACCGGGCTTTGGATATTCTAGGCTATGAAGTCAAAGAAAAGAAAGTCGACTCCGACCTCTTCAATCTTTTCGTCGATTCTAAAGTCTTCGAACTCACGCTCTCCGCCGATGTGGAGCGGGCGTCATAACTCGCTTGAATCGTCATCGCCCGGCGTGGTAAAATCCGGCTCGTCCGGTTCAGTAGGGCCTGCGTGATGATGAATCATTTTCCACCCGTCGTCGGAAAACTCAAAAAGGTTCGTTGCGGCAAGCGTTGTGCGGTTTACCAGTTCAGCGGAAGGATCGGACGACACCAACCGCTCGCGGAGCGTAACGATCCCGACGCGACCCAGCACCGTCGCCTCGACCTCGGTCAATTCAAACCGCATCAAGCCGGTGTTGCGAAAAATGAGTTGCCAACTTTCCATCACCGCCTCGCCGCCTGAAACCGCTTTCCAGCCCGGATGTAAGCATTTTACATATACTGATTTGAGCCATACCTCATCCATCTTCTCGATGCTGAGTTCGGCGAACGCTTCGTAAAATTTTTGGTTGGCGGTAAGAAGTTCTTCGGTGAGCGTTTGCATATCGATTAAAATTACACCGTGATGGAAAAAGAAGCGAAGCAACGTAAAGAAAATAATTTCTACGCGAAAGTCTACCGGCTGGTGCGTCGTATTCCGCGCGGCAAGGTATCGACTTACGGTACGATTGCGAAAAAAATCGGCACGGGACTTTCATCACGCATGGTCGGCTACGCGCTGCATGTCGCGGCGGGCAGCGATGTGCCGTGCCACCGCGTCGTGAACCGGCTCGGCGCGCTGACGGGCGCAGTTCATTTCGGCGATCCGAATTTGATGCGCTCGTTGCTGGAGCAAGAAAAAGTAAAGTTCAATACCGATGGCACGGTTGATATGGAAAACCATTTTTACGATTTCAAACCGCACGCTGGCAAAAAACGCTCAACAAAATCTTAGGAAAAAATCATGTTGCAACGGCTTTCAATTCCGGTCGCAATGGGCGTCGGTATATTGTTTTTCTTTACCGTGTTGCCGGGTGTGGAACTTGCTCCCCTGAAGCTGCTTTACACCGCCGGGCCGTTGGTGGGTTTACAACTGGGATTGTTGATGTTACTCTTCTTTAACGTTTGCCTTGAGTTCTTTGTCCCGCTTACAGTTGACGCCGACCGCGAGAAGTTTCTCAACCGTCTGAATGCACTGACCACACTTCCGATTTATGTCGGCGCGACAGGCTTGATGGTCGGATTGTTCCGAATCTTCGCCGAAGCTAGCCGTCAAGCTGTAGCCGGTATTGATTGGGATAAATTTTATGCTGCGGTCGCCGAGGCCATACTCAATCCGGTCGTCGGCTTGGTCGTCGCACTACTTGCGAAAATATGCTATCACTACTTCAAAGGCCGGTATTTGGATGCCGCAAAGTAATCCGGTGTTGAACATCTCGAACAAAAAAGCCGCATCACTGCGGCTTTTTATATCGGTGCATCGAGCGAGTTCGGGAAAATTATTCGGTGGCCGGTTTGTTTTCGGTTTCGGCCTCACCGGTTTTCATGCCTTGCACTTCGACACGAATATCTTGGGCTTTGCGCTTCAGATCCGCCATATGTTTGCGGACGCGCGTGCCCGCCGATTTATTGCCTTTCTCATAAAATTTGCGGAAGTCTTCTTCCATGTCCGCAATCATTTTTTTGAGGTCTTCATAACTCTTCATTGTATGTCTCCTGCTTTTGGTTTTAGTGAAAAAGAAGTCAAAACAAATATCGCGTAATCTCCGCTAAATGCCTGCTGCGCATCCCTCAATTCCCGTCAATGCTTGACGCCTCGCTGAATGACTTTCGCATCCTGCACAAATTGATCCAAACCCGTAGCGGTGAGCGGGTGCAAGGCGAGTTGCTCTAAGACTTTCAGCGGCATTGTTGCCGCATCAGCACCGAGCAGCGCGGCTTGAACAATATGAATCGGATTGCGCACGCTGTCTACCAGAATCTCCGTCTCAATATCGTAATTCCTGAAAATCTGCACAATCTGTTCGATGAGTGAAATGCCATCCGAACTCGTGTCATCTAACCTGCCGACAAACGCGCTCACAAACGCGGCTCCGGCTTTCGCGGCCATCAAGGCTTGGCTCGGCGAGAATACCAGCGTGGCGTTCGTCTTGATGCCCTGCGATGAAAAATACTTAATCGCCTTGATGCCGTCAAGCGTGAGCGGACATTTTACGATGACGTTCTTGTGAATCGCCGCAAGTTCTTCGCCCTCGACGATCATCTCGCTCGCTTTGAGCGTGGTAACTTCCGCGCTCACCGGCCCATCGATCATCTGACAAATACGCTTGATATGATCTTTGAATTCGCTGTAATCGCGTTTGCCTTCTTTGGCAATGAGGGTCGGGTTGGTCGTTACGCCGTCGAGCACGCCCAAACTGCGGGCATCGTCGATTTCGGAAAGGCTGGCGGTATCAATGAAAAATTTCATCAGAGAAAGTGTTGGTGAGCAAACTGCGGAGTGCGGCACGAAGCATAAAAAGAGGGCGACATATCCATCGCCCTCACACCGTTATCGTTTACTTGGCTGCGGCGAGCGTATGCTTGTGCGAAAGCATCTCGTTGAAATTGCGTTGCGGGCGGCCTGTCCAATTCTTTTTGTGATACGCATATCCGGCAATGAGCGGAAACGCGACGGTCGCTTCACTGAACACCATCTGCTCGTAAGTCGTGTCGACTTTGCCCCATGAACTGGCTTCTTTCAAGGTCGAGCCGGAAAGGGCGCCATCGCGCTCGTCGGCGACGGTGATTTGCACGGCGTATTTGTGCATCGTCGTATCGTCGTAGCCCAAGACTTCGGCAGCGACGACAATATCCTGCGTAAAGTTTTTCGGGACGCCGCCGCCGAGCATGAAGATGCCGGTCGTCGGGTTTTCGATTTTGATGCGCGTCAGTTCCAAAAAGTCTTTAGCGGAATCGACCGAGATATGCGCGTCGGGATTGTTCCATTGGTGATGTACGAGACCAAAGCCCGCCGAACAATCCGAGAACGCGGGCACGAAAATCGGCACGCCTTTTTTGTAGCATGAATGCACAATCGAGGGCACGCCTTTGCCTTGCTTGTCGAGATATTTTCCAAGTTCAACAATCAACTCGCGCGAGGAATACGGTTTCGCTTCGAGCGCATTGAAAACCTCTGCGGTTTTATCATCGCACACGCGAAGATCATCTTCATCGATGTAGGTATCGTAAATGCGGTCGATGTGCAACTCGCGGAGTACGCCGTCATCAACGAACGGTGTGCCGACATAATGCTTAAAGCCCAAGCCTTCGAAGAAATCTTGATCGACGATGTTTGCGCCGGTGGAAACGATGGCATCAACCATGTTATTCTCAACGAGATCGATGATCGCTTGCTTCAAGCCTGCGCTAATGAGAGAACCCGCGAGCGTGAGAATGACGGCGCAGTCTTTTTCGGCCTGCATCATGTCAAAAATTTCGGCGGCGCGGGCGAGGTTGCGCGCTTGAAAGGCCATCTTGCTCATGTCATCCACCATCGGCACGACGTTGTATTTCTTGATGTCGATGTGCTCAATGGTATCCTTCAAAAATTCCTGCTTCGTCGGCATAGCGGTCTGCGGTTTAAAAGTTGATGGAAATTAAAACGAAAATTTTTTGTCATGTCATTCCCGCGAAAGCGGGAATCTTGACTTTGTGCTTCATTCTTTTCTAAGATTCCCACTCGCGGGCGGGAATGACATAAATGCGTGAAGCGGCTGAGGCAAAATAAAAAGGGGCAAGCGAAACTATATCACACATTTGAACTGCTGGATGCTGCTGCCTTCCGGCCCTGACATGGTTGAGTAGCCAAACGCTGTATAGGACTTACCCCAAACTGCTTGTATGTAAAAGAAAGCCAGAGAGAGAAATGCCATCAGCATTCTGTTCCGGCAGAGAATCGTTGGTTGATTTCCCCGTTAAAAAACGGGACGCAAATATAGCGGGCAGGGTAAGGTTTACAAAAAACTTTCTCAAAAATTTTCAAAAATCATTCGCAAAACTTATACCGTAACCTCTTCGCCCAAGTACGCCTCGATCACTTTCTTGTTGAGTTTCACTTCCGAAGGTGTTCCTTCGGCAATTTTTTCGCCGTGATCTAAAACCATGATCCGCTCGCAGATTCCCATTACCACTTTCATATCGTGCTCGATCAGCAAAATGGAAATCTTGAATTCTTCTTTCACCCATTTGATCAGGTTCATCAGCTCGACCTTTTCCGTCGGGTTCATACCGGCGGCGGGTTCATCGAGCAAAAGTAGTTTGGGTTCGGTTGCGAGTGCCCGCGCGATTTCCAAGCGTCGCTGTTCGCCGTAAGGCAGGTTCTTGGCCATTTCGTCGCGCAACTTATCAAGTTTGAACAGCGTGAGCAGCGACATCACTTTCGCTTCGATTTCTATTTCTTCTTTGCAAAACGAGTCCGTCCGCGCGATGGAACTCAGCACGCCGTGTTTCAAGTGCAAGTTCATGGCGACGCGCACATTATCAAACACCGATAAACTTTTGAACAGCCGGATATTTTGAAACGTCCGCGCGATGCCGAGCCGCGTGATGTCGGAGGTTTTCACCGCGACGCCCTGTTGCTGAAATCGTTTGCCGTTAAAAAAAATCTCGCCTTCGGTCGGCGCATAAACGCCCGTGATGATATTGAAGACCGTCGTTTTGCCCGCGCCGTTCGGCCCGATCATGCCGACAAGTTCATGCTCGCCGATGGTTGCGTTCAGTTCCGAGACCGCTGTGAGTCCGCCGAAACGAATCGTGCAGTTCTTAATGTCAAGTAGAGCCATGTAAAAATGCGTCCGAAAATTTATGAACTTCCAAAAAGCGTGATGTCATTCTGAACGCAACGCGAGTGAAGTGAAGAATCCTTGATTGCTTTTTGAATAAGGGATTCTTCGCTCCGCTCACTTGTGAGCCTACGGCTTGGAATGACATTGAAAAAATTTAATGATGAAGCAAGAAGATAATACGGCCAGTGCAAACTTGCAGCAAACTTTCAAGCCAAGTAGTTCGAGATACGCAGAATATCGGCGAAGACCCCGCCCGCGGTAACTTCCGCACCCGCACCGGGACCGCGCACCATCAGCGGCGCGGTTTTGTATCGCTCCGTCGTAAAGACGACCATGTTTTCCGTGCCCGCCAGCGATGCCAACGGATGCTCGAGATCAATTTCACGCAGTCCGATTTCCGCCGAGCTGTGTTCGATTTTCCCGTAGTAACAAAGGACTTTATTTTGAGATGCTGCGGCTGCGGCGCGCTGACGAAATGCGTCGTCATGCGATTTTAGTTTTTCTAAAAATTCATCCGTGTTCATTTCGCCGCGGCAATCTTCGGGCACAAGATTTTCGAAGACAATATCTTCGAATCGCATCTCAAGGCCGATCTCGCGGGCGAGAATGAGAAACTTGCGGGCGAAATCCTGTCCCGACAAATCATCGCGCGGGTCGGGTTCGGTGTAGCCCTGCGCTTTGGCTTCGGCAATGATTTCACTGAACGCTTCGCCGGTTCGCAGTCTGCTGAAAATGTAGGAGAGCGTACCTGAAAGGACGCCCTCTATTTTCTCAATCTTATCGCCGCTCTTTTTCAAATCACCGAGCGTGCCGATGATCGGCAGACCCGCACCGACGTTGGTTTCATACAAAAACTTCGCTTTGCTTTGCCGCAAGGCCGTGCGAAGTCGTTGGTAAAATTCCGTCGAAGAGGAGTTCGCCCGTTTGTTGGGCGTTACAATCGAAATGTTTGAAGCGAGCAGATCGGGATAGATCGCTGCAACGTCGTCGCTCGCCGTGCAATCCACGACGATGCAATTGTGCAGCCGCATTGACTTTAATTGTTCAACGAATGAATTGAGACTCGCGCGATCGGGCGAGGCATCAAGCGACGATGGCCACACGCCAAGATCGACACCGTTTTTATCGAGCAACATTCGGCGCGTGTTGATGATGCCGTTCAAATGAATTTCCACGTTGAGTTCATCGCACAGCGCGGCCTTGTGTTCGCTGATTTGCCGCAGCAAACTTTTTGCGATGACACCCGTGCCGATGAGAAACAAATGAACTTTGCTGTGCGAAAGGAAGAACGCTTCGTGAATACTGTTCAAGGCTTTGTCTTCGTCGCCCGACGCCACCACGACGGAGATGTTCATCTCGCTCGTGCCTTGCGCCATCGCCAACACATTGACGCCGTTCTTGCCCAAAGCTTCAAAGAGTTTTCCCGAAACACTGGCCTCGCCGCACATTTTTTCGCCGATGACCGCAATGATCGCAAGACCTTCGCGCACGGAAATTTTTTCGATCTTCAACGCATCTAATTCCGCTGCAAATTCTTTTTCAATCACCACCTTTGCCCTCGCCGCCGACTTCGGTTCAACTGCAAAATCAATCGACTGTTCGGACGACGTTTGCGCGATTAAAATAAGATTCACACCTGCCCCCGCAAGTGCCCCGAACAATCTGGCTGCGATGCCCGGCACGCCGATCATACCGCTGCCGGAGACGCTCATCATCACAATATCATTGACCGAAGAAATCCCTTTCACGCTGCCGCGCGGACTTTTCCGATCGCCTTTGCGCGAGACGCGCGTGCCCGCCAGATGCGGCTTGAACGTGTTTTTGATGAAGAGCGGAATATCATGTTCCATCGCCGGGACCACGGTGTGCGGATGCAAGACCTTCGCGCCGGAGTGCGAAAGTTCGGTCGCTTCGTCGTAACTGATTTCGGGCAAGACGAACGCATCTTTTACACGGCGCGGATCGGCACTCATCAGGCCATCGACGTCAGTGTAGATATAAATCGCGCTCGCACGCAGTGCGCCGCCGAAAATGGATGCCGTGTAATCCGAGCCGCCGCGTCCGAGCGTCGTTGTTGTACCGTCGTCCGCCGATGCGATGAATCCGGTAGCGACGATAATCTCAGCGGACGGAAGTGAGCGATGCCATGCTTGAATACGTGCGTAGCTCTCATCGAAGCCGACGGTCGCGTTGCCATATGTGCGGTTCGTTCGAATCAAATCGCGCGTATCAACGAAGCGTGTGGCATGGCCGCTTTGGGCAAACGCCTGACTGATGAGATAGGCCGAGAGCCGCTCACCGAACGAGAGAATCAAATCGGCACTCTTCGGCGAACGCTCGCGGAGCAAACAAATGCCGTGGAGTAAATCTGAAAGCTCGCCGAAGCGCAAACCCAGATGCGTCATCGCCGCGGCATAGTTTTCGGAATGCAACAGACTTTGCGCGGCGGCGGTGTGCCGTTCGAAAATTCCCTGAAGTTTTTGCTTGTACCGGTCGTTGCCGATGGCGGCCATATCGCCAGTTTCAATCAACTGATTCGTAATGCCTTGAAAGGCGGAAACAACGACCATCAACGGTTCGGCTGTGGCATCGCCACATATTTGGGCAACGATTTCAATAACGCCTCGAATGCGTTCCGGCGTGCCGACGGACGAACCGCCGAACTTCAAAACTTTCATGTTGCGAAACAAAGGTTGAATGTTGTTTGCGGGGCGATTAAAAATAACGGGAATTTTTGCCTCAATCGGAAGCGGATCGGAAGCGAGCGACTTCGCACAAAAGTAACGCCGCCTTAACACGCTGTTAATACGCACGCCGTAAATTTCCCATCGCTTGCCGAATACCTTGGCATAGCGCATCCCAATCGCCACCGCTCTCAACCGGAGGCAACCGAAATAAATTTTATGGCTGACATGTTTAAGCCCGCAGGCAACAGCGAAAGACAACCGACAGACAAACGCATTGTTCCGCAAGTTGACCTTGACAATCTCAACGAAGTCTCCGCCCGCAAGCGTCTGACGCTGCTCGACGGCGACCTTGAAAAATTACCGCTCCTCAGTGTTTTCCGGCTCGTCAAAGTTTCCGCGTCGAATTGCCGGTTGATCGTAACCGCCGCCGAGGGCGAAACGCTGACGTTCGATATTCTCGTCGGATCGATTCAACGGGCATCGTCGACGGCCTATCAGTTCAGCAACTATTTGCTCGGCACAGGCGCGCTCACGCCCCTTGATATTTATGAAACCTCCGAACGCTCCCGATTGGTACAAGGCCGCGGCAAGTTTATCACCGCACTGATTGAGTCGCAGAAATTAGACTTCAATTCCATCGTCGATCATTTCGCTCAATACATTCGCTTCGTATTCTTCCGCTCGATTCAACTCTCGAACGGAAACTTCCGCATCAATTACGATGCCGACACCGACCGTCAAGTGCTCACCGTTTCCGTCGACATCGAGCCGCTACTCAAACAAGGTGCGGCTGATCTGACGTATTGGAAAGAAATTTTAAATGTGCTGAAGGACGATGATTTGTCGCTGGAACTCAATCCTGTTTTGCCGCCGAACGTCAAGCAAATCACTTTGACGGCGGAGGATTGGCAATGTCTTTCGCAGTTCAATGGCCGCCGCAGTTTGACGGAAGTACTCGTGATGTCGCGCTTGCCGATTGACCGGGCACTCATCTCGATGCGCAAACTCGTGGCCAACGGAATTACAAGATCGGTTGAGCCGGTGCATGGCACGGAGTTGGTGATCTTCCAACGCGAACCGATGTCGCCCTCGAAATCAATGCCTGCTGACATTCCATCAAACTTGATCTACCGCAAGATCGACGGCGAGAAATCATTGCTTGCCATTCAACAAGCCTTGGGCATGACGCGCGAAGAAGTCGTCGAACGCTGTTACTTGATGGCGAAGGGCGAACTCATTTCTGTGAAAGACGGCAAAAACGAATTTCGAAATCTGGTCGAGCAAATCGTCGTGATGGGCAAAAAGCAACAGTAAGTACTTTCGTTTCTGTCGTTCCCGCTTGCGAGCAAACTGACATCAAGAAAAGTGAAAATAAAAAAGCGTTTGAATCTCAAACGCTTTTTTGTTAATGCCTGTAGAACCACGGCCTACTTGCGATTCCAGTCGTCTTGCA
>JACMJS010000410.1 GCA_014380515.1 Chlorobiales bacterium
CACCTAACACCTAAAACCACATCACCGATGAAGCCCAATGATGACAGCGGTAAATTGCCGACCGCCGAACGTCCCTTTCGCATTCTGATCATTGCCGGATCAAACCGTCGTCAATACAACTGTCCCGGCGTGGACTCCAAAGCGCGAACCCTCATGCTTCGAATGGCCGAACGCTTGCCGGAAGCGTGGGAGATTGACTACGAAGACTTGGGCAACATCTACAGCCGCGAACACATTCAAAGTTGCAACGCCTGCGTCTCGGTCTCGATGGCACTCTGCGTTTGGCCGTGCAACTGCTACGAAAAAAACAACGGCGCGGAGCCTGACCTGATGTGGAATCTCGATCTCTACTCCCGCCTCGATCTCGCCGATGCGTGGGCGATCATCGGTCCGGTGAATTGGTATGCGCCGTCAAGCAATTTGAAATTGATGTTCGATCGGCTCGTGTGTATGAACGGCGGCAATCCCGATGAATCACTGATCAAACACAAAGACCCCGAACTGGCGATGGCGTTGGAGCACACGCCGGAATGGGAAGCCTTGAGCGTCAATCACTTGGAAGACCGCACGGCAGGATTCTATTGTTACGGCGACGGCGGCGGCGATGAATTGGACGATGACGGACGCCCGAAAATTTTGACGCACAAAAACTATTTCGATCCTGACCGCGAACCGTTTGAAAAGATGCGCGATGCCTACGCGCCGCTCGTGTGGCAGTGTCGTTACGGCGGCATTGAAGTGCCCGACGACCTTTGGCATTACACCGAGTTCGGCAACGGCAAAAAGTATAGCGACAACCAAGCCGAGCAAATGATCACCGAGCCGCAAGTGATGGCGGAGTTTGATCAATGGACGGATGCGTTTGCAAATTTCGTCGCAGCGAAAGGCAAAGTCGAACCGGGCACGCATCGCGCCTACGGGTACAAAGCGCCGTCGCATTTTGCGGAAGACGTGAGTTTGGGAATGCGATTGGTGCAGATGGGACTTGGCCGTGCGCCCGAAGGATCATCGCCCGCCAAGCAACAGGAACTGGGTCTCAATCAAGATGCGACCTTGCTTTACAAAAAAGGTGAGGGAGATAAATTGCGGGGCAAGTAAGAACGATACGGTTCACGCGCCGAAGAATACTTTCAACTCGATGTAGGTAAAGAAGAAACCGAGGGCGGCACCGGCGAGCGTTTGCATCCGCGTATGCGCTTTCAACACGACGCGCGACCATGCGAGCAGTGGGACGAGCAGCAGCAGCAGCAGCATGGCAGGACCGAACACGAAGGTCAAAGCGGCAATCGGGCCGCCGAGCGACGCCATATGAACGCTGATCTTCCACTGTAAGGTGATGAACATGATGATGAACGTGTTGATCGCGTAGCACAGGATGAGGCCGCTGACGATCACCGGTGCGCCGTTGGCCTGCATCACAAAATATCCGGCGATATAGACGATCACGCCGAGAATGAAGGGCAACAACCGCCGCTTGCGGTCGCTTACATCGTAATCATTGACGATGCCCGCGCGGATCAAAACCAGCACGACGACAATCGGCGAGAGCGTGCAGACCGTGAAGGCAATGGCCAGATACTGATTGCGGTTGGGCAAGTTCTCTTCGGCGATGAAGAGCAACGCCCAGAAAGCAATCACCGGCAGGACGGTAGGATGAAGAATGGCGGAAACGACGTTCGCAAGGCGTCGCCGCACCGGACTCGAGACATTTGAACGGGCTACGGTCAAGTTGAAAAATGGTCAGGTTGAAGAAGACGGATTCGGGTGCGCGGGTGCGGACGATGCCGAAGCCTTGGCGGCAAGTTGTAACCGCCGGACGGCCTCAACGGGTTCGGTGAAATCCAGCGAGACGGTGAGCCGCAGTTCGCCTTCATGTTCCTCAAGGCGGGTAACTTTCAACAGATGTTCCGGCTCAAGTTGCATCGCAATCGAAAGGGCTTTGTGCTGCGCGAGTACTTTGGTTAAATCAACTTGCAACGACGACCGCGCGGTCAGTTCGCCGAAGACCCGGTGCGACGGCGTATAACGGACGAACTCAAATCCTTCGGCGACCTTGCGCAAAAGCGTTTTTTCGCCGAACGCGCTGTTGAGATATGCCTGATAACTTTTCGCAAAGACGATCTGCCAAAAACTTTCCGGCACGATGGAAATTTTTCCCGCCCGCTCGAGCGTAACGGATCGCCGCCGCGCGCTGATGAGAAACGCCGAGATGTGCAGCGGCAACACGCAGAACACGCTTTTGCCGTCGGGCTGAATCAAAAAAAATTTCAAATCGAAACTGCCTTCGTGCAAAACGATGTGCGGCTTCTGGAGCGGACTGTCGCGTTTGGATGTCAGTTCTAAAAAGACGTTGAGGGCTTTCTCGGAAATGCGAATCACTTTTTCAAACCGCTTCGTCCGCAGAATCGTTTTGGCGGCCAGCGTCGCCGCACCTTTTACCAGCGTTATCAAGGCGGATGGGATGTTCATCTTCGTCGTTGTCTTCGTTAGCAAGGCTCGCACCCCCGGGTTCATTTCGCGTCAGTATCGGCTCGAACAAAGGTACGGCAAATCGTGAGGCTTCTCAAAAAGCCGCTTGCGAAAAGCGATTGCAAAAAAACAAACAAGATGTTTGGCTTAGGGTTGGCAAACATTGGCGATGTGGCTACCTTTGAAATGTGTGATGTACCCGCCCCGCAAATCTCTATCACTTGCACCGGATATGAACGCAACATTCGATACGACGATCACGGGTCTCGAAGCCAAGCTTTTCACTACCGAAGGCACGGACAAAATTGACGTGCTCAATGATCTTGCGTGGGCGTTAGGCTATCAGCATCCGGCGCGAGCCTTCACGCTCGGCACCGATGCCTGTGAGCAATCCGAATTGCTCGCCTATCCGAAAGGCATCGGATACGCCGAGCGTGCGATGGCCAATTGTTGCTGGCGTTTGACGGATTATGCCGACGGCCTGACGCACATCGCCCGCGCGATTTCCATTTTCGAAACGCTTGACGAGCGTTCCGCTCTTGCCAGTTCATTCAATCTGCTCGGATTGATTCACGACCGCTTGGGCAACGTGGCCGAAGCCTTCGCCGCCCATTTCAAAAGTCTTGCGCTCTCGCAGGAAATCCACGATGCGTTTGGCGAAGCCATGTCGCTGACCAATATCGGAATCATTTACAAACGTCTGGGTGAGTATTTCAAGTCGCTGGAGTTTCAGCTGCTCAGTTTGCACATTTATCA
The DNA here is from genome assembly GCA_014380515.1 of Chlorobiales bacterium. GTDB lineage: Bacteria > Bacteroidota > Chlorobiia > Chlorobiales > JACMJS01 > JACMJS01. The sequence goes on from JACMJS010000410.1 coordinate 3,226, forward strand.
ATCACTCCACCATGAGCGGTCGCTGTCGCAGGTGCACGCCAACATCGGCCGCTCATGGTTGAGTGATTGATAAATTTTCAAACTGAGCAGCTGAAAA
>JACMJS010000411.1 GCA_014380515.1 Chlorobiales bacterium
ATTGACGACGCCTGAAAGTGCCTGCCCATATTCGGCGTTGAAGGCGCCGGTGATGACCTGTAACTCCTGTATCTGTGCGGGTTCAACGGTGTTCGCGCCGCCTTTACTGCCATCGAACACATCTTGCACCGAAATGCCATCGACGAGATAAGCGACTTCATTTGCCCGTCCGCCCCGAAACCTTCCTCCGACAACGCCTGCTTGAATCTGAACGACTTGATCAAAATTTTCGACGGGCAAGGCGCGGATTTCATCCGCCGTAACAACCGCGACGCTCGAGGTTTGGTCTTTGATCACAATCGGACGTTCGGCGGTTACAACGACTTCGGTCGTTTGCACGTCTTGGATATTGAGGGTGAAATCGGCGCGCTCGGTGTAATCGGCACGGATGCCGACATTCGAAAGCGTCGCGGCTTGGTAGCCGATGTAGCTCACCCTGACGCGGTAGGTGCCGGGTTGAATATTGAGAATCGTATAGTTGCCGTCGGCATCAGCCCGCGCGCCGAGCCGCGTCCCTTCGATGACGACCGAAGCCCCGGCGAGCGGTTCTTTGGTACGGGCATCAATGACGGTGCCGGTGAGTTTACCCGTCGTGCCGATAAGCATCATGCGCCGGTTGATCGCGGCCTTGGCGGGCGATGAAAACGCAAGTGAACATAAAATAGGCAGGCAGAAAAGAAGCAGTGATGCGGCAGCCGCGCCGCGAAACGGTCGTGTCATAGTTCTTTCTCAGAAGTATTTCGGTCGGCATCAAGCCAGAAGATTGATCATCATGTGTGAACTCCCCCTCGCCCCCTCTATTAGAGGGGGTGTCCCGAAAGGACGGGGGCGTCAAAGCATACTTTTCATGTGCGTTTAACCGGTTCAATCAAAAAATCAGGGGCGAGAAACTACGTGTTTATTCCTAAATTCGCAAGCGGTTTTTTGGCTCGGCCCATTAAGGACACGCAGAGAACACGCAAGTTGCCGCATCAACATTATGACCATACACAAGCCGGTAAAGGCGACAATCATGCAAGACATCGCCCGCGAGGCGAACCTAACGAAGTCTTCGGTGTCGATGATTCTCAGCGGGAAGGGAAAGTTTCGTGAGCAGACCGTACGGCGGGTGCAGCGGATTGCAAAGCAGCTGCGCTACGTGCCGCACGCCGGAGCCCGCAGCCTGACGCAAGGCGGATCGAACCTGATCGGATTGCTCGTGCCCAACATCGGCGAAGGCTTCACGGTCGAGATCATGCGCGGCATCGAAGAGCGGCTCACCGACTTGGGCTACGACCTCGTGCTCTACAACACCATCGGCAAAGAAGACCGGCAGGAAGAACTTTATCACCGCATCGCTTCGGGGCGCAAGGTGGATGGCATCGTCGTTCAGATGTTCAACACGTCGGAAAAACAGATCGAGGAATACGCAACCCATTATTTGCCGTGCGTCGTGTTGGAGACCGAGACGAAAAAGTTGGATTCGGTGTTCATCGACAATTACGACGGAGCATTCCGGGCGACGAAGTATCTCATCAAACAAGGGCGGACGCGGATTCTGTTCGTCTATGGATCGCTGCCGAGCAGTGTGATGCTCGAGCGGCTTCGAGGACACATCGATGCGTTGAAGGCTGCACGCATCAAGCCGCTGCCGGAGTTGCAACTTGCGATGCACTACGGCACGAAGGAAATACGATTGCAAAACATTCGCGTCATGCAAGCCTACGACCTCACGCGCCCGTTGCCGTTCGATGCGATTTTCTCGGCGGCGGGCGATGAAGTGGCCGTGGGTATGCTCAGGGATTTGACCGAGCACCGCTACCGCATCCCGCAAGACGTGGCCATCATTGGCTTCGACGACCTGCCCATCGCCGGGCTTTCCGTTCCGTCGCTCACCACCGTCCGTCAGCCGATTCAAGAAATGGGCGCAACGGCCATCGACTTTCTCATCAGCCGTATCAAAACGCCGGGGCGAAAACCGCGATGCAAGAAACTCAAAACCGAACTCGTGCTCCGCGGCTCGGCCTGATCGGGTCGTGTATCCAAGTTGTGTTTTGTCATTCTGAGTGAAGCGCAGCAGAACGAAGAATCCCTAATTGCTTTTCGAAAATGAGGAATTCTTCGCTGCGCTCAGAATGACATGAAAAATAAATCCACAATCCAAATACACGACCCCTGATCGCAATTCCCCGCCGCGACCGGCCTGAAAAATTAGTTGACTTTTTCAGAGCAAAGGGTTAATATCACACCGTTGAACCGGTTAAATGATGCAAACTATTTTACAGAAACCTGTTTAAGCACTATCAACAGGGCTTCGCAGTTGGGGCTGCAGCGGCGAAGCTAGGATAATCGGACAGCCTGATCTACACGCAATACCAACTAACAATCAAGACAATGAAGACGACCTCTAAAGCTTTGCTGCTAACCTTGCTCGCACTGGTGCTTGGCCACGCTTCGCAATCCGCTGCACAAACATTGCCGGTTACATCCGGCCTGCAAATCTGGGTGAAAGCCGATTCGGGCATCATCATGCGCTCCAGCATCGATACGCTGCTTATTCCGAGAACAAGTCTGGACTCGCTCGGCAATCCGGTTACAAAAATTGATACGCTCAGTTATGTTGCCAATGCCGCCACGGACTCAACGCAAATTTCCGGGACAAAGGAACGCGACACAACAGAGGTACTGATCTGGTCGAATTTAGCGTTTGATTCCGCCGCCGTTACGCTGACAGGCAAAACACTCAACTACAATGTATTCCGTGATTCAGTCGATCTCACGCAGAAGGGTCCAAACAATGACAACCGTCCGCATTTGGTTGGAAATGTGCTTAATGGAAAACCTGTAGTGCGATTCAGAGGCCCCGCTCCGAAACCGGGTGGCACGTTTGAGTTTAACAATTTTCCGGGCGGCGAATACAACGGCCTCTTTGGTGGCGGTCGTGTCGGTAGCGAGGTTACTTGTTTTGCCGTTGTGGCCAGCACAAGACCCGCCGAACAATTAGATAAAACATTGGTCGGCAATGAAGGCGTTACGGATCAAATTATTACGGCGATGAAGGGCGGCGGAGGTAACACGGGATTTGCACTCTACACAACCAATACCTTCAGTAACAACGCCGCTCGCCAGTTCCAGTTTGAGAAAACTGATACGAGCAACACGGGATTCTTTGAGTTCCGAAAAAACGGTTCGCCCGATGACATCACGCTTCAGAAAGATCAATTCGTCATCATGGCTGCTACCGGTCAGGGTATTGTTACCACCACCACCACTAATGGCAACATCGTTGCGGAAGATCCATACATTTCACTTGGGGTATTCCACAATAACGACTATCCCTTTCCGGGCTGGAATGACATGGCCGAAGTGATTCTGTACAACCGCGTTCTGAGCAGCACGGAAATCACTCAGGTAGAAGTCTATCTCTCAGGTCGCTACGGCATTCCGCTCACGAGCGCAGTAGAAGGCGACGCCGGCGCGCAACCGTTCCGCTATGAACTCAAGCAAAACTATCCGAACCCGTTCAACCCCAGCACCGTGATTTCTTATAGCGTCGCCAAAACGGGCTTCGTTAATTTGGAGGTGTTCAACGTGCTCGGACAAAAAGTGGCCACGCTTGTCAATGAAGTCAAGCAGGCCGGGGCACAGAAGGCAAA
>JACMJS010000058.1 GCA_014380515.1 Chlorobiales bacterium
CTTTCATCGTCTCGAAAAATTAAAGGTTTAAAAATTGAGCCGCAAATATACGGCTATCCGCCGGAGAATCAGAAATTCCGAAGCGGAGATTTTCATATCATCTTTCATACGAAATCAGGTTTCACCATCGAGCCGCGTGTGAAGAATCGTATTCGTCTCGTAGGGGGTCTCCGTAGGGGCGACGGCGAGTTTGCCGAGCTGACGCTCTATGCCCTGCCCTTACAATGTCGCCTGCGTTTTCAAACAAGACCGTTTTTTTATCTGCCGTAGCCGTCGTAGTAATTCTCCGCATACTTTTCGTAGCGACGCAGCAGCATAATGTTTTTGACTTCGATGTCGGTGAGTTGATCGCGGATGTCAATGCCCATCGGGATGTACCAATCTTTATCGTCGAAGTAACGGCGGGTTTCCATTTTCTTGAATGAATAACCGTGCCGCGCGTAAATGGCGTTGCGCATCAATCGCAAGGCTTCTTTGTCCAAGTTGGAGACATCATCCTCTGTCAGTTCACCGGTCGAGGCTTTGATGTGATCGCCGAGACTTGGTCGATACTCAAAAGTGCGGCGTTTCAACGTATATGTTTTTGCCGATGTGCCGCTCTGTTTGTAAGGCGTCCATTTGCCGGTCAGTTCATCTTGATTCGTATCAATCGTGAACTCGAACTTGCCGTCATATTTATCCGTGCCCGGTTCGTTGAGCACGAACGCATATCTGCCGTTGCCCGCGTCCTTGACCGTGCCGCTGATGGCGCGAAAGTTTCCGGCGCACACGCTGTGGCCGTTGGCTTTCGTGCCGCTGACTTCCGCGAGCGCGATGTTGATTTTATTTTTGCCGAACGCCCCGACCCAATACCCGATCATGTTGCTTTTCGCCGCTGCGATTTTTTTCATGCCCGCTTCGATCTCCAACTGCTCCTTGGGTTTTTCACCGCCGATCTTGCGCGGGTCGGCATTGGCTACCGGCGGCGTGTTTTGAACGGCTTCATCATCTTTCGCGGAGCCGTGTTTCGATGCGGCGGTTTCGTAAGTTTCCCTTGAAGCCTGTAAAGGCGATTGCGGAGGTGCTTCGGGGATCAACGTGTGTGAAGCGCGGGCGAGCGGCACGGTTGGCAACGCGCGTTCGCCGTAGTTCAGGGCGACTGCCGAAAGCCCGATCAGGCCGAGTGCAAAAAAAATTCTTGCCGGTTTCATGTGGTTGTTCAAATAAATGTTGGTGATGCGATGAACCCGCTTCAAAATAGAAAATCACTTCTGCCACACCAACCGCGGCGACTTCGCACGGTCGCCAAAATCACGCTAGCATTCATTCTTTGTGTATTTTCTTTTTTGATGCTGCGGCTCACCTTGCCTTATCTGGCCTTGCAAAATGACACCGCGTTTTTACAATTGAAACAATCCGTCGTTGGCAATCCGGTTTGGAAGGTTTGTTTTTACATCCATGTCTTCACCAGTATTTTTCTGTTGGCCGCGGGCTTCACGCAATTTTCCGCTTTGATTTTTTGCCGCGCGCCGCAGGTGCACCGGCAAATAGGACGATTTTACATCGGCATTATTCTGGGACTGTCCGGCCCCGCATCGCTCGTCATGTCGCTCTTTGCCAACGGTGGATGGAGTTCGCGCATCGCTTTTACGTCGCTCAGTCTTCTGTGGATGTACGTAACCTACCGCGCGTTTGAAACCGCCAGAGAAAAAAAGTTTGCCTTGCACAGCGCATTTATGTTTCGAAGTTTCGCACTCACCCTTTCCGCCTTAACTTTGCGCGCTTGGAAATATATTCTCGTCCTATCCTTCGCGCTGCCGCCGATGGATGCTTACCGAACCGTCGCGTGGCTCGGTTGGATACCGAACTTGCTCGTAGCCGAGTGGCTTATTCGCAACGACGTGCATCTGCGGTTGTTGCAAACTTTTAAAGCACTTGCGGCACAACAATCGCGCATGGATTCTCCGCAGCACGCACACATCCTTCCCGCTTCACCACCGGAAATTTCAAATGAAGACGTAGAAAAATAGTGATGCGGTCATTGTTTTCGAAAAGTGATTACCGATGAACGAACTCCTTACCGACATCAAATATCTCAAAGGCATCGGCCCGAAAAAGGCGTTCACACTGCAAACCGTCGGCGTGCGGACTTTCGGTGATTTGCTCAATTATTTCCCGCGCCGCTACCTCGACCGTAGCCTGATCAAATCCATCGCCGCGCTTCAAGAAGGCGAAACCGCCACCGTCGTCGGCGAGATTCGAAACATCCGGCTCGAAGGGACGAGTTGGAAAAACAAACGCTTGATCGTCAGCCTGCACGATAAGACGGGAAAACTTGAACTCACTTGGTTTCAAGGCGCGCAGTATCTCATCAAAAATTTTAAGTCCGGCGAAGCCCTCGCGGTGAACGGGAAAGTCGGCATGTTCAACAAGCAACCGCAAATGCTACATCCGGATTTCGACCGCCTGAGTTCCCCCGAACCCGGTGAAACCCATAGCACCCCTGATGACGCGGCTTCAGAGGCGATTAAAAATGACGCCACACCAAACGATTACGAACCGAGTGATTACGATTTATTCAACACGGGCAAAATCATTCCGCTCTATACGATCACCGATGCGATGAAAAAAAGTTTTCTCACCAACCGTTCACTTCGTAAAATCATTCGCGGCCTGCTCGATAAACACCTTTCCGCCATCGCTGAAAACTTACCGGCGTATCTCGTTGATGAACAAGGACTCATGCACCTCCGCGACGCCTTCGAGCACATTCATTTTCCGGCGTCGCTTGAGACATTAGAGCAAGCCACGTTCCGCTTGAAGTGGACGGAGCTTTTCTACACGCAAATTCTTTTCGCCCTTCGTAAGCGTGAGACGGAAGAAAAAGTGCACAGCGTCCGCTTCGAAAAAGTCGGTGAGTTCACCAACCGTTTCTACAAAGCCTTACCGTTCGAAATGACGAACGCGCAAAAGAAAGTCATCAAAGAAATCCGCCATGACCTCGGCAGCGGCTACCAGATGAATCGCTTGGTGCAAGGCGACGTCGGCAGCGGCAAAACCATCGTCGCCATTTTCTCGATGATGATTGCTTTGGACAACGGCGCGCAGTGCGCCTTCATGGCGCCGACGGAAATTCTCGCCACCCAGCATTACATCACGCTCAAAAAATATCTCGAACCGCTCGGCGTGAAAGTCTCGCTGCTCATCGGCAAGCAACGCAAAAAACTGCGCGAGGAAATTTTGCAAAGCATCGCCACCGGCGAAACGCACATCGCCGTCGGGACGCACGCGCTGATTGAAGAGAAAGTTCAGTTTCAAAATCTCGGCCTTGCGATCATCGATGAACAACATCGCTTCGGCGTCTTACAGCGCAAAACGCTTCAGGACAAAGCCTTGAATCCGCACATTCTTTTGATGACCGCCACGCCCATTCCCCGCACGCTCACGATGACGCTGTACGGCGACCTCGATGTTTCCATCATCGATGAAATGCCCAAAGACCGCAAACCGATTATGACTTATCTGCGGCACGACACCGAGCGCGATGAAGTCTACACCTTCATCAAAGAAGAAATCCGAAAAGGCCGACAAGCCTACATCGTTTACCCGCTCGTCGAGGAATCGGAGAAGGTGGATTTGCAAGCGGCGAGCGAAGGCTACGAACAACTCAAGGCGGAAGTCTTTGATGAATGCCGCGTCGGACTCATTCACGGACGCTTGTTCCCGTACGAAAAGGAAGACGCGATGGAAGAATTTCGAAACGGTAAAACGCGGGTGCTCGTCGGCACGACCGTCATTGAGGTCGGCGTCGATGTGCCGAATGCGTCGGTGATGATGATCGTGCACGCGGAACGGTTCGGGCTTTCGCAACTGCATCAACTGCGAGGCCGCGTCGGCAGAGGCGCGGAGCAATCCTATTGCTTTTTGATGTACTCGAACAAACGCACCTCCGACGCCAAAGAGCGACTCTTTGCGATGGAAGCCACGACGGACGGATTTAAGATTTCCGAAACGGATTTAAAATTGCGCGGCGCGGGAAATATTTTAGGCAAAGAGCAATCGGGCAGCATCACCGATTTAAAAATCGCCGACCTCAATCTGGACACCGAGATTTTAGCCTCGGCGCGCGAGGCGGCGTTTGCCGTTGTGGCGAATGATAAACACCTGCGAGACCCCGCCAATCAAGCGATTCGGGACTACTACCTCGCGCATTTTCACAAACGGTACAGCCTCGCCGACGTCGGCTGATTTTCCCCCGTCATTCCCGCCACGTCGGGAATCCTTCTTACATTCGAACGCAAAGACGGATTCCGGTCAAGCCGGAATGACACAAGAAATTTACTTTTTCAAAAACCAACATTTTTCAAACATGCACATTCTCGGAATTGACATCGGCGGCTCGGGCATCAAAGGCGCGCCGGTCGATACGGACGCCGGAAAACTCCTTGCCGAACGCTTCCGCTTGGACACCCCTGTGGGCGCGAAGCCCGCGGACGTTGCGGCTACAGTCGCTGAGGTCGTTAAGCAATTTAATTGGACGGGACCTGTCGGTTGCGGGTTTCCGGCGGTGATTCAAAAAGGCGTTGCGCAAACGGCCTCGAACGTCGATCAAAGTTGGATCGGCACAAATGCGGATAAACTCTTCGAGCGGGCGACGAAATTAAAATTCACCGTCATCAACGACGCCGACGCCGCAGGACTTGCCGAGATGCGGTTCGGTGCCGGTCGCGGCAACGACGGCGTGGTGCTGATGGTTACAGTCGGCACGGGCATCGGCTCGGCTCTCTTCACGCGCGGGTTGCTTGTGCCGAACACGGAGTTCGGGCAAGTTGACATGGGCGGAAAAATTGCGGAGCGACGGGTTTCCGACGCCGCGCGGCAACGCAAAGATTTAACGTGGAAAGAATGGGCGAAGCGGTTCAATGTGTATTTGCAGATGATGGAATCGTATCTCTATCCTGATTTGATCATCATCGGCGGCGGGGCGAGCAAGGAATGGAAAGTGTTTGCCGAGCATTTGGAGACGCGGGCAAAAACCGTTCCGGCCAAACTGCTCAACGAAGCGGGTACGATTGGGGCTGCTCTCGCATCGGATGCCCTTGTCGCATCAAGCGCAGTACTGAAGTGATGCAGCCTGATTTCGTATATTTGCGGCCTGTATCCTTTAACCGGTTTTGAATGGCGAAATAGTCTCTCTGCGAGCGGCAGCTCGAGCAGGACATGAAATCGCACGTCCCGCAGGGCGAAA
>JACMJS010000412.1 GCA_014380515.1 Chlorobiales bacterium
CTTGCCGCATTGTGGGCGGGCGCATCGGGCAAGGCCGCTGAGACGCTGCTGATGACCGCCGTCTCCCATCTTCGCCATGCACTCAACCTTTACGCGCCCGACGCTATGTTCATCACGACCGGCAACCGGTGCTATACCCTTGACTTCGGGCCACACGCCGAGATTGATTTTCTTGACTTCAAACAATTGATGCGCGAAGCCCAAACCGCTTCAACTGATGATGTGCGACAGCGTGTCTCCGCCGCTCAGCGCGAAAATAAATATCGCGCCGCCGTTGCGCTATACGCCGGTGAGTTTCTCCGTGAAGATGCGTTTGAAGAGTGGACGAGCTTCGAGCGAGAATCACTCATGGACGCTTATCTGCACGCGATGACCTTTCTATCACACCGAGAATTAACTGGCGATAGGCTTAGTGATGCGATCACGCTTGCCTATCAGATGTTGAGACAAGATGCGTTGTGTGAAAATGCCTACGAGATTCTGTTCACCGCCTTGCGCCGCGGGGAAAAATCCGCCGAAATGAAGCGGGTGTATCAACAGTGTAAAGTCGCTTTCCGCCGCGAGCTGGACGCTGAACCACCGAGCCGTCTCACAGAGCTTGCACTTCGCTAAACCCATTCCCGTCTTTCTCCTAGAAAAACATTTTATAGAGCACTGTTAGGCACGATGTAAAGATGGCGTAAAGGTGCGCCGGTTATCTTTGCAGAGAAACTGGGAGCATATTCAAACAGCCTTCGTTATGTCATCGTCGCCGTTCTCGTCTGAAACCTTCATTCTCCGGCTCGTGCGCGTGGAGCAGGAAAATATTGCGTTATCGTTGCGAAGCAGTGCGAGCGGCGAACAGTTGAGTTTTGGCAGCGTTGAGGAGTTAGCGGTCTTTCTTAAAAGTATTACCGCTACCCTGCTGAATTCTAAACTTGCTGATGCTACGGGCATGACAGCCGGTGAAAAAAGCGAATGATATATCTCACTGATTTTTCCGTAAGTATTTTTGCTTTTTAAACTACTCTTAGATTCAAACAATGAACCTTAAATCAATTATGAAAGCCTTAATTATTTTTATCGTGATGCTGGTAGCCGGAACTGCAAAAGGCATGGCTGACGATCAGATAATTTTTACGCACGAAGAATATGATAATTTTAACGCCGCCCTGCCCCACGCGATCAAAGAAACAAAAGACGGGGAAAAACTATGGATGTATGTGAGCCTTCGGAATCCTATCGGTTCCTACACGTTTTCCAACAATTTCACGGATAAAGAAGGGAATTTGGTTGAAAACATTGGCTTTCAAATTGCATCTCTCAGCCAAGAAAGACCCGGTACTCCGGCGGTAGGAAGTGCGGAGCAAACTGTTTTTATCAAAGGCGGAGACAAAGCAGAAAGCGGGCAGACGGTCAATAAAAGCTATTTCGTTTATCTGAAAAATATCGATGCTGAAAAAACGACTGAATTTAAGATATGTCTGAGCGAATATATACGCCACAAAAGTTCATTTACCTTCCTAAAAACAATTGGTGGTAGGGGTGGAAAAGCAGGCAGGTTAAATACTATTTTCATCCTAAAAGGCAAAAATTCAGATGAGTTCTTGCAAGGCGAAATCGTCTGTAATGTGGAAAGTGGGTTTCCTCAATACCGCAAAGCATGGACTCTCTATGAAATGATTGTAGAAAAAGGGGAAGTCGCCGATAATGTCTTACCACCCACCGGGAAATTCACGGATGCCGGCGTGAGAACCGCAATTACAAAAGAAGCAAAAACAACCGGAATAAATGCTGAAAAGGTCGTGTTTACGGTGGATGGCTGGGAAGAGTCAACGACGAACGATGTATATCACCTCAAGCAAAGAAAAGTTTACGCCTATCTCTCTTACAAAGAAAAAGATCAATGCCTTTATGCGATGGCCGAAGTAGAACAAAAGCTATCCTCTTCGGGAAAATGGGGAGATTCATTGATAAAGATATATAATAAGAATACCCCCATATCCTGTAAATAAATTCTTTCCAACGCCTGCTATCACTTTTCAACCAAGCCGTTTCCGCCCGAAGCGGCTTGATTATTTGCGGTTAATCTCTGCCTCGCAGGTTAAAAGATTTACTGCTTTTCAACCTGACTTTTAACGATGCCGGTGAACCAACTTTCCGGCAAGATGCGGCGCAGAAAAATCAGCGCAGGCGCATTGCTGCCAACGGCGTAACGCAGGCGATCCGAGCCGTCGGTCGCGGCGGTGTAAATCATTTCAGCCACGATCTCCGGCCCCGGCGCATTTGCTCCGGCGGCTTGCATGTTCGGCATTGTCAGAGTTTGATAATCGTCGTACGCGGTGAGGCCGTCTTTTTTAAAGAGGTCTTGCGAGCGTTCGTAAAAATCCGTTTTGATCGCGCCGGGTTCAATGAGTTTTACCTTGATGCCGAGCGGCGTGAGTTCATAGCGCAGCGATTCGGTGAAGCCTTCGACCGCCCACTTCGTCGCGTGATACAAACTGTAGAGCGGAAAAGTGAGGCGTCCGCCCATCGAGGTGATGTTGATGATGATGCCGGATTTTTTTTCGCGGAAGAACGGCAGCACTTCGCGCACGACGTTCATCACGCCGAAAACATTCGTGCCGAACTGCCGCTCGACTTGCGCTTTCGTCGCGGCCTCGAACGCGCCGACCGCACCGTAGCCCGCGTTGTTTACGACTATATCCAATCCGCCGAAGTGCGAGACCGCCTCGCGGATTGCAGTGCTGATGCTGGCATCGTCCAACACATCGAGCTTAAAACATTTCACGCCGGAGAGCGAGGTGAGTTCGGTTTCTTTTTCGGGCGAGCGCATCGCCGCGGCCACGTTCCAGCTTTTGGCTTGAAAATATTTCGCGGCGGCTTTGCCAATGCCCGATGACGCGCCAGTGATGAGAACGGTCTTTGCCATTTTTCAAATTCATCTTTTATTAAAGCAAGGTTTGAATCGCCCGCACATAATCTTCCGCGCGGTGCTCGGCAAATAAATCCGCGACCAGCATCAACGCCGACTCCAGCACCAAACCTACCGCGAGGCTATACAGAAAATCATTTTGCCGGAATAGATATGTCATGCCGATACCGGCGGCGAGCAAGACGATTTCAATCGTTTTGTACCACGCAAAATTGCGGTTGATCATTTCCATCCGTGCGAGTTCCGCCTTTTCGTAGTCAGCCGGTGAGACCCGTAACTGCGAAGCCAGTGCTCCGGCTTGCGCGTCCGTCCGAAAGAACACCGTGCTGCCGACAACGACTTGAATGAGTCCGATGATCACCAGCGGATAGAGCATTCCGCGATAGCTGCTTTCACTTCTCCAAAGCACGGCGGCGATGACAACCGCTGCAAGGCCGCAAATCATAAAGAGCAAACTTTCCCACTTTTCCGCAGCGAAGTAGGCCGACATTTTCAATTGCAGTTGTTCAAGATTCATCACAGGTTTTTTGAAAGTGTTTAGGCTTTGATGCCGTTGAAAAGCAGCGTTGCCATGAACGCGGCTTCGGTTTCAATTTCATGCACATCGACCGTCAGGTCGCCGCGGGCATATGCGACTTGATAGCCCTTGAGTTCAACCGCGTCGGTAATGGTCAGCACGGCTTCCGCGACTTTTTCCGCGTTGCACGCTTTGAACTCGCCCGACTTTACCGCGTTCTGAATCACTTGCCGCAGCAACGCCGCTTCCTGCTGCCGGAAGTTTTTATAGAACCCGTTGATCACCGGCTTGACTTCGAAGAACATCGGCACGCTGAGTTTGTGCAGCGACATCGCTTTGAGAAAATGATCGAGACGGACTTTTACCAATCGCAAAATTTTTCTTGTCGCTGTTTTCTCCTTCAGCAGTTCAGCCTGCACCCGCGTCAGATAAGCCGCGCCTTCGTGGGCGACGACGTCGCTAAGGATTGCTTCTTTGCTTTCGTAGTAGTAGTAGAGAGATGCCTTTCGCAGGTTCATTGCTTTGGCAATGTCGCCGAGCGTCGTTTTCAAAAAACCGTGTTGCGAAAAACATTGCATTGCCGCATTCAAAATTTGTTGCTTTCTCGATGCGTATTTTTCAGCGATTGGCTTTGAGGTAGTCTTCGGCATTTTTGTTTCACCTGTTTGATCTGCCAACTTTTCTAACAAAATAAAAAAATGTTAGAAAATTGCAATAAAAACATTTGCTTCCAACAGCGGCAAAGATTGCGTTTGGAATTGAGGCGGGAATTTCTAACTTCACCTCGCTTTTCAAGGAGACCCGTCCAGAACCTCACAGTTTGTTTCACTGGCTCGCCTTCCCAACAAGTCAAGACCATTTTCAACTTCAGGCCGTGTTAATTTTCGCAGGTTCATTGCGCCTGAATTTCAGTCTACTTTTATATGTGGTACAATAACATCATTGAAACCATCGGCAACACGCCGCTCGTCAAGCTCAACCGCATCGCAGCGGGCATGAAAGCGACGGTGCTGGCTAAAATCGAATACATGAATCCGGGCGGCTCGATTAAAGATCGCATTGCGCTGGGCATGGTTGAAGACGCCGAACGCCGCGGCCTGATCAAAGAAGGCGGTACGATCATCGAATGGACGGCGGGCAACACCGGCATCGGCCTTGCGATTGTCTGCACGATCAAAGGCTACAAATCTATTTTCGTGATGCCGGATAAAGTCTCGCAGGAAAAAATTGATTTGCTCCGCGCGTTGGGTTCGGAAGTCGTCATCACACCGACCGCCGTCAAGCCCGAAGACCCGCGCAGTTGCTACAGCGTCGCCGAGCATCTTTCAAAAACCATTCCGAATTCCTATTACCCCAACCAATTCGAAAATCCTTACAACCCGAAAGCGCACTTCGAAACGACCGGCCCCGAAATCTGGGCACAGACCGAAGGCAAGGTTACGCACGTCGTCGCAGCGATGGGCACGGGCGGCACGGTTACGGGCATCGGCAAATTTTTGAAATCGAAGAATCCTGAAATAAAAATGATTGCCACCGATCCCGTCGGCTCGATCTATGCGGAGTATTTTCGGACGGGACATATTTCGAGCGAGACAAGTCCCTACAAAGTCGAAGGTATGGGCGGCAGTAAAATTCCGCACACGGCTGATTTCAGTGTGATCGATGACGTCGTGCCGGTGTCGGATAAAGATGCGTTCAATTGCGGACGCGAACTTTCAAAAGCGGAAGCGATCTTCGCGGGCGGTTCGTCGGGCGCGACGATGTACGCGGCCTTGCAACTTGCTAAAGGGCTTGATGAAACGGCGGTCGTTGTGGCGATGATTACCGACACCGGCGCGAGGTATGTCAGCAAGATGTACAGCGATACGTGGATGAAAGAAAATAATTTGACCGCGACGCACGCGGGCGGCAAGATGGGCGTAACTGCCGCAGACATTTTGGGTGCAAAGAAAAACACAAAACTCATTTTCACAACGCCCGAAGCCCCGCTGATGGACACGTTTGAAATGATGAAGCGCAACGAAATCTCGCAAGTGCCGATCATCTCGGATGGCGTGGCGATAGGCAGCATCAATGAAAATAAAATTCTCAGTATCCTGATGGGCGATGAAAACGCAAAGCACGGTAAAGTCGTCGGCTTTATGGACAAATCTTTTCCGGTATTGCCCGCGGAGACGACGATTGCGGGGCTTTCCAAAGAGTTCAGCCGCGAGACGCCTGCGGTGCTCATCTCCGGCGAGGACGGCAGCCTACGTATTCTCACAAAGTCAGATTTGATTTCCGCTATCACTGCATAAGGCCGCGCGGGGAACTTGAGATTGTTACGTCGAGCAGGCTGTAAAATGTTTTCTTTTTTATTGTCATTCTAAGCCGCAGGCTTACAGGTGAATGCAGCGCAAGCGGAATGAAGAATCTGCATTTGACATTAACATTGTAGGGGCGAGGCCATAGAGCGTAAGCTCGTTAAACTCGCTATCGCCCCTACGTTCAGAATGACTTTTTAGAAGTTTGTTGCAAAGGTTCAAGCACTTGGGCAGGCTTGAACTGCAGGGAGTTTTCCCTATATTCACAGCCCGTTTTTTACTTGGAGGAGCTCACATTGGGCGCATTAACAAAGCATAGAACCATCGCCGCATCACCAAAATCTTCACCGCGGGTATCTTCTGCAAAGAACGGCGGAAGTGATGCGGATAAAAAAAGTTTACCGATGACTGCGCTCGCCGTCATCACCAACGGACATTCGTCGTCGGGGGCGGCATCGGGAGCCTCTTCGGAGAAGCCCTTAAAAGGCAAGGCGGCGAAAGGCGTAGAGACCAAGCGCGAGATGATTCTTTCCGGCGATGTGAAAGGCATCTCCTGCGAAATCTGCGGCAATGTTACCAAGATGACGCTCGTCGGCGAGTGGCTTGGCAGCGGCAGGCCGAAAGAAGTCGATGATTTGCTCGTGCCGCTCGTGCCGCCCAAGAAAAATGGCAAAGTCATCAAGCCGGTAAAGCCGGTGCGGGTTGCGATTGAACCGGAAATCGAAGGCAACAAATATTGGTTCAGATGCCCGACCTGTATGCAGGTTCAATTGATCGATGAATGGCGGGTGCAAATCGACCGCGAAAGAAATCTTGCTGACTTGCGCCTCGAAGACTGTATGGTCTATATGCCGAACGGGATTTACGCGGTCGGGGATGCGATCTTTCACAAGTCGCTCAATGAAATAGGATTGGTACGGTCGAAGCAAACGACGGCTAGCGGCGCGAGTTCTATTACGGTAGAATTTCAGACGCTCGGCAAGCGGCAGTTGCTTGAGAATGTGCTCACGGAAGCGGAACGGGCGGCGCGGTTGAACAAGAAATTGAAATCGAAGAAAGTCAGAATGAACAAACAGAGCCGTGCGGCGGCGGATGATTAAAGTCTTTCGTTGCAAGCGGTAATTTTTTAATAACCTTTTAACCACACAATCACAGGGAGGTGAATTTTTTGGTCGGCGTTCAAATCACAGAAGGCGAAACGATTGACAAGATGCTCAAGCGGTTCAAGAAAAAATACGAGCGGTCGGGCGTGCTCAAGGAGTTTCGTAAGCGTGCGTTCTACACGCAGCCCTCCATCGAGGTCCGTATGAAAAAAGCCCGCGCGAAGCGCAGGGCACAGCGAGCCAACGAGGAAACCAATTCGTAATCTGAATTCTTCCTTTTCCATTTAGGGCAGTCCGCAGGGAGTGCCCTTTTGTTTCGAACCCCTGCGTCGCTTGTGCGCCGCCGTCCCCTTTGTTGAAGGGGACATTGATCAAAGAATGAAAGGGTGAAAAATGAAGAGCGAATTTTCGGTCCACAATTTTTAGTACTCTCTTTACACTGTCCCCTTTAACAAAGGGGCCGTCCCGCCAAAGCGGGACAAGGGTTCAGGATTCCACACCAATCATGTTTATGCCACGCACATTTAAAGGCACAGTCACATCGCTGCCACCCGATAAATCCATTTCGCACCGCTCGGCACTCATCGCCGCGATTTCAGAAGGCACGACCGAAATTGAGAATTACTCCGGCGGCTTAGACAACCAAACGACGCTCGGCGCATTGCAGCAATTGGGCGTTGCGGTTCATCAGGAAATTTCCGGCGATCAACTGTCAAATCCGCGTCGCAAGGTTCGCATCACCGGCGGCGGGCTTCGTAAACTCGCATCGCCCGCCGAACCGCTTCAGTGCGGCAACAGCGGTTCAACGATGCGGATGCTTTCCGGTATTCTCGCCGCGCAGCCCTTCACCTCTACGCTCATCGGCGATGATTCCTTGATGCAGCGTCCGATGAAGCGGATCGTGGAGCCGCTCTCCGAGATGGGCGCAAGTTTCACACTGTCTGAGACCGGCACAGCACCCGTCGTCATTCACGGCACTACGTCGCTCAAACCGATTTCGCTACGAATGACCGTGCCCTCGGCGCAGGTCAAATCGGCGGTAATTTTCGCAGGGTTTCATGCAGAAGGTATTACCGAAATCATCGAGCCGGTTTCCACACGCAACCACACCGAGTTGATGCTCGGTTTAAAATCATCACGCACTTCCGATGGCGCAACGCTCATTCGCGTTTATGGTGGCCGGACGCTGCACGCAAAAGTTTTTCATATCCCCGCCGATCCGTCAGCCGCTTGCTTTCTCGTCGCTTTGGGTGTGCTCGGTACGGGCAACGAATTGTTGCTCAAAGATGTGTGCCTCAACCCGACGCGAATTTCCTATCTCTCCGTGCTGCAAGATGCCGGAGCTTCAATCACATTTGAAAATGAGCGCATCTTGGGCGGCGAAAGTATCGGCGACGTCATTGTCAAAAGTTCACCAATAAAACCGCTGCGCATTTCGGGCGACACGGTTGCCGCGCTGATCGATGAATTACCCATGCTCGCCGTACTTTCCGCGATGGCCACCAATGCATTTGAACTTCGTGGTGCGGCGGAACTTCGTGCGAAGGAAAGCGACCGCATCGCCGCTCTGGTCGTGAATCTACAAGCGATGGGCTTCCGCTGCGATGAATTTCCCGACGGCTTCAGCGTCGCCGGTCGCGCGAACACGTCGCCCGCGCACGTTTCCGTTCGTACCTTCCACGATCACCGGATTGCGATGAGTTTTTTTATTGCCAGCCGCTTCACCGATGCCGCCGTTTCGCTCGACGATGCAGATTGCGCCGCCGTGTCCTTCCCGAATTTTTTCGATCTGATCCAGTCGCTTGAAGTCTGAACGCCGCCCCGCCTTATCGCTCTGCGAATGTTATATTCTTGCTCGTCCATCTATCTTTTACTTCAACCTGACACCGCTTCATGAAAACGCTCTCTTACCTTTTTCTCTTGTCGCTGCTTTTTACTTTTGCCTGCGGCGAACAACCGACGACCATCGAAATTCCCGCACGCACCATTTCCGACAGCCTCGCGCTGCTCACGCCCGCGATCAATTCGGTGAACACCATCGGCCTTTCCGATACGCTGAAATTCGTCTGGCGCAAACCGACCGATATTTCCAACATCACCCGCTACCGCGTCGTGCTCGATACGGATTCTGACTTTACCAACGGTAGCGTGCTGCGCGTGGAAACGCTCGGCGATACCTCGCTTGCGTTGCCCTATTCACGGCTCAATGAACTCAGTGCTTTCACCTCGTCGCAACGCAGCAAACTTCTCAACTACACGGTCTTTGTGGCGAGCGGTAATTTCGAACTGCGCAGCAAAGATATTTTTCCGATTACGATTACGCTCAATCCCTAATATCTAAAACCTGTAGCCTCAATGCCGGAGCACACCAACAGGCTCGCCGCCGAACAGAGTCCGTATTTGTTGCAACATGCACACAATCCCGTCGATTGGTTTGCGTGGGGCGATGAAGCCTTCGAGAAAGCCCGCGCCGAGCAGAAACCGATATTTCTTTCCGTCGGCTATTCGACCTGCCACTGGTGCCATGTAATGGAACATGAATCGTTCGAGAGCGAAGCCGTGGCGGAAATATTGAACAAGTACTTCGTCAGCATCAAAGTTGACCGCGAAGAACGGCCCGATATTGACCGCGTGTACATGACCTATGTTCAAGCGACGACGGGCAGCGGCGGCTGGCCGATGTCGGTGTGGCTGACGCCGGAACTCAAACCTTTCGTCGGCGGCACGTACTTTCCGCCCGACGACCGCTATGGCAGGCCGGGTTTCAAAAACATTCTCACGCGCATCGTAGACGCATGGAACGACGACCGTGAAAAAATTCTCTCGCAAGCCGAAAGCGTAACCCTGAAACTGCAAGCCTACGCGGCGTCCGCGGACGACGCCGTTTCGCTCGGCGACGAAACGCTGCAGCAAGGTTACAGTTTATTCGCACGCATGTACGACCCGCAATACGGCGGCTTCGGCGCCGCCCCGAAATTTCCGCGTCCCGTCTGCCTCAATTTCCTTTTTGCTTACTTTCACCGCACGGGCGCAAAGGCCGCGAAGGACATGGCGTTGCACACGCTTCGCAAAATGGCGGATGGCGGGATGCACGATCATATCGGCATCACAGGCAAAGGCGGCGGCGGTTTTGCCCGCTACTCGACCGATGCCCAATGGCACGTGCCGCACTTCGAAAAAATGCTCTACGACAATGCGCAACTCGCCGCATCGTATCTCGATGCGTATCAACTCACGCACGATGGTTTTTACTCGGATGTCGCCCGCGATATTTTCAACTACGTGCAATGCGATATGACGAGTGCAGAAGGCGCGTTTTATTCCGCCGAAGATGCGGACAGTTTGCCCGACGCCGCAAGCACGCACAAAACCGAAGGCGCGTTTTATGTGTGGGAGCAACAGGAACTCAACGAGATTTTGGGCAGTGAAGCGAGCAATATTTTTTGCAGCATTTACGGCGTGCAGGAATCAGGTAATGCTGCCAATGATCCGCACGGAGAGTTCACGAATAAAAATATCCTCATCGTCCGTGGAAGCACGGCGGACGCGGCGAAGCGGTTTGGCAAGTCGGAAGCGGAAGTTGACACGCTTGTTGCAGAGGCGAAAGCGAAGTTGTTCGCAGTGCGAGCGCAGCGTCCGCGTCCGCACTTGGACGATAAAATTCTGACGGCGTGGAATGCGTTGATGATTTCGGCTTTCGCCCGCGGCTACCAAATTTTAGGCGATCAAAAATATCTCGATGCGGCGACAACCGCGGCGGAATTCATTCTCAAGCATCTTTATAAAAACGATGTGCTCTTGCGTCGCTACCGGAGCGGCGTGGCGGCGATTGAAGGCTACTTGGATGACTATGCGTTCTTCGTCAAAGCCTTGATCGATTTATATGAAGCTTCGCTTGACCCGAAATACTTTACCCTTGCCATTGCCCTGACGGAAAAACAAATCCTGTTATTCAATGATGAGCGCGGCGGGTTCTTCAACACTTCGGGCAAGGATGCAACCGTGCTGCTGCGCATGAAAGAAGATCACGACGGCGCCGAGCCGTCGCCGAACTCCGTAGCGACGGAAAATTTACTGCGGCTCGCCGAGATGACGGATCGTGATGATTTCCGGTTGCTTGCCGCGAAGGCGTTGGAAAATGCAAGCACCATGCTTTCAAAGTCACCCGCTTCGATGCCGGAAATGCTGGTCGCGCTGAATTCTTATTTGCAGAAGCCGAAGCAGATTTTACTTGCGGGTGAAAAAGGTTCAGCGGAAATGGCGGCGTTGTTAGGTGTCATTCATCAATCATACTTGCCCGATAAAATTATTCTGCATGCCTCGGATGAAGCGGCGAAACACTTGCCGTTCCTCGCCTCGCTCAAACCACTGGACGATAAACCGACTGCGTTCGTCTGCATTGATTACGCGTGCAACCTGCCGACCAATGAGCCAGCAGGACTGCAGCAAATTCTGTTTCCGTAACCGAAGCCTTAGAATAAAAATCCCGTGATGCCTACCCTCAAGCCGAAAGTGTTGATACTCGACGACGTGATGTTCTGCGAGTAGTTTGACAACCGAAAAAAAGCCGCGAGGGTCAGGCCAATATTTCGAGCGAGCATCGGCGTGATTCCGGCATCGACCTCGAAGCCCACGCCGCCAATGGTAGTTGAGCTGCTGTAATAGCCGGAATAGCTTGAGGTGATGCTATTGTAAAATACAGCACCTTGTACGAACGGATAGAGCGTTGTGCTTTGATCACCAAAGTAATACGCGATTGTAGGTCCGATGCCCAACTGCGAAAATGAAGACCCGCTCTGAGACTGGCCCAGGAAATTAACTAAGCCGCCAACGGCCAAGTTCGGCATGATGAAGTAGGACACTTGAGGCGCAATGACAATCGTCGTCAATGCTGAGCTGTTACTACTGCCGGAACTTTGGGTTGCACTGCTGAAGCCCAGACTTCCGTTCAGCATCAGCACGCCTTGATCAGTGGCGAACTTAGGTTGCGCTGCGAGATGGCTTGCAAAGAGCAACGCCGCAAGCGTGAGGAGCACTGAGAGAGAGATTTTTTTTCATTGTTTGAAATGATTGAATGAAGTTGCGGGAACATTCTTGATTCAAAATCACCTTGCTATTCCCGTGATTCGCAAGGCCGCCCAAAATAATACCTCGATTTTTACGGCCACAACTTTCCGAGCTGAATGCCGAGCATGAGCAGGGCAAATGAATTAGACCCTAAGTTTGCGGCAACACCGATGTTGAAACCGATCCAAGGTGCGGATACCTCAACTTGCATCTGTAACGCAAGCCCAATTCCTGTTTGACTGCCCACCCGCGGGCTACCATTGTAACCAACACCATAACCATAATTGTATTCGGTTTCGGTCTTTGTCGCAACGCCAAGACCGACGCTCCCAACGAAAATGCCTGCGCGTCTGCCGTAAAGCAATGCAAATTCATTGGCGCCATCGGTATAGCTGAGTATCTGACGGGTGTTGATAAGCCTCAATGTGATGGCATGATTTTGAAAGTCGCCGCCGAAGAAACCGCAAAAGCCGATGCCATCGTCACCCCCGGCGAGATTCGCACCTATCTTCAACCGTACGCCTTTCAGATCAACTTGATCAACCGCAGCAGCCCCGGTTTGCACGGTTTCCGCCGCCATGGATTGAGAGACATTTAAATCCGCCGAAGAAGTTTCGCTGGGGTTGAGGGCTTGCCGCCGTAGGGTCTCGGCGCGTTTTGCAACATTGCCGCTCACCCGTTCCGTCCAGAGACTATCGACATCACCCCAATTCAAACTGAATTTTTCGCCGTTCAGGGTGAGCATTTTGAGCCGCTCGTCCGCCACGCGCTCCGTGATGATGCCTTTAAGCACACCGCCTTGCTTCAGCCGCACCACATCAATGGTTGTATCCGCCGCACTGTTGAGGCTCTGCGCAGTTGCCACCGGCGCGGCGCTCAAAACCGCCGCAGTAAACATCGCAACCCAAATCCATACTTGCTTCTTCATAATCCCTTCTCCGTTTTAGAATGACGTTGATGAACCGTAATGACCGTGCAAAGATGCGTAACAGCCGCAGCGGAGTTGCCACGCTTTTGTCAAAAGGTTGTCATAAAATTGTCATCGCCCTTAGAGGCACGCTGGATAAGGGATTTTACGGGGTACGAGGTGTAGGGGTGAGGTTGCCTCGCCCCTACGATGGGAAAACGCGAAGGGAATTTATTTGATGAATTTGTAGCCGGAGGTATAGGCAGTGAGAAAATGTTTGGGTTCGGCGGGATCATCTTCCAACTTTTTCCGGAGCGAGAGAATGTAATTATCCACCGTGCGCGTCGTCGGAAAAACGGTGTAGCCCCAAATCTCATTGAGCAACATTTCGCGCGTGATGACTTTACCTTCATGCTCCATAAAGAACCGGAGAATTTCCAATTCCTTCGCCGAGAGTTTGATCAAGTTACCCGCGTGTCGCACTTCCTGCTTCTCGAAATCAATCTCGATCCCGCCGAACGTTGCGTGTGTAACCGCAGGTGCGGCGGTTGATACGGCTTTCACTTTGCGGCGTAGCAAGGCTTTGACGCGGGCTTGAAGTTCGGGAATGCTGAAGGGCTTCGTCATGTAATCGTCCGCGCCCGTCTCCAAGCCTTCGATGCGTTCGGTCTCGCTGCCTTTGCTGGTGAGCATCAAAATAAAAACCGCAACGCCTTCACGCCGCAAGTCGCGGCAAATCTCCAAACCATTTTTGCGGGGCAGCATCCGGTCGAGAATCAGTAAATCCAAGACTTCGCGCCGCGCGAGATCGTAGCCCGCAAGGCC
>JACMJS010000413.1 GCA_014380515.1 Chlorobiales bacterium
CTGCGGAAGATCAAGTTGTGGCGCGCATCGATAGCCGCGACATTCCTGAGACGGGCGAAGACCTCGAACTTGCGTTCGATACCACCAAAGCGCACTTCTTCGAGAAAGCCGCCGAAGAGAAATTGATCGTTTGAAGTCGTTAGTTGTGCGGTCGCTTCTCGCAATTCTCTTCGCCCTGCATCTTAGGAAATCTCACCCAACCTTGCTTTATCCACGCGGACGCCTACGGGCGTCTCCCATTTAACCAATGAACACCATGAAGCTTTTGACTTCACTTGTTTTGGTGTGCGCCGTTTCCGTCGTTGTGTCGCAGCCGTGCGCCGCGCAATTCAAAACGCTCGCTGATGTTTTTGCACCCGATGTAGATATTTCTAAATCGGCGTCAGTTAAAAATCTCGTTGTGAAACGTGATGCCGGAACATTTTTTTTGCAAGAAGGCGAGATACATTTGTGTCGGCCACATTCGGGGCAGGTATTCGGCGCGATGTTCATCGGCAAAGGCACATTTTCACTCACGCCGCCCAACGATGTGGAACGCAAACAACTTCAGCGGTTTTACAACACGGAAACCGTGAAGCAAGAATTCACCACGCTCTTCGTTGTTTTTACCGACAGCACCCTTTCAGAACTCAGCCGTTCGCTCGTCTTCAAATCCGGCGGCAAGCTTGCCGGTATAAAAGATTACTTAACCGAGTATCTGCTTTACGGCTTGAACCCCGCCTTCGCAAAAACCCTCGCCGACCGTCAGCAAAGCGATTACTTCTATGCGTGTTTCAGCCGCGATCTTGGTGAGCCGATGTTTTATGAAATCAACGCCGGTGCATCGGAGGAAGTAATGCTGATGCGACGGCAACGCAATGATGGTAACTCGCACCGCCGAGAAATCGTCTGCCAATTCGAGCGGCAGAATGCAGACGCCATCCGTAATCAAGATGAGGCGATGCAAGCGGGATTTAAAATCGAGCACTATCGAATCGAGGCAGGTATTTCGGAGAGCTTTGCTTTTGCTGCAAACGCGCAGGTGGAATTTCAAGTGCTGCGTCCGGCTCAAACCCTGATTTACTTCTACCTCAGTTCAGCACTCTCAGTGGACTCCGTCCTATCAGGCAACGGTGAGCGTCTCGCATTTCTAATGAACAACAATTCGGGAATTCTTTGGGTGGAATGTTCGCCAAAGTTCATCTTGAATCAAACCAGCATGTTGCGGGTTTATTATCACGGCGATGTTCTCGTCAAGTTCACCGGCAGCAATTATTTTTACTTGCTCGATCCGAGCGGCTGGTATCCCCGAAGTCCTCAGTGGTTCAACAAAGCCACCTTCGATCTGACCTTTCACACCCCGGCACGCTTGAAGTTTTGTAGCATCGGCGATAATCTTTCGACGCAAACAACGGGCGACATTGTAACCTCGCGCTGGCTCGCAAAATCGCCGCTTCGCAATGCCTCGTTCAACATCGGCTTTTTTGAGGAGCGCAAAATCGAAAGCCAAACGCCTCCCGCTATCACTGTTTTGACGACCATCAGCGGTAGAAGAAAAGATATGGAGAAAGAAGCCGGTGAAGACATTCAGCAAAGTTTTATGTTCTTTGAAAAGATGTTCGGCAAGTGTGCCGTGGAAAAATTGTACGCTACAGAAATTCCATACGCACACGGTGAGGCTTTTCCCGGTCTCATTCACCTTTCGGCATGGACATTCATCTATGCAAGTAGTGATGGAAGCGATGAACTTTTCCGCGCTCATGAAGTTGCGCACCAATGGTGGGGCATCGGCGTCGGCTTTAAAACATATCACGATCAATGGCTGAGTGAAGGGTTCGCCGAATACTCCGGCTTGTGGTATGTACAAACTGCGCTCAAAGACAACGGCAAGTTTTTCGATATGCTCAGAACTTGGAAAGATGAAATCCTGAGCAATCGTCAAGAACTATTCGGCAAAGGTCAAGAAGCGGGACCGATTTGGCTCGGCCACCGCACCAACAGCAGCACAACACGCGGCGACTACAATCTCATCATCTACAAAAAAGGCGCATGGGTACTGCATATGCTGCGCAACCTGCTCATCGATTTGAAAACGATGAAAGAAGACCGCTTCACCGACATGATGAAAGAGTTCTACACCACCTACGCAGGCAGCGTCGCCTCAACGGCGGACTTTCAAAAGATTGTTGAGAAGCACGCCGGAATGCCGATGGACTGGTTTTTCAAACAGTGGATTTATGAAACCGCCATCCCGAAATATCAATTCGGCTACACGGTCGCCGCGCCGAATGCCGAAGGAAAGTACCAAGTCAATTGCCGCATCGCACAATTAAACGTGCCCGCGGATTTTCAAATGTATGTACCGGTTAAAATTGATTTCGGCGGCGGCAAACTGGCGCGGTTGCGCGTGCTCGTCAAAGGCGATACCAAGGAAATCACCCTGCCGCTCTTGCCGATGAAACCTGAACGCATCACCTTCAACGACTTGGAATCGGTGCTGTGCGAAGTTGAAAATTTAAATTGACGGATGCCTATTGACCGTTTAACCGCCTCTTTTCATCATCAAATCATACATTAATGAAACGCACTTCACTTTTTCTGTGGCTCGTCGCCCTCTCGCTCTCCGCCTGCGGCCCGAAGCAACCGGCGACTTCGATGCGCAGCGGCGCATCCGC
>JACMJS010000414.1 GCA_014380515.1 Chlorobiales bacterium
CATAAAAAATACACCGATCTTCCAGCGGCGGTGCATTCTTCAATTGATCGAGCTTGCGCGGCGAAAACGCGCCCAAGCCCGCCGCGACGAGCACCGCGCGTGAGGCGTAGCGATTGCCGACGTTCGTCGTTACAACAAATGTGTCGTCCGGTTGCTTTTCAATCTGAACGGCTTGTTCGCGCAAAATGACTTCCGGCGAAAACGGCAAAGCCTGTTCCCATAACTTCGCCACCAAATCCGCCGCCATAACTTTCGGAAAGCCCGCGACGTCATAAATATATTTCTCAGGATAAAGTGCGATCAATTGTCCGCCGACTTCAGAAATACTATCGATGATCCGGCAGGTAATGTCGTTCATCCCGCACTGAAAGGCTGCAAAAATACCCGTCGGGCCGCCGCCAATAATCGTTAAGTCGCACAGATTTGTCTGTGTCTCCGTCAATTTTGCTGTGGCTTCCTCCTGAATCTCACTCTTCGAAACTTCAAAAGTTTCTGCATCTGGAATTAAATTCGCCATGGATTCAGCGCGGTTTAAAGGTGATACAAAAGGCACTAAACTACATCTGAAGGAGTAAGGTTTTGAAATGCAGTAACTTTTAGTATAAAAACTACTGCATGTAAAAACCTTTTGGATCAACAAGGCCGAACTGAACACCGACAAGTGCGCCGTTGGAATCAAACTCCCGAATCTCCACGTGTTTGGCCTCAGGTTTCGGAACGCTTTGGCCGTCGTCGTTGGTAAAAGTGATAACGGCTTTGATGCCGCCGTGAGGCGTGAGGCCGTTGAAATGATAAGTGCCGTCAGACATTTCGGTCAGCACGCAGGCGGCGGTGTCGTTGGAGACAACGGGGCAACCGGCGCATTGGCAGTAAAATCCGGCTTCGGCGGGATACAGGTCGCAGCGTGGAAATTGCATATTCGTTGCAAGGCTAAAAGTTAAACGGACGATAACCGTGAGACAAAGCGGAATGCAAATGACAAAACAGGATGCAAATATACAGCAGTCGGGATTTGGAAAAAGAGAAATAAAAATATGGGAGATGTTTGCTTGGCTGTGAAAAATCAAACTGTATATTAGACGGATTTTTGGACACGCTTTCAGTAACACACCTGCGCGCCCTGCTTGCCGACATGCCCGGCGGCGTGCGGGAGAAGCCGCAGTAACTATGTCCGCAAAGGCAAAAGTCTTTTTCGGGGTCGACTTGGCCGGTCGCATCGATCATACCACCGGCCTAGCCGCCTTGACGGAGCACCGCGAATTGGTGTTCGTCAATGAGGTCAAACCCGACATCGCCATCCGCAATTACATCGACTACCATAAGCCCGCGCTTATCGCCTTCGATGCGCCGCTCACCATTCCCTGCGGCAGATACGGCACGTACGCCAGCCGCCGCTGCGACCGCGACCTGATGATGCTCGGCATTCCGACCTTTACGACCTCGATGCTCGCCCAACTGACTTTTCGCGCGATGACCTTGCGGCGTCAATTGACTTCGCGCTATGATGTTATAGAAGTCTATCCGCACGCCGCCAAACTGCGGCTCGGCATGATGCACCGCAGCAAGAAGCAAGAACCCGCCGCGCGTGAAATGATTCAAAACCGGCTCGCCCGCTTCGTGAAAAATATGCCGCGCGCCTCAAAGATTCTGATGAGTGATCACGAACTCGATGCCATTCTCGCCGCTTACACCGCGCTGCTGCACTTCAGCAAACTTACCGAAAGCGTCGGCGACGCCGACGAAGGGCTGATCTACATTCCGAGTGCCAATTTTCAAAAGCATCTCAAAGATTGATTGAGAATCGTGATGAACATCTATGAATGACGCCGCTTCGCATCCCGTGCTCACCGCCGATGAACTTCAATCTGTGGAAGAACGGTGGAAACAATTCACGCTCGACTTCGCCTACCGTTTCGATAAAACGCCTACGCCCGATTCCGCTTTGTTCATCATCGGTCTCGAAGAACGCTACACCGATAAAGTTTTGGAGAAAGAAGAAAAACAATCCGTCATTGCCGAAGGGCTTTACAAAGTGCTCGCCCTGCAAGGATATTTTTTACGCGACGCGAACGGATTGTGGACGCCCGCCAAGCCGCTGCCCGTGCTGAACGACAAGCAGCAGGAAGTTTTTTATCAATACGCAGTGTTGCAGTATCTCAATCAGTGAAAATGATTGGACTCCTTTTTGTCATGCCCGACGTGAGTTTGCCGAACTATCGTTCGTCTCGGGAATCCCGTCAGTTTCATGATTCTTTTCTCTTAGATTCCCGCCGCAGTCTACCCTCAGCCACGCTTTGCCTGTCCGTCTCTGGCGGAGGGGCGGGAATGACGGACGAAATTTGCTTGTGAAATGAAAATTCGAATCCGGCAGGAAATTGAAAAAGAGTATCTGCCCGCCATTGCAACCTTGCCCTTCGAAGACAACCTTTCCGAGTGGCATCAGCGCGAGGTGCAGACGCTGATCATGCGGCGCGGCGACTCGCGTCATCCCGTCATTTTCGTCCGATCTTCTTCCGGTAACTACCGCTTCGCCATCAAAGAAACTACGCCCGCACTCGCATACCGTGAAGTCAAAAACTATGAACGCTTGCTGGAACTCGGCATCGATACCTTGCATCCGGCGGGCGTCGTCGTGCGCGAGGAAGAGGATGTGCCGGTTGAAACCGCCGCGGGCGTGATGTACGAAAAAAATGAGGTCGCTTTTCTGATCACATTGTTAGAAGATGCGGTGCTGCCGCAGTCGACCTTGTTCAGTCTGGGGTTGCAGCAACAGGCGAAGTACGAAATCTTCGATGCCATCGCCGAACTTTTCGCCAAGTGCCATTCGAAAAATATCTACTGGGGCGATGCGTCGCTGCAAAACGTCTTGATCAAATTCAAGAAGGAAGAATTTTCGCTGGCCAAACGGCGCAAGCTCGTCGCCATGCTCGCCGACGCCGAAACCTTGGAGATCAGATCATCGCTCTCGCCGCAGCACAAGCAAGCCGATCTGGATTTCTTTTTCGAATCGATGATGTGGCTCGATGAAGAGTTCCGCCACCGCGGTATCGCCCGCGACCGTACGATTACCGAAGAAGACTTCAAGTATCTCCGCGACCGCTACGATGCCACCACCAAAATTTACGACGCGCAAAAACAATTCGACCTCGCCGCAAACTTCAACAGCGAACGCCATTTCGGACGCTTCGCCAAGGCGAGTTATGCGAAGGTATTGCTGCGTCAATTGGAGGAACACAAATGGTATCTCTCCGAGCAGAAACACCGCGAAGTGCCGATCCGCGAAGCGACACTCGATTGGTACGTCCATATTTTTCAGCCGATCCGCGATGAATTGAAGCACAGCCGCTACGCCGAACACTTCGGCACGAAAAAGGAAATCGATGTGTACTTGGAGTTGATGGAACACAAATATTTTCTCAGCCAAAACAAAGGCAAGGACGTCGGGCTGCGGGTGGCGATGAACGACTATTGCAAACGCTTCGGCGTCGAAAAAGAATACGTGCCCGTACTGATGAAGATGTTTCAGGGTCTCATCGGCCTGACGAAAGAATATGCCCACCTCGCCTCGCCGGAATAACGTCCGGTGATCCGCATTCGTCCGCATCCGTCCGCATTGGCAACATTGACGGGCTTCTACCGCGACGGCTAAAAAATGCGACGGTGTTTTTTTATCTTCGCATCTATGAAATTCTGCCGCATCAAAAAAATCATATCGACAAAACCGTCTCCGAATTTTTCCGCAAAAAAAGAATGAATCACCGCTTGCTGTATTTGATCCTCACATTTCTCTGGGTATCCGCTTTGCCCACGGCGGCGACCGGGCAACCGATCACGGTTTGTTTCTATTTCAAAAAAGTAAATCCGTCGTCGCTCGCGCAAGGCCTCGTGCTGCAACCCATCACCTCGCAGGGCGGGCAGCGTCCGGTTGAGGTTCGGATGGCGACGAAATCGCAAGGCGTCTATGTGTATTTCGACCGGCCAGCAGGGCAGAGCATCAGCATCGAGATCGTCGAGCGCGACCTTGCCGAAAAAATCGGCGCGGTTTTTTCCGGCTACGACCGCGCCAAACTTCAGTCGCCCGCACATTACAAAGCACTGATCGATCTCATCGCCGGTGAAGGCGGCGGAGACGTGCTGTTGCGGCAAATCGACCTGCGTGCGTTCGGCATTGCGGATACCGTGCTGGCGTTCAACTTCGGCGCGGTAGACGCCAGCGCCTCCTTGCTCGCCGAAGCCAACCGCAGCAGCAAGGAGGCCGCCGCTCTTTACAATTTCACGTTCAACCAATGGCGCGCCGCAGAAGCGCAAGGCGATTACCGCGACCGGGTGCGGGCGGCGGATTTCAAACCGTTCGCCGATGACGCGACGCTTGCAAAACTTTTTGAGACGCCGAAACCCGCCGCACTCTCGCTCGCATTTTCGGAGCGCGATAAACAGCTGATCGCCGAGTCGGAATCGCGGGCGACATGGGCGATGATCCTGACCGGTCTCTCGCTCGTCGCAACGATCTACTTCGCGTTTCTCGCGCTGACGAGTTTGCGCAAGCGCGGAGAGCAGTTTTCGAAATTGGAATCGAAGGTCAAGCAGATGGAAAGCAAACTTAACCGTCCGTTTTATCAGGCCGAGCAAAGCCGCTTTGAAGAAATGGAACGGCTGGCGAAAACGGTCGAGCTGCATACCTCGCGGCTGTTTCAGATCGAGCGCAAGGCCGGAGTCGCATCCGGCGGCGGCGCGGCAAATGTATTATCTGAAACGCCGTTTCAGACGCCGCTTGCCGTGCAACTCTCGGCCATCGTGCAAAAGCATCGCAATCATTTTAAATCCGAATCTTCAAGCCTCGCTGCTCCCGACGCTGAAAAACTGGAGATGGCGCAAGGCGATTTTACGGCTGAACTTGGATTGCTCGATGACGGCACACCGCCGCAACTGTTCGTTCAAAAACATCTCATCCCGCACATCGATCACATCGATCATCTGTTTCAGCCCGAACCGGATGCGACCTTGCAGACGCCCTCCGTCGTCTCCGCTTATCTGCGCGATTTGATCGAGA
>JACMJS010000415.1 GCA_014380515.1 Chlorobiales bacterium
ACGCCGAAAGCCTGCCAATAGAGTGCAATGCTCACCACCCAATCTTCCGCTTCCTTATTGAAGAAGTTGATCTTCGGCATGTATCGTGAGCCGCCGAAATGTTCCCAATCGGAATTGTCTTTCTCGGTAAACTGAAACCAATCGGAATAGCGCGACTTCGGATTTCGGTACGCATCCAAAAAATACGGATGCGTGCTGTCGGAATGGTTGATGACCAAATCCATCAGCACTTTCATTTTGCGCCGGTGCGCTTCGGCAAGCAAGCGTTTGAAATCTTGCGTCGTGCCCAGTTCCGGCTGAACCGCAAGGTAATCCGACACATTGTAGCCGTGCTCCGACGGGGCTTTGTTGATAGGCATCAGCCAAATCACATTCGCACCGAGTGATTGAATGTAATCCAACTTCGCCGTTACACCGTTAAGATCGCCGATGCCGTCGCCGTTCGTATCGAAGAACTTACGGACGAAAATTTCATACATCACCGCGCCGCGGTAAAACTCCGGCGTTTCAATCTTCGGCTCGGTGCGGTCTAAAATGAAACTCGTCGAGAATTTCGCGCTTGCCGTGCCGAGCGTATCGGTAAAAGCCAGTTCGGTAATGTATTCACGGTCGGGCAGCGTATCGGCAAGCGGCGAGAACAGGGAATCGCCGCGCACCGTGAAGGCTTGCGGCATACCGTTTATTTTCAGCGCGACGGATTTTGCATCAATACCTTTCTCCGAAACCAACCGCGCCGACAGCGGCTGAATTTTCTTGAGCAGTTGGTTACGCACCGGACGGAAGCCGGAAATGTAAGGCTTGCCCTGTTCGATGCCGACGATGATGCCGTTGCGCCAATCGTCTTGCGTAACCGCAGGCGCGTTCGGATCGGTGATCCACAGCGAATCGTTAAGAACGAATTTATAATGATACTCCTGTCCCGCTTCGAGCCGCGCCGTGCCGCTCCAGATGCCCGTCGCCGCGTTGAGCGACATTGGATTCTTCATATTGTCCCAGCCGTTGAACGCACCGGCCACCGCAACCTTTTCGATCTTCATATTCTCATACAATCCATTCACCGGCTTGTAAAAAAATATCATGCCTTTGCCTTCAGTTGGCAAGGCCGGACGCGGCGAGAGCGGCTGCGCGACAACGGGCTGCAGGTTGGCGGCGATCATCAAAATCACCGCAATTGAAAATAATTTCTTCATGCAAAATCAAACTGACGGTATAAAGCTTGCGTAAAAATGCGGACGAATGCGGACGAAAGTCAACCGCGAAACTTAACCGTAAGCACGCCATGAAAAGGGCGGCGTAAAACGGTGAAGAGCCGCCTACGATGATCGCTCATCGTAATGCGGCTCTCCGACATAAACAGTGATAAACAATCACAACGGCAATCGCCACAGGCGAACTGAAGCGAATTAGTTGAGTTTGTTACCGGCTTTCGCGGCTTCTTTCAACTTGTCATTGGCAAAGACGGCGACTTCCACGCGGCGGTTTTGCGAGCGTCCTGATTCGCTGGTGTTCGAGGCGACGGGACTGGCTTCACCGTAGCCGACAACCGAAAAGCGGTTCGAGCCGACGCCTTGTGCAACCGTAAAGTTGCGAACCGAGAGCGCTCGCTCTTCGGAAAGTTTCTGGTTGTATTCCGCTGAACCGGTGGCGTCGGTGTGGCCTTCGACGAAGATGTTTGTGTCGTCGTACTTCTTCAAGATCGTTGAAAGTTTCTGGACGTTCTCTTGTGCGCCGGACTGCAGACTTGACGAATTGGTTTGAAATAAGATGCCGGAATCAAACGTGATTTTGATGCCTTCACCGACGCGCTCTACTTTCGCACCGGCGATGTCCTTCTGCATTTCGGCGGCTTGATCGTCCATGTACTTTCCGATCAAAGCACCGGCTGTGCCGCCGACCGCTGCGCCGATGATCGCACCGACCGCCGTGTTACCGAACTGGTTGCCGATAACGCCGCCGATGATCGCGCCGCCGCCCGCACCGATTGCGCCGCCTTTCAGAGCGTTGCTGGCATTGCATCCGGTTGTGAAAATCAGGGAAAGGGAAAGCAGACAGGCTGCAACGGTGTTAAGTCTTTGCTTAAACATTTGGGTAAGATGGTTAGGTGTTAATAGTGATTTTTCTAAAAAACAAATTGCACTTGATTTTTGCTGCAACAATTTGCGGCTCAATATAGCACCGCAGTCCTGCACTTCTCTGGGGAATCACTGAAGATGTGATTTGCTACACACCTTAATCTGCGCCGGGAAGGGTTACTTCTTCGAAGCATTCAGCATCTCCGAAAGCCGTGTTTTTTCCGCTTCGCTCATGTTGTCAATCTGCGATGCGAGGGTCGAAGTTGATGCCGGTTTCGATGGGGTTTCGGAAGCGCGGTTGATTTCATCTTCGAGGCCGGATTGCGCCTTCTTAAATTCGTTGATGCCTTTGCCCAAGCCCCGCGCCAGTTCCGGTAATTTTTTTGCGCCGAAGAAAATCAGCACAATCAGTAAAATCAGAATGAGTTCCTGTCCGCCAAGTCCAAACATAATCGCCCCGTTGTATTTTTAAGATTTTAAGAAAATGATGTCGGTGTTCAGTGCAACGTGCAATTTGCCGAAAGCGTTTAATGCACCACGAAAAATTTGGGGATGAAATTTAGAGCAATCGCTTTGTGAAAACAAGCCTGAACCCGTTTCGCTTCAATCCGCGAGGTTGGTTTGTTGTATCAAAACCGCTTATCTTTTCCGTTCTTTCCCCCGCTCAAATCTTACAGATGAAATTTCGTAATCCAAGTCCCGCATCCGATGAAGTTCCTGATGAAATCTTTTACAGCAACCTTTCTATTCCTTTTCTTGATGTCAGACATTCTTACGGCAACCCCACGCACACCGGATTTCTCCGGCAACCCTCAAACGAGCGACCCCGCATCTTACAACGCCCGCTATACTTTGTCGCAGCTAAGCCCGAACCTACATACCTTCGTCGTTACGCTGACCGTGAAAAATTCCGATAAAAAATCTTTCGTCGATTTTATTCTTCCTGCATGGCGACCGGGCAGGTATCAGATTCAAAACTACGCGGCGAGCGTGCAGGAGTTCGAAGCCTTTTCAGAGAAGCAGTTGCTTGCCTTTGAAAAAACGGACAAGCAAACATGGCGCGTCGCAACGGACGGTAAAGCGGAAGTGCAAGTGCGATACAAGTATTACGCGGGCAATCCGATTGATGCCGGAAACACTTACTGCGGGAGCGAGGAAATGTATTTCAACGGCTCCAACCTTTTTGTTTATACCGACGAGACGCGCAACTCGCCCGCGCTGCTCACCATCGATTATCCCGATGACTGGAAGGTCGCCTCGCAACTTCGCCCGCTTGGCGGCAAATCATTTGACGCCGAAACCTACGACGATCTGATCGATGCGCCG
>JACMJS010000416.1 GCA_014380515.1 Chlorobiales bacterium
AAATTTTATATATCGCACTCATCGCAACGCTGGCTTTTCCGGCGGTGATACGCTCGCAGGCGAAAACGGCGGCAACCGTACCGACGGTGCTCGAACGCTTTCAATCACTCGCGGCCTCGCTCGTATTGAAAACGCTATCCGGTAAAACGACCGGCGCGATGGATAAGAAAAATGTATTTATGCCGGAAAAAAATACAAGCTTCAAGCGCGAATTGGATTTATCGTTGCAAGCCGCGTTGAAAAGCGAAACCGGTTTTCAGTTGTTCGAACCGGCGGGCGTGGATTCACTGGCGACATTGGAGATTGATCTTCGGGCGGCGGCGCTCACTTACCAACGTTTGCCCAGACTTTTCGGCAACGGCGATGCGGTGCGGAAGTTTGAGATGACGCTTTTTATCAAAGTGCTCAGTGCGGAAAAGGAAGTGCGGGTGGCGAGCGAAGTTTCCGAAACGCTGACCGACACCGTGAGTTCCGGCGATGTGTCCCTGCTCGAAGACCGGCGGTTCACGGAAACACAGGCTGTGTTGCCCTTACAATTTTTCGACAATGCTTTCGTGCCCGCAGTGATTGCGGCGGCGGCGGGGGTGATTATCTATCTTTTTTTTGCCGTTCGAAGCCGGTAGATTTGCTGCGAACACTTTCACTATTTTTGACGACCGTGAATCCAACTTTCAGATATACTTTTTCCTGCCTTTGCCTCGCCCTGCTGCTTGCCACCGGTGGATGCGCGTCGCAGACGTCGCCCGAAGCCAACAGCCTGCGCAGCCGGTTTAATGCCACGCTGCTGATCCTTGAGAAAGGGGATTACAACGGCGCGCAATTGGAGTTTCAGAAATTGACTTACACCAGCCGCACAACGGAATACGAAGACGACGTACAATTTTATTTGGCCGAGAGTTACTACAAAGACCGGCAGTTTCTGCTCGCCCTTGATGCGTATCAAACGCTCGTCCGCAACATTCCTTCAACGCCATATGTGAAAGCGGCGGTGTTTCAGCAAGGAATGTGCTATCTAAACCTTTCGCCCAACTACGCGCTCGATCAGGAAAACACGAAGTACGCCATTCAGCAGTTTCAGGCGTTCATCGATACTTATCCGCCGCCGGATACTTCGGCGATTGAAACATCGATTCGGGAAATGACCGTGAACATCAGTGCCGATTCGCTTCGCAGCCTTGCGCCGCTCCTGCAAACCTACCGCAGCAACTACGGCCTGATCGATACGCTGCGGATGGCGGAAGAAAAAATCAAAACGGGTCGTGAAAAACTGGCGCGGAAAAACTTCGAGGCGGCACGCCAATACGTACTCTTGGAATCGTACCGTTCGGCGACGCTTTATTTTGATGAAGTGATTCAGAATTATTCCGACAGCGAGTTTTACGAACGCGCCTTGCTCGGCAAAATCGATGTGCTCATGATCCGGCAACGGTGGACGGAAGCCTCGGAAGCGATTGAAAAATATGAATCGCGCTACCCCGACCGTAAAGCCAAAGTAGAAGCCGCGCGACGGACGGTCGGCAACCGCACCAGCGTCTCAACATCGAATCTGAAGTAACGAAACCGGACGTAACGAACGGTTCAAACCGGATTTGAACCGGAGGGATTCGCCGCAACTCTTTTTGCGTTCCGTGCCGATGAAGATTGCACTTTACGGCGGGTCGTTTGATCCGCCGCACTACGGGCACTTCGCCGTCGCCGCGCTCGCCCGCGAGTTCATCACGCCGGATAAATTGATTTTGAGCGTCTCGCAAAATCCGCTCAAAGCCGTGCAAGCCACGCCCTCACGGCATCGCCTTGAAATGACGCGCCGCTTCGCCGAAGACCTCGCTGCAACTTGCACCGCCGCCGAGCAAATTGAAGTGAGCGATTGGGAAGCCATGCAAGGCACGCCTTCTTACACCGTGGATAGTTTGCGCCGCTTGAAATCAATTTACCCCCAAGCCATGCTGTATCTCTGCATCGGTGAAGACAACTTGCGGGTGTTTGATCAGTGGCGTTCCGCCGATGAGATTCTGAACCTCGCACAATTGATCGTCTTTACGCGGCAATCGCGCACGAATGCCGACGCACCCTATCCGATCTCCAGCGAACAGTTTACCCGAATTCATCTGGACTTTGCCGTCGCTGCCACCGGCATCCGCACCGCGATTGCTGCCGCACCGGACGCCCCGGAAAGTTACCGTTTCGTGCCAAGCCCCGTCGCTCACTATATTCAGCAGCACCGGCTTTACCGCGCAACCTGAAGGCGGAAACGATTGCGTGAGAAACCGGTTTGTTCAGGAGCGACTATCCGAGACGCAATCCGCAAACTTCAAAACGAAACGCATCATGGCTGATAAAAAGAAACCCGCGCGCAAGATGCCCGACACCGTGCGCACCGCCGGTTCGGAAGACGTCAAAGATACCGACCGCGGCACGCCCGTGCCCAGACCCAAAAAATCCGACGCTGAAAAAAAATCCGACAAAGAGGCCGCTGCAAAACAACGTGAAGCAACGGAAGCAAACGAATCCGTTGAATCGGATGAGGGAACTGCGGAAGGCAATAGCGTGAAATCGCGCCGCAAGATGCCCGACACCGTGCGCACCGCCGGTCAGGACGATGTGGCGGCGACGGACGATTAAGTGTCCGAAAATTTTACCGGCGATTCAGCGTTGTATTGTCGTCCGGTAAAAAAACATTAAACTCTCTCTTTGCTGTCCGCCATATTCACGGCGGCGCAATCAATCAACAACATTGCTTACAACTTTAAGATGATGGCCGAAAAGACCTCCGCCGCCGATGGCCTTGCAGACAGTACCGCTACCGACCCCGCCAATGAGGCGAGGCCGTCCCCGCAGGCATCGCAGTCGCAAATGCGTCGTTACGCCGAACTCATTGTTTACGCAGTAATTTTTTTCGGCCTCGTTGCCGCGATTTTCCTGCTCAACATCAATCTCGCCACCCTCAGCCGTCAGGACGCCGCGCAAATTTTTTGCGCCACCGAACAGCAACGCTCGTGGCAACGCGCGTACCGCGACCTCTACCAGATCACGATTGCAATGGCCGCACCGACGCCGCTCGAAGCGCAGGTTAAAGAACTGCAAGCATCGCTGGCCAAATTCGATGCAGCAACGTTGCTTCTCCGCAATGGCGGCACGCTCAAAGCCGATGGCGGCGACTTGCAAATCGAGCCGGTCTCCGAGCCGCAGGCCAAACAAATCACCGATAGTCTTTACGCCGTGTGGAGCGGCAGCCGGGATGTATTCAAGCGGCTTGAGAACATGCCGGTTGCAGCCATCGATAGTGCGTCGGTGTTTGCGGCCAGTGAATTTGCACAAACTCACGGCGACGCGCTCGTGCAGCAAAGTCAGGAGTTCATCGTGCGGCTCGGACGGCTGTCGGAAGAACGGATCACGCGGCTGCAATCCGTTCAGGTTACCGCGCTGCTCTTCGGCCTCGTGATCTTTTTGGCGATGGTCGGACGGCTGTCGATCTCGCTTCGGAAGCAGGATAAAATCATCAGCGAGCGGACGGTGCAAATCGAACATCAACGCGATGAACTCTCGCGCGAAAAAGAGCGCGTCGAATCACTTTTCCGCGACCTGCGCGAAACGCAGTCGCAACTCATTCAATCGGAAAAGATGGCGTCGCTCGGACAAATGGTCGCCGGTCTCGCGCATGAAATCAACACGCCGTTGAACTTCGTCGCCACCAATCTCGGCGTGATAGATCGCAATGTGGGCATCATCATCAATCTGCTCGAACATTACCGTGAAATGAAAAAGACTTTGGAGAGCGGCAACTTGGATGAACTTCAGGAGAAACTGGCCGCCGTCGCCGAAGCCGGCGAGCGCATTGAAAGTTTGGGACTCGTCGGCAAAACAAAATCACGCATCGCTGAATCCGGCATCGGGCTCGACCGCATCCAGGAACTGATCGCCAACCTCAAGAACTTCTCGCGGCTTGATGAGACGGCGGTGAAGCTTTCCGATCTGAACGACGGACTCGAATCCTCGTTGCTCATCGCCAACAACATCGTCAAGTACAAAGCCGAAGTTGAAAAGCATTATCACGCCGGATTGAAAGCCGAATGTTATCCCGCCCAACTCAACCAAGTCTTTCTCAACCTGATCACCAACGCCGCTCAAGCGATGGAGACGCACGGCAAACTCATCATCA
The DNA here is from genome assembly GCA_014380515.1 of Chlorobiales bacterium. Classification (GTDB taxonomy): domain Bacteria; phylum Bacteroidota; class Chlorobiia; order Chlorobiales; family JACMJS01; genus JACMJS01. Next base: position 4,160 of record JACMJS010000416.1, read on the forward strand.
CCACGCTGCTCGACGGTGAGACGGCGGTCATCAAAATCGCCGATACGGGCAAAGGCATCGCGCCGGAAAACTTGAAGAAAATTTTCGAACCGTTCTTCACGACGAAGCCCGTCGGACAAGGCACGGGCTTGGGACTTTCCATCGTCTTTAAAATCATTGAGCAACACAAAGGCACCATTGATGTGCAGAGCGAAATCGGAAAGGGTTCGGAATTTACGATTCGCATTCCGGTCAGAATGAAGAAGACCGCCTCGAAGGCCCTATCGGCAGTGGCGTCGCAAGGATGAAGGACGAAATGAAACCGCATCAACCAGCCATCCGCAAAAATTAATCATCCGTAAAACGCCATGAGAAGTCAATCGCACATTTTGCTCGTCGATGATGAGCCGCTGATTCTGAGTTCGCTCAAGGATTTGCTTGAGTTTGATTACACCGTCCATGCAACAACCGATTGCCACGAGGCGGTGCAACTTGTGCGCAAGCATCAGATTAAAGCCGTCGTGAGCGATCAACGGATGCCGCAAATGCTGGGACATGAACTGCTCAAGCAAATCAAATCCATCAGCCCGAACACGATTCGTATTTTGCTGACGGGTTACAGCGATTTGGAAGCGGTGATGAACAGCGTCAATGCGGGCGAGATTTTCCGGTACCTCAACAAGCCGTGCAAACCGGAAATGCTTCAGAGTGCTTTGAAACTGGCGGTTCAAATCTACGACCGGATTTCCGACCTCGCGCGTCAGACGGAAACGAACGCCGCTGCGAGAGTCCCGCTGGCCGTGCCCGCATTGCCGCCGCGGGCGTTGCACATTGAAGTCGAGGAAAAACACCCGAGCGTGCTCTTCGTCGGCTACGAAGAAAAAGAATCGGCGGAACTGGTCGAGCTGCTCAATAAAAAATTTGACGTCAGTGCGGCGGCGTCAGTCGATGAAGCCTTTAAGACGCTCGCCAAGAAACCGGTGTCGGTGATCGTCAGCGAAATCAAGTTTGAGGAACATGACGGCATCGATGTACTCAGCACGATCAAGCAGGATTATCCGCATATCGTTACGGTGATTTTGACGGAAGTCGTTGATGCCACGCTGGCGGTACGGTCGATCAACGAACTGCAAGTGTTTAGGTATTTGACGAAGCCGCAGGAGAAATCGCAAATCGAACAGGTGGTTTCGGATGCCGCCTTGCGCAACGAGCAGTACACCGTTCAGCCGCAAACGAACGTACTGTATGCAGCCAAAGAAATTAATCCGACCGCCATGCCGTCGATGCCGGAAGAAAGTGAATTGCGGCTCCGGCTCCGCGCGGCTCAAGCCTTGCTCGCCTCGAAAAACAAATTCGAGTGATGAGTTCGAACTCCCTGACCTCGGCGCAAGATTTTGGCCGAAAGTCCGATACAATGCGTTCATTTCTCTTACTGCCAGTATTTCCTTGATACCGCACTTCATCACATTCCGCTTGCGGTCAATTCAAATCGTCCCTACGATTGATATAGACTTGTGCATATACGCCTTTCCAAATCTCCCTACCTAACCTATATAAGTGCGATTGCCTTTTTTCTGTCCCCGCTCAATGCGGGCATATCTGCATTCCTGCCCGCGAGCGGGAATCTGTATCGCCGGAAATGCACTAGATTCCCGCTTTTGCGGGAATGACAAATTATTTAGGAAAGAGGTCTATTGTTCTTCTTATGATTAGCTGCAAAACACTTCTTACTTTTTGTATGAATCTTTCACTTGCAGCAACAAAGCGACAAATGAAATTACGGTAGCAAAAAAGAATAATCTTTTGAAACCAGCCGCACAGTTCGCAAACACCGATTCACGGCTTACTTATAAGAAATTCCGATACAGAAAAACTATGAGAGCATCT
>JACMJS010000417.1 GCA_014380515.1 Chlorobiales bacterium
ATTGAGGCGCAACAAACCGGCCTTGAATTTGCAGTAGCCCGCGTTGTATTCGAACCACGCGATAAAAAATCGCATCAACTTCGCAAGGCGGTTGTTCATAAAGGCCGCCGGAAAACGATCACAAGAAAAAGGCGTTCAACAGTGGACGCCTTTTTGTGCTTGGTCTATAAAACTCACCCGAAAGAATAATTGCAAAAAATGGACAACGAAACACAACTCACCTCCGAAGAAATCAAATCGCTCCGGCTTGTCAAAGACGAATTGGAGATCAGAGCCTTGGCCGATAAGTTCAGCGATGCTGCCAACCGCAAAGACGGCGAAGCGTTTCAATCGCTGTGGGCAACTGCAGGCGTTTGGAAAATCGGGCCGCCAATCAACATGGAATTTAAAGGCAAAGAAAATATGGGCGCATCCATAACCCATATGCTCGGCTTGTGGGATTTCTTTGTGCAACTGACCGGGCCGGGCGTCATCACCATCACCGCAGATAAAGCCACCGCCCGATTCTATGTAAATGAAATCGCGCGCAAAACCGAAGACAAAAGCGGCAACTATAATTTATCGATGTATGACGATGAACTGATCAAAGAAAACGGCAGATGGGTTTTTCTGAAAAGAACCTACTACACCATTTATCAGGACGCGACGACTTATGACGGACTGATTCAGGAACTTCCGAAACTGAAATGATAGAATGACGGACTACCGAAAAATCATTACGATTGAAGCGGGGAAGCGGGACGGCAAGCCGTGCATTCGCGGAATGCGGATCACCGTTTATGATGTCCTCAGTTACCTCGCGTCAGGCATGAGCATCGCAGAAATTTTGGCGGACTTTCCTTATCTCACCGAGGAAGATATTTACGCCTGTCTCGGTTACGCTGCCGAACGGGAACATCTCCGGCCTTGAATTTGCAGCAGCCCGCGGTTATATTCGAACCGCGCGATGAAAAATCGCATCAACATTTTGAAATAGACCAACGCTGCTTTGCAGATTCACGCGGCAGCAACCCAAGACTTTAAACCGAGACGATGATGCAACTCAAAGATATGGCGGGCATGCTCAAGCAAGTCCAGAAGATGCAAGAGAAGATGGAAGAAGTTCAGAAGGACTTGCAGAAACGCACCGTCAGTGCCGATGCGGGCGGCGGGATGGTGAAGGCCGTCGCCAACGGGAAGCAAGAGATCGTCAGCATCGAGATCGAACCCGACCTCATTGACAAAAGCGACCGCGAAATGCTGCAAGACCTCATCGTCGCCGCCGTCAATAAAGCCATCGCGGAATCGACCAAAATGGCGCAGGAAGAAATGTCGCAGATTACCGGCGGCATGATGGGCAACATGGGTTTTCCCAAAGATTTCAATTTCGGCGGTTAGTCCCGCAGCGCGAACACCAGCAGCCAAATCCATCCTCGCCACGCTCCGAACGGCTCGACTGATTTTAATCAACATCTCCATTTCCAAAACGCCACGGCCATCAGGCTGCCGCGCCGGTTTTTATTTGAGTTGTGAAAAATTTTTGTGCCCGCGGTTGTAACAGTAACGTGTAGATGTGTGTAACTTTGCGATATGTCTAAGAAAATAAATATTCTCGAAGCCGAACTGAGTGCCGCCGAAACGGACGCTGAAAAAATTTCCGTGCTCAACGAACTCTCGTGGGAACTGCGGCTTTCCAATCCCGTGCGCGGCTTGGGCCTCTGCACCGAAGCGTTGCGGCTCGCGCAGGCAACCGATCATGCACTCGGTATCGCGCAAAGTTTGTGCAACTGCGCGGTCTGCAATTGGTATTTGGCCAACTACGACGCGACCGCCGTCAAAGCCCACGAAGCCCTCACGCGCTTCCGAACCCTCGGCGATAAACCGGGCGAAGCGAGCGCGCTCAACTGGCTTGGCAATGCGTATTTCAGCGTCGGCGATTCCGGCGGCGCATTGGACTTCCACCGCCAAAGCCTTGCTCTGCGTGAATCCTTGGGCGACCACAACGCCATGGCGTATTCGCTGAGCAACATCGGCCTCGTCCATTACCGCTTGGGCGATTTCACCAGTGCTCTCGACCACTGTCTCCGCAGCCTGCGCATCCGCGATGCCGGGGGCGATAAGCAGGGACTGGCGATGTCGCTCAACGACATTGGCCGCATCTATGCCAGCATGAGGGAATTCGCCAGCGCGGCGGAGTGCTACCAAAAAAGTTTTGAACTCGCCCGCGCCATCGGCGATCGCTTCGTCGAGGCGGTTACGTTGCATTACTTGGGCGAGCTTCAGCTGTCGCAGGATGAATCGGATCAGGCGATTCAAAGCTTTACCGATTCGCTGAACCTCTCGAGACGGCTTGGCGCCAAAGAGTGGATGTATAAAGCCCATCAATGCCTCTCGCAGATTTACGAGCAGCGCGGTGAGATTGCAGAAGCCTTCGAGCACTATAAAGCCTTTCACAAGTCGGAGCAAAAAGCCCTCAAAGAAAACGCCGCCCGCCGCGCCCGCAGCCTGACGATGCAGTTTGAAATTGATCAGGCACAAAAGGAATCGGAACTGCGCCGGGCCGAAGCGGAAAACTACCGGCTGCGAACGGTCGAACTTGCCAAAGCCCTCGAGGATGTCAACCGGCTCAATCTTTCGCTCGGTGAAGCCAACGCGATTAAGACGGAACTGCTCGCCATCGCCGCCCATGATTTGAAAAATCCGTTGCAATCGATCATGGGATTTACGGAACTGATCGAGGAGCAAATTGACGAGCAGCCGCAAAACATTGCACAGCACGCCGCGACGATTCGCAGCGCATCGGTGCGAATGCTCACGCTCATCAACGGTCTTTTGGAAACCGCATCGATTGACGGCGGAAAATTTGAGTTGAAGAAAAAACTTGTCGATCTTTCCGCGCTCGCTTTGCAAGTGATCGAACAAAACATGCCGCAAGCCGCTCTGAAGTCGCAACAGATGATTGCGTCGTTGCAACCGGAAACCTTCGCCGATATTGACCCCGACCGCATGAAGGAAGCGATAGACAATCTGATCTCGAACGCGATCAAGTATTCCCCGCACGGCAAACGAATATGGATCAGCGTGGAAAAAAGAAGCGAAGAGCAAAAAGAACAACGTCTGCGCGACGAAGGCCGGAGGATGCGCAAAGAGGGTGAAAAAGAAAAAGAAGTTCTTGATTCATCGCTCACGCCGCGCGCATTGTCTTTTATTCACATCAGCGTGCGCGACGAAGGCCCGGGACTGACGGAAATGGACAAGCAAAAAATCTTCGGCAAGTTTCAACGCCTTTCGGCAAGGCCGACGGGCGGCGAAAGTTCGACCGGCTTGGGTCTGGCCATCGTCAAACGCTTCACCGAATTGCATGGCGGCCATGTGCGGGCGGAATCGCAGGGCGAAGGCTGCGGCACAACCTTTACGGTAGACTTACCCGCCGCAAATCTTGAAACCGTGCATCTCGGCACAGCGCGCAAAGCGGTATAAATTTTTTTCCGTCATTCTAAGCCGCAGGCTTACAAGTGAGCGCAGCGAAGAATCCCTCATTCGAAAAACAATGAAGGAGTCTTCATCCCGCGTGGCGAGATTGAGAATGACAATGTATTTTCGAAGACCTCATCTGAAAACTGAACATGCACTACACCTCGCAAGCGATTGAAACGCTCATCACCGAATTTGCCAAGTTGCCCGGCATCGGTAAGAAAACCGCGCAGCGGCTCGCGTTGCACGTGCTGAAGGAAACCCGCGAAGAGGTTGACCGGTTTGCCAGTGCCCTGATCGATGCGAAAGAAAAAATTATTTATTGCTCGTCGTGCCAAAACATGACCGACATGGGGCAAGACCCCTGCGCGATTTGCACGAACCTCAAACGCAACCGCCATCTGGTCTGCGTGGTCGAGTCGCCAAGCGACGTGATCGCGTTTGAAAAGACGAATCAATATCGCGGCCTGTATCATGTACTGCATGGTGTGATCTCGCCGCTCGATGGCGTCGGGCCGAATGATTTGAAAATCCGCGAACTGCTCGTGCGGCTCGGCAAGGACGGCGATGAGGAAGTGCAGGAAATTATTTTGGCGATGAACCCGACCGTCGAAGGCGAGACGACGACCTTGCACCTGACGAAACTCATCCGTCCGCTCGGCGGCATCAAACTGACGCGCATCGCCCGCGGCATTCCCATCGGCAGCGAACTGGAATACACCGACGAAGCCACATTGACCCGCGCCCTCGAAGGCCGCGCGGAAGTTTAAGCCAACGATTTAAACGGATGAGCATGATTGCCGAGCCGAAAAAAAAGATCACGCTGGAAGAATACTTTGAACTTGAAAAAAAATCGGGGTTCAAAAGCGAATATCACGGCGGCGAAATTTTAGCGATGTCCGGTGCGAATATCAATCACGTCCGCATCACCCGTAATGCCGCCAACGCTCTGACGCAAAAGTTGAAAGGCAAACGGTGCGAAGCCTTTGCGCTTGACTTAAAAGTATTCATCGAATCAGCCGACCGTTCGGTCTATCCCGATGTGCTCGTCATTTGCGGCAAACCGCAGTTTCATCAGAACCGCAAAGACACCGTGCTTAACCCAACGATCATCATCGAAGTGCTTTCCGCATCGACGAAGAATTACGACAAGGGCGAGAAGTTCGATCATTATCGCACGCTGCCATCGCTGCAAGAATACTTGCTCGTGGATCAGTCCAAAGTTTATCTCGAACATTTTCAAAAAACCGGTGAGGCCAAATGGACGCTCGAAGAACACACCGCCGGAAAAAATGTGGTTCGCCTCGCCGCCATCGATGCCGAACTGACACTCGCAGAACTTTACGAAGACGTCGATTGGGACATGGACAACGCCGTCCAAACGCCAAACCCATCTTCCGCTCAACCTTCGGATGAACCGCCGCAAGCATGAACCCAACTTTTCGTCTCGCTGAAAGCCACGACATTCCCGCCTTGCACGTGCTGATCGAAGCCTTCTACAAAACCGAGCACCTGACGTTCAGCGAGGCCACGCGCGTCGCGCTTCGTCATCTCGTTACGGACGGCACGCTTGGCCGCGTGTATCTCATCATGGCGGATGAAACCATTGCCGGTTATCTCGTGCTGACGTTCGGATTCAGTTTGGAGTTTCACGGACGCGATGCGTTCATCGATGAGTTTTTTATC
>JACMJS010000059.1 GCA_014380515.1 Chlorobiales bacterium
CGTTGCCGAAAAGTCTGGGCAAACGTTGGTAAGTGAGCGCCGCCTCCCGAAGATCAATCTCCAATGTCGCCAGTGAATCCACGCCCGTCGGTTCGAACAACTGAAAACCGGTTTCGCTTTTCAACGCGGCTTGCAACGACAAATCCAATTCGCGCTTGAAGCTTGTATTTTTTTCCGGCATAAATACATTTTTCCTATCCATCTCGCCGGTCGTTTTACCGGATAGCGTTTTCAATACGAGCGAGGCCGCGAGTGATTGAAAGCGTTCGAGCACCGTCGGTGCGGTTGCCGCCGTTTTCGCCTGCGAGCGTATCACCGCCGGAAAAGCCAGCGTTGCGATGAGTGCGATATATAAAATTTTTCGGTTCATTTGCCCCGACTGCTTCATCACCGATTGATCAAAAAAGACTGAGCACCGGTTGAATCTCGAAGAGCACACGGAAGAAAATCTGAAAATCGCTGGTGTTCATGCCCGCGACGTTGCCCGTGTTCGAGCGGGAGACATTCGTCAGGTTCAGTTCGGCGTTGAACGCATTTGTCGGCTGATAAAATATCCGCAGGCCGAGGGCGAGCGAGCGATCCACAACGCCCGTCGGGGAGGTCTCGGTATAGCCGCCCTCGACCGTGTATTTGTTCGTGCCATCGGGATTCGTATCCCGCCATGGTTCGGTAAACGGTTTGAACAAACCGCCTTCGCCCTGCGCGACGGCCTTTACATTGATCGAGACTTGCAGAAACTTTCGAAACCAATGCGAGACGTTGAACTCAACACTTTCGAAGTCGGTGCCTTGAACATGCGCGAGCGGATTCCTCCCGAACGTCAGTTTTTGATAGTCGAATAAAGCACGCTGATGAAACGTCCGGTTGGCCACTTTGGTGAACTCCACCGATGCATCGGTGCCGTAAATCTCCCAGCCGCGCAAGATGTTCGCCGTTCGCGCGCCGAGCGTGCCCGCCCACTCGGTCGGCTCAAGGTCGTTGAGTTCTTTTCTATCGGCTTGGTAGTCGTCGATTGCGATGCCGCCGTAAATGTTGATGCCGGTGTAAGGATAAAAACTAAAGTCTGCGCCGACGATAGGGTTTACTTCCGTACTGTTGTTGTATTGCTCGCCGAAGTAAATCTGAAACGGGTTGGCAAACCGCCAATCTATCGGCTGATCAAGGCCGCCGTAAATCACGCCTTGCCAGATGCCGAGCCGCACTTTGCTGCCGAACAAATTGAAGTCCACCCGCTCGGCGGTGAAGTATCGATTCGTGTAACTCGTCAGTTGCGATGTTGCGCTGTCGCCGGGCGCGGTGGAAACAAAATATGTAGAAGGGATACGGTCGAGTTGCGCGGTGAAATAGGTAAAGCGAATCGTCGGCGAGTTGAATTGAAAGAAAATTTGATCCAAACTGCCCGCGGTGTTGCTGACGATCAAACTGCTGTTGGCGTAGCCCCAATCCAAGTAATCGCGTCCGAACTTCACCCGAAAATTATCCGAGTGATACGCAATGAATGATTGCTCGGTGTATCCTGAAGACTCGCCATAGACGCGGTTCGACACCACATCCGGCGCCCCGCCCTGCTGATAAACTTGTGAATTATACACGACGAAATGTTCAGCGAAGTATAAGGCGATCCGGCTGCGTCCGCGAAACCGCCCAATGAGCGGCGTTTCGCTCTGCTTCGTTACATTTTCTTCGGCACGCAAGCCGATGCGGATCGCCGAAGTTGGGAACACGCCGTCGCGCAGCCAATCCAATTCGTCTTCGAGTTCCTGTTCAAGTTTATTGAAGAGCCACAGCGTCGGACGGTCGATCTCCGATTTATCGGTTTCCAAAATCGCTTTCGCCACATCCGTTCGCTCGTAAGGTTTGGCCGCGTCGTTGAGCGACGTCAGATAGCCGCGCACGACGAGTTGCTCAATGGTTTCATATGCCCAGTGTCCGGCAGGAAAAGTTTCACCGCCGGGAATGGCATTTGCCCGCAGCGGCGCGGAGATCAAGAATAAAAGCAACAGTGCGAAAAAATTGCGGCGAAGGTATGTCAAGTGTGGTCTCCCCGTTTCTCTGAAAAGCAAAATGGTTTTTTAATCATACTGTAGCACATTGGCCGTAGCGTGATGCGGAATTTGAAGTTACGCAACTTGGCCGCGAGATTCAAGATAACCCCTCTGCCCTCCCCTTTGCCAAAGGGGAGGGTGGTTGAAGATTCAATGTTGCAGGTTGAATGTTGAGTTTGTACATGTTTTCTCTTTACTCTCTTTTATACCGTCCCCTTTGCCAAAGGGGACGTCCCGCCATCAAGCGGGACAGGGGTTCGGCTTACGACACCACCGTTTCAAGCACTTCCAACTTGCACTTGCGGCCAGCAACGAGCCGCGCTCGCGCGCCAAGCGGCAGCGTCAGTTTGTGCTTGACATGCCCGTAAGTCAGGTTCGAAAAAGCCGGTGCGCCTTTCGGCAAAACGGATGCGTAATCGGAAAGGATGTTCTCCAGCGAGAGCGTCGGGCGGTCGTCATCGGCATCGCAGTCGGCGAATTGACCGGAGACAAAACCGGCGAGCGATTGTAAGATGCCCGCGTTCTCAACCTGCGAGAGCATTCTATCGATGCGGTACGGCTCTTCCGAAACCTCTTCGGTAAAAAAAATCGCGCGCTTCATCACCGGCAAAAACGCCGTGCCGATGAGCGACGTCATCAATGATAAATTCCCGCCGATGAGCCGTCCGGTGCGTTCGCCCGCCTGAATTACTTTCGGCGGATGCGACGCATGATTGCGCAAGTCGCCGGGCTTGGTGCGAGACGTCAGCATACGCCACAAGTTTTCCTGCGAGTAGTCGTCGGGCTGCGACATATCGTAAGCGAGCATCGGTCCCGAAAACGTCATCAGGCCGGTCTTGGCGAAGATGGCGCAAGAGAGCGCGGTGATGTCGGAAAAGCCGACGAAGATTTTCGGGTGGCGCGCGATCTGTTTGTAATCGACAAGTCGCAGCAGGCGCGGTGTGCCGTAGCCGCCGCGAATACAAAAGACGGCTTGAACGTGTTTATCGGCAAACATTTTGTTGAGGTCGCCCGCGCGTTCGTCGTCGCTGCCCGCAAGGTAGCCCCACGATTTATAGACGTGTTCGCCGAACTTGACACGGTAGCCCAAGCCCTCCAGATATTTGGCGGCCTTTTCCAATTGATCTTCGGATTGCACGGGACTGGCAGGCGTAACGACGCCGATCACATCGCCTTGGCGCAGGCGTTTGGGTTTGATGACGTTCATCGGCAGAATTTCGTGGGCGGGAGATTACGGCGTGGCCATTGATGCGGGTTCCTGTTCAGGGTCAATCGATTCAGCGAGTAGAATCGCGTTGTTGTGGCTGACTTCAAAAAATCCGCCGCCGATATGAAAAAAAGTTTTAGTGCCGTCGGGCAACAGGATTTTCAGATGTCCGCGCGACAAGGCCGCCAGCAACGGTGCGTGGCTGTGCAATACCTGAAACGACCCTTCTTCGCCCGGCGCGGTTACACTGACGACTTCGCCCTTGAACACCGCTTCTTCGGGCGTAACAACTTCAAGATGAAAACTTTTATCGCTTGCCATTTCTGAACTTCCTTGATTTTATCCGTTGTAAGGGCGAGGCATGCCTCGCCCCTACGATGTAATGCCGTGTCGTAAGTTTCGATTAACCGTGTTCCATCGTTTTGGCTTTGGCAATCGCATCTTCAATCGTGCCGACGAGCCGGAACGCACCTTCGGGCAGATTGTCGTGCTTGCCTTCCAAGATTTCCTTGAAGCCGCGAATCGTATCGGCGAGTTTGACATATGCGCCTTTGAGACCCGTGAACGGCTCGGCCACAAAGAACGGCTGCGAAAGAAATTGCTGTACGCGGCGGGCACGCGCAACGGTGATTTTATCATCTTCCGAAAGTTCGTCCATACCCAAAATCGCAATGATGTCCTGCAAATCTTTATACCGCTGCAAAATCTGTTTCACACCCTGCGCGACGTTGTAATGTTCCTCGCCGACGATGTTCGCATCTAAAATCCGCGAGGTGGAATCAAGCGGATCAACCGCCGGATAAATTCCCAATTCCGAAATCGCCCGCGAGAGCACGGTAGTCGCATCCAAATGCGCGAAGGTTGTCGCTGGCGCGGGATCGGTGAGATCGTCCGCCGGAACATAAATCGCTTGGACGGATGTAACCGAACCTTTGTTGGTCGAAACGATCCGGTCTTGCAACGCGCCCATTTCAGTGGCGAGCGTCGGTTGATAGCCGACCGCGCTCGGCATCCGGCCTAGCAGCGCGGAAACTTCCGAACCGGCTTGGGTAAAGCGGAAGATGTTATCGACGAAGAGCAACACATCCCGGCCTTCTTCATCGCGGAAGTATTCAGCAGCCGTCAAAGCGGTAAGGGCGACGCGAGCGCGAGCACCGGGCGGTTCGTTCATTTGTCCGAATACCAAACATGTTTTTTCGATGACGTGCGATTCTTCCATCTCAAGCATCAAGTCGTTGCCTTCGCGCGTGCGTTCGCCGACGCCCGCAAAGACGGAGAACCCCGATTGCTCTTTGGCAATGTTGTGAATGAGTTCTTGAATGAGCACCGTTTTGCCGACGCCCGCGCCGCCGAATAAACCCGTCTTGCCGCCGCGCGAGTACGGCTCAATCAAGTCAATCACTTTAATGCCCGTCTCGAAGACTTCGGCTTTGATCGAGAGCGTATCGAACGCAGGCGGGTTGCGGTGAATCGGGTAGGTTTTCTTGGCGCCAATCGGGCCTTTGCCATCGATGGGTTTGCCGACGACGTTAATCAACCGTCCAAGCACTTCGGGGCCGACGGGCATTTGAATCGGCGCGCCTGTCGCGCGAACTTTCATGCCGCGGACGAGACCTTCTGTGGCTTCCATCGCAATCGCGCGAACGCGCTCTTGCCCCAAATGCTGTTGCACTTCAAAGGTGAGTTCCGAACCATCGTCGAGGGTTACAATGACCGCATCTAAAATCGACGGCAGTTTTTGTCCGCCGATAAAATCTATATCGACCACCGGGCCGATGACTTGCGAAATAATTCCTTCTTGAGTTGGCATCTGTGAATATAGGATTGGATAAGAATGGTTAGAGCGTTGCGTGCGGCAGGCGCGTACACCCCCGTCCCTTCGGGACACCCCCTCCATTGAGCCTGCCGAAACAAGTTTCGGATGAGGGGGCGAGGGAGAGTTAGTCACCTGTGAATGTGAGCCATCTGGGGGACTCGAACCCTCGACCTGCTATTTACGAAACAGCTGCTCTACCAACTGAGCTAAGATGGCTTGTGTGCGAATACGGTAACGGGAGGCGAATATAATGCCGCCGCGAAAAACTTTCAATTCTACAATCAAAAATATGAAAGTTTTCGTGGGCCCCGAGGGAATCGAACCCCCGACCTACTGGGTGTAAACCAGTCGCTCTAACCAACTGAGCTAGAGGCCCTTTTCGTGCAACAAAATTTTGCCTCGGTTATTCCCGCCGCGTCGGGAATCTGCGATTCATACAAGACTTCATGCAGAAGGATTCCGGACAGCCGGAATGACATAATGAAAGAAGTCTAATGTCAAATGATAGCGGAAAAAAAGAGGCTGCAAAGTTACGGTTTCGTCTATGCAAAGACAACGTATTGCCAAAAGATTTTCGGTGAGCGTTCATGCGACATTCAAGTCAATGGGTATCCACCAAAAAATCCTGCGCCGGAATCTCCACGATGAACGTCGTTCCTTTGCCCTCTTGCGTTTCAAAGCGGATTTCTCCTTGGTGCTTTTTTACGATGTCGTAGCAGATCGAGAGGCCAAGCCCTGTGCCTTGCCCGACAGGCTTCGTCGTAAAAAACGGGTCGAAGATTTTCGGCTGTACGGCTTTGGGTATGCCGCCGCCGTTGTCGCTGATTCTGATCACCGCGTGGTTTCCTTCCATCCGCGTCTCAATTTTAATCTTCCCGTCTTCCTTGGTTTCAACGACGTGAATTGCGTTCGTTATCAAATTTAAAAACACTTGGTTGAGTTGCGCCGGATAGCAATCTATCAACGGCATATCGGCGTAAGCCGTCTCGAGCGTAATGCTTTTTTCCTTGAGTAAATGCCCAACCATCTGCAAACAACCTTTCAGACCGTCGTGCAGATTGGCTTTTTTCATTTCCGCTTCATCCAACCGCGCAAAGTTTCTCATGCTCCGCACCAGTTCAGCCATCTGTTCCAGCCCGGTTGTTACGCCGGTAAAGAGCCGTTGGGTACGGGCGACGGTCTCGGTCAGTTCAAGCACGGTGCCGTTCGGAGCTTGACTGACTTGGTTCATCTTTGCAAGAGCCTGCTCCAACGCGCCGTCATAAACGCATTGCTGCGCCTCCAACGCGGTTCTCAGTGCCGCCGTGATTGTGCCGAAGCGCGTCTGAATGATTGACACGTTGTTCGATGCGTAGCCAATCGGCGTGTTGAGTTCATGTGCGACGCCTGCAACCATCTGCCCCAGCGCGGTCATCTTTTCCGATTGCACCAGATGCGCTTGCGTGTTCTGCAAATCCGTCAATGTCTTTTCAAGTTGCCGGTTGGTAAGCGAAAGTTCGTGGGTTCTCTCTTTGACTTTGATATCGAGTTGTTCGGAAAGTTCACGATACTTGACTTCACTTTCCTGCGTGCGGCGCAATAAATCTTTGAAAATTTTTAAGTCGATGCGCTGCGAGAGCCAGAACGCCCCGACCATAATTAAAATCTGTATGACAAACGTAATGGTGGCCTGTCCTTTGAGTGCCGCCTCCGGAATGCGGATGCCCTTGTCTAAGAGAATGCCGAGCGGTTCGAGACAGACCATCAATGTGGCAATCAGCAGGACCCCCGCCGCCATCCACGGCCAGTCTTCGACCTCAAACAGCGTCATCGGCAAGGCGACCGATACAAGCAAGGCGAGGCGCGTGAGCGTTTGGATCGTTGTGTTTTCACCGACATAAATTCCGGGAAACAGGGTAACAAACAGAAACGCCAGCAACGACAGGAACTTTGCCGTTCTCGTCAGCCCGAACTTGTTGAGCAAAAGCGTGATGGGGCTATTGAGAAGAGGCAGGATGTAGTATATCAAGACGAACGTGGAGAACCCCTGCGTCATCAAAGCTTGCGCCGCGCCGATTGTACCGAGAACTCCAAGGCCGAGCGCAAATTGATTGGTCAATACCACGCGCTTCTTCGCCTGCTCGGTCATCTCAGGACGCACGCCGGTCTCAAAGAGAAAAGATAAAAACGTCTTCATGTTCTTTCGATCTGAGAAATGATGGATAGGAGTCGTTCGCTCGCCGATTTGTTGATCTATTTTTTCTGATGCAGAGCATTGAGCGATTTCAACGCCTCCAGCGACAGTTGCGGTTTAGATTTTTCCGCAGCATCTACCGGCTTGGCCTGTTCAGGGTTCTCCCGCCGAGGCGACACATTCATGTCGAGCCGTTCTTGATAAGTCGCTACGGCTTCGGCGATGATGGCGCGCAGCTTGTTGGTGTCCCAAGGTTTTTGAATGTACCTGTAGATTTGTCCTTCGTTGATCAACCGGATGACGTCTTCTACATCGGTATAGGCTGTGAGCAAAATTTTCGGCACAAGCGGCACCAGTTCGCTTGACTCGATCAATAGTTCCGTGCCCGTCTTTTTTGGCATACGCTGATCGGTCATCAAGACGGTTACAAACGCATCCGACTTCAACAACGTCAAAGCTTCGTCGGCGGATTGACAGGTAAGCACGTCATATTCATCCGATAGCAACTCGCGCATTGCGACCAACACCGACGGTTCATCATCAACGACCAACAGTTTCGGCTTGCCGCTCTTGCCGGTGAAGGTTTTTTCGAATGTCGGTTTTTCTTGATCCTTTCCAGCCGGGGCTTGGCTGCCGAGCTTGGCCAGAAAGTCTTGCTCCGATTGATGCCGCGTTTCCATCGCCTTCGCATTTTCCGGCGTGAGTTGAAAACTTTCCTTGTTCGGCTCCGGCTTGCTTTGTGCTGCGGCTTTTCGCAGATATGTTTCGGCGGCCATCGCCACAATCTGTATCAACTCCCGCGTCTGCCACGGCTTCTTCACATACCGGAACACCTCGCCAACATTGACCGAATCTAAAATCGCATCCATGTCGGCGTATCCGGTCAAAAGAATGCGCAGTGTGTCGGGAGCTAATTTTTGAATCGCTTCCAGCAACTCCACGCCTTTCATGCCCGGCATACGTTGATCGCTGAGCACAATGGCGATGTCAGGATTTTGCTTCACTACCTCAAGCGCTTCTTTGCCGCTTGACGCCACCAGCACGGTGAACCCATCGTCGAAAAGTTGCGAGATGGTTTCAGTGATGAAAGGTTCATCATCAACCGTGAGCAATTTGAGTTTCTTAAATGACATTTGCTTTTTCCTTGTTTGATTTGAAAACAACTGTACGAATCGGACGGTTGATCCGGAGGCCGGCGAAACGCAAGCGACCTTTGCAACATACCTTTCCCCAACGATAGTCCGGGCATTAGATCGTGCTTTCTCAGGAAGAATGTTTTCTCAGAGTCAGGAATGAGAGGCTGGTAAAGAAAAGATGCCAAACGGGTGAAGGCACCGGTGTAGCCGTAAAGTGTGGTGATGAAATTTCAATCACCTTTCAGGCTGTTTTCAAGGGTGTGAAGCACAGGTCGAATATGGTCAAAAGAATAGCATTTTCTACAGCAAGGCGTTGCCGAACTTTCTACATTCGTCCGGCAACGCTTCGTAACTGCAAGGGGATTTTATTTGAGAGTGTTCTTAATGTGCTTCGCTAATTTTTTTTGCACTGTTCCAAAATAAATGCTTGTCATTCTGAACGCAGCGCAAGCGAATGTGCTGAAAGTCCCGCTCTCGCGGGAAAGCATCTCTAATCTTAAAGCGAGGAATTCTTCGCTGACGCTCACTTGTGAGCCTACGGCTTAGAATGACGTTGAGAAAATTTTTACCACGAAATGTGATAGACGGTTGCTTCCGCGCCGCTCTTGCGGCTCGGCTCGGCGAGGTCTAACTGCACGCGGGCTTTGGGTTCGAAGCGTTCGGCGATGCCGCTGATGAGACCATGTTCCAAGTCGCACGGATACGGTGTGTCGCAGATGAGCGTTGCGCCGCGTTCGTGCGAGGCTTCATATTCAAAGTGTCCGATGCCTTCCTGCCACAAGCCGCGTTCGGTATCAAACATCGGATTGCCTTGAAAAGAATGGCTTTCGTGATAAGCGAGATCGATGTGCGTGAGGGCTTTTTGAATTGTATCGGCGTCGTACGGCAGCTCGATATTTTTGGCGACGCTCTTGCCGATATCGAAACATGCTTTCGGCCCGATGGTATCGGCGACTTCATGCAGTACCGCGAGCCAAAGTTGCATCGAGTGCAACCGCTGCTTCTCTGTAACGCTCAGCGACGAGCCGTTTGTTTTTAATTTTTCCTGCCACTGTTTTTTGAAGGCTTCGGTTGCGCCAAGCGCCGCAGCGTAGCCCGCGCCCGGCTTCATTTCAAAGTCTTGATAATCGGTAAAGTTTTTCATTTGATGATTAAGATTTTC
>JACMJS010000418.1 GCA_014380515.1 Chlorobiales bacterium
ACGACCAATTCACCGAAGCAGGCGTTGGGCACGCGGCTCAGTTTCACCGCCGGTGATTTCGAAACGCGCAAAGGCGACGCCCGCATCGCCGTCGCCGATGGGAAGCTTTCGGCGAAACTCAATTTCGGATATGCGTCGCAGTTCAATTACTTCCTCGTCTCGCGCCGAACGAGTTTGGAATATGGCGGCCTTGCCCCCGACGTGCGCCCGCTGACCGACGATCAACGCCGACCGTTTTCATACCTCGCCAACGCGCGCATCGATTATGATTTTACCGACAACGACCGCGTGGTTTTTGAAACAGGTATGTCGTATAGCGGCAATGAGTTTTATGTGAATGCGACTGGCCGATTGCTGGTAGTATCGGCGGAGAAGCCGTTTGTACGAGCCGCATACAACTCGCCGAACCTCAACGCGCAAGTTTCGTGGAATCGGCGCAACACGCCGGAGCCGCAGCTTGTCTTCAATGCGAATGCAACTTCCGCCGAACGCTCGGATGATTACTTGGGCGAGGTGCAGTGGAACTCGGCGTTCCTTGAAAAAAAACTTCGCACGGTTGCAGGTGCATCATATCAATTTCAAAACGTGAATACGAGCGTCGTTGGCGCGGTGCCGCTGCTCGCCCCGGACAATTTGCGTAACAGTTTCACCGGCATTTACGGACAGTTGGAATATATGCTTGCGCCCGAGTTGCGAGTCGTGGGCGCGATTCGCGCGGATTTTTCGACGCTAATCGCAACCAAACTTTCGCCGAAAGTCGGCGTGGTATGGACGCCGCTTGAAAATCAAACACTCAGGTTTACCGTCAATCAATCGTTCCTGCGGCCAAGCTATCCCGACTTCTATCGCCGCTCGCCCGTACAGTTAGACACCGCGATTAGTAATGCAGGAAAATTTATTGATGCAACACTTACTGCACGGAGCGGCACGCCGGTCGTTACGGGGATTGCAACGGCGGCGTCGTTTTCGATTGGCAACCCGAACATCAAGCCGGAAGAAAGCACGTCGTTTGAATTGGGTTATAAGGGCATCATCAACAAATCCATTTTCGTTACGACGGATTTGTATTTCAACCGCCGCAGCAATTTTATTTCGTCGTCGCTTGGCGGCCTCGCGCCGGATGTGTATCCGGCGTATCGCTCAAACCTGACGGGCAGCCTCGCGCAGTACAACGGCTTTGTTGATTCAACGCTTCAAGCGCGGCTCGCGCCTTCGGTGTATGCGCGGCTGGCGCAGTTCGAGGGCAAAGCGGCGTCATTGATCGTGCCTGCGAACATCGGTCTGATCAATGAACTGGGCGCGGAACTCGCGGTGAATTATTACCTCGGCGAATCATTGCTCCTGACGGCGAACTATGCTTATATCGATGTGAAGGTGATTGAGAATAGCGTAACGTCGCAAAAGATTTTCCCGAACACCTCGCGCCACCGCATGAACTTCGGCGCGACTTACACGCACCGCACGTTGTTTGATGCCACGGCAAACTTGAAATATGTCGAAGGCTTCGAATGGCTGGCAGGACTCAATGAAGGTCAAGTGCCGTCGTACGCGGTGCTGAACTTGAACGCCAATGTGAACATCACGCGCAATGTGCGCGCGGGTGTCAATGTGTTCAACGCGCTCGACCGCAAGCACTATGAAATTTTCGGCGGTACGGTCTTGGGACGCTACACGACCGCCAACGTCGTTCTGACTTTTTAAGACGTGCATAAGAATTGTTTTCATTTTGCACTGCTGCTACTTGCAGTGTCAGCAAGCGTCGGCGGATGTTCCGGCGATAGAACGATGGTGATTTTGAAATCGCCGCTCGGAAACAATTTGAAAGTGCACGAGCATTTTTCATCATGTTTTTTATCGCCGGAACACACGCTGCTCGTTTGGTTGCCGCCGTCATACAGCGACAGTTCGAGCGATGGTTTGGCCGCGCGGTATCCGGTGCTTTACATGAACGACGGGCAAGGACTGTTCGAAAGCGCGGTTGATTTCGCGCCGCATACCGGTTGGCGGTTGGATACTACCGCGCTCGCGCTGGTTGCCACAAATGAAATCGAACCGATCATCATCGTTGGAATTTGCAGCGAACAGCGCGAGCGCGATGCCGAATACACGCCGACGCCAGTCTGGTGGAAACACAGCGGCCTTGCGCCGCAATACGCGAAAATGCTTGCCGAAGAAGTAAAACCATTTATTGATTCCGCTTACCGCACCTTGCAGAGCCGCGAAAATACAGGGCTTGGCGGTGCATCCTTCGGCGGCCTCGCCGCATTGACCGCCGGTTTTTCATATCCGAACGTCTTCGGAAAATTGGCGGTGCTGTCGCCGTCGGTATGGTGGGATGGGAAAATTATTTTGGAGCAAGTTCATCCGGCGGCGAAAACATCACGGCCACGCATTTGGTTGAGCATCGGTACAGGCGAAGGCGGCTGGCTCACCGATTGGATTATCAATCCCGTTGCGAGCGCCCGATTGCTACGCGATGCGCTTACGGCAAACGGTTGGCAGACGGGCAATGATTTATTTTATCTCGAAGCCGAGGGCGATGCGCACACGGATCAAGCATGGGGCAAACGCATGTCCGCTGTTTTGAAAACGCTTTTCCCAAAACAATCACAGCACGACCGATGACCGAACGCAAGTTACTGTTGATTCTCGCCGCCGTCTATTTTACTTACATGCTGGACTTCATGGTGATGCCCGCGCTGACGCAAATCTTCGCGCGCGTTTTCGCCATGAACCCGCAGCAATTGGGCGTGCTCGTTGCGGCCTATACGTTCAGCGCGGCGGTTTTCGGCGTTGTCGGTTCTACGATGCTGGATCGGTTCGGACGCAAGCCCGCGCTGCTCTGGCTTTACGGCGGCTTCGCGGTAGCCATGTTGCTTTGCGCGCTTGCGCCGTCGTACCCGTTTTTGATGGCGGCGCGAATCGTTGCGGGCGCGTTCGGCGGACTTGTCGTCTCAATGACGTTTTCAATCGTCGGCGACACGGTTCCGGCGGAGCGGCAAGGCGCGGCGTTCGGGCTTGTGATGTCAACCTTTTCGCTTTCGTCCGTTGTCGGTGTGCCGCTGGGACTTTGGATGGCGGGCTTGTTCGGGTGGCAATCGATTTTTTATTTCATCAGTGCAGCCTGCGTTGTCATTCTGTTCGTGGTCGCAACGCTTCCGGCGATGAACGCGCACATCGCAGCGGCCAGAGACAGGACTTTCGCAATGCGGCTTCAAGCGATCTTCGGCAGGCGAAGTAATCTCAGCGCATTTTTATCGACGGCACTTGTGGCGGTTGCGAGCTACACCATCGTTCCGTTTCTCAATCCGTATTTCGTGGCCAATGTCGGTTTTAC
>JACMJS010000419.1 GCA_014380515.1 Chlorobiales bacterium
GCGCGTTGAAAACCATACCTCACTATTCTTTGTCTCTTACTTTTTCTCGCGCCTTTGCAACCAGTCCCTCATAATCCGGTTTGAAAATTTCCACACTGAGTTTTTCTAGAACACACTCAAGGTCCCACAGAACGCGCTGTTCCGCTTGGTCTTGAAAAAGCGAAGGATGTTCCCTCTCGTTGAACCGATACAGCCAATCGAGCAATACGAGAGCCTCATCACTACTAAGGTCTATCAATATATTTCCGTTTCTTTCTATGGATTCCATGTTTATCATCCTTAGCGTCTAAGAACTTCAAAACTTTTTTTCTTGCGCGGTAGGCATTTCATTACAACTGATCCGTTCAGTCGCCATAGAAAGTTAGATAAGTATGCACCTCGGATTTGCAACGGGCTGCCAGCTTCTGAATTTCAGCGGTGAGCGGATTATGTTCTATGTTTTCTAAATCATCCAAATCTTTAATCAGATCATCCATTTGCAAATGATTAAAGGTCGCATCTCCGTACGGGTCTAAATACCGGAGCAGCTTGAGTTCGGAAAGCCTCTCCATCAAATCTACCCTTATGCTTAACGGTTCACTTAGAGATGAGATCGCATTTCCATCTTCGTTCTCCAGTACAACCGTCCAGATCATAGATTCACAAAGATATTATTTCCTTCCTTGCGAGATAGTGCGGTTAAATATCCGAAGCGAGCAGCATTTGCACTTCGCGGAAGTTGAGGCCGGAAAGTTCGGCGAGGATTTTTTTAGTGAGGTAGCCTTTGTAAGCGTAAGTCCCGTTGCGCAGACTTGAAGATTTCCATAGCGCATCCGAGATGCTGCCGTACTCGCCTACTTTCACCACGAACGGCAAGAGCGCATTGGTCAAAGCGTAACTCGCGGTGCGAGCCACCACCGACGGCATGTTCGGCACGCAGTAATGTGTAACTCCGTATTTCACAAAGACCGGCTCGCTGTGCGTGGTTCTGCGGCTGGTCTCAAAGCACAAACCTTGATCGATGGAAACATCAATAATCACCGAACCTTTCCGCATCGTCATCACGGTGTCTTCATCCACCACCGGCTTCATTACTTTCGCGCGCGGGTTCAATGCGCCGATCATCACATCGGCGGACTTCGCGGCTTTTTTGATGTAGTGATCGTTGGCAATCGCCGTCGCAACCCTGCGGTTGAAAATCGTTTCGAAGCGGCGCAACCGGTTGAGTTCCTTATCGATGATGAGCACGTGTGCGCCCAGTCCCAACGCGGCTTGAGCGGCATAATGCCCGACCGTACCCGCGCCCAAAATCACCACGTTCGCCGGAGGTACGCCCGCCACGCCGCCGAGCAAAATGCCGCGCCCGCCGTTGCCCGTCTCCAAATACTTCGCCGCAATCTGCACCGACATCGTGCCCGCAATCTCCGACATCGAACGTACAATCGGCAGTTCGCCGTCGCGCGTTTCGATGAACTCAAACGCGAGGCCGGTGATGCTCTCTTTCACCATCGTCTGCAACAGCTCCGTCTTGACGCTCGCCAGATGCAACGCAGAAATCAGCATTTGATTTCTCTGTAGCAATCCGTATTCCGCAGGCGAGGGCGGCGCAACTTTGACGATGACGTTTGAATTTTTGTAGAGGTCGTCGGGTGAAGGAGTTACAGTGGCTCCGGCTTCGGCGTAATTTTCGTTGGTGAAATTGCAATGTATGCCCGCGTCTTTTTCGACCATCACGCTGTGGCCTTGTTCGGTAAGAATTCTGACGCCGGAAGGCGCGATGGCGACGCGCTTTTCATCGAGTGTAATTTCCTTCGGGATGCCCAAGTCGATGTGCATCTTTTTTTCGGATTTCATCACCAACTTTTCCAGCGTCTCCACGCCGTAGTTGAAATCCATATTTCCGAAGTCGCTCGTGTATGGCATGGAAAGAATTAAAAGTGTATCGCTAATATGTAGCCAATGTATAGCCGCAGACGTATAGCCGTCAGCGCAGCAAGGTTTCTAATTTGCTCAGGACGTCTTCAACCGTTTGCGACGGAAGTTCGCAGATAAACTCGGCTTGCCGCGATTGCCAATCCAAACTTTTGACTTGATCGGCAAGCACGACGCCGCTCGTTTTCAGTCCGTCGGGAATTTCCACTTCAAACGGATAGCCTTTGACCTGCGATGTGATGGGACAGAAAAGTGCAAGTCCGACTTTTTTGTTGTAAGCAATGGGCGAAAGCACAATCGCCGGACGGCGACCGGCTTGTTCGTGTCCCGCTTGAGGATTGAGCGTCAGCCACACCGCGTCGCCGCGTTCAGGAACATACTTTGCCATCACTGCCACTCCCGACCCGTTGCGGTTTCAAAACCCTGCGGCTTGTGCAGATTGCGGCGATTGATCTTCGTCAGCAATTGATCCAGTTTGAATTTCCTTTTGCCCACCGGTTTGATCACAATGTGCCCATGTTCAAGCACGAGGTCGACGGCTTTGCCCTGCGTCAATTCGGAATCTTTGGCGAGACTTTGCGGAATGCGCACCGCCAAACTGTTGCCCCACTGCTGAACTTTGGTTTGCATCGTGCCCGTTTTTTTGATGTATCTACAAAGAATATACGCCGCCTGTTTCCTGTTTCAAGATGCCGCCAAGTAAAAAGGTGAAGGGATACGCTCGCCTTCACCTTGATTTCAGGATCAGTGGTTTCGAAAACTTACTTTGAATCATTATTTGACTACAGTAGCCTCTAATTCAACTTTTAATGTTTCAAAAAGACTTTTCACTTCAAGCAAAGTGGTCGCTTGCTCCATTCCTTGTTTAACAGTCCATTCTTGTAAAACATCAAAACAAGTGAAAAGCTCTTCCGACGAAGTTGTATAAATATTTAACCGTACGATATTTTTGCAATCGTAACCCGCCTCGCTTATTACTTTTTCTAAGTTTTGCAATGTAAGAGTTAGCTGGCTTTTCATATCACCAGTACTTGATTTTCCGTCAGCGTCTATGGCTGTTTGCCCCGACACATAAAGAGTGCCTTCTGCTTTTTTTACTTCTACCGCTTGCGCGTAACCGCGGCTATCCTGCCATTTCCAAGGATTGATGATTCGTTTTTCCATTTGGTTTTCTTTTCTAGCTTATTAGCAGCACCGTTAATTGTCAATAGTTATGAATCGCCATTTCCGATCTGTGTTCCCAGCAAGTCGTAGTTTAATATCGCTCGCTGACGACTTTGCGTTTCAGGGCGGAGATGTGTTTGGTTACATCGATTTCCTTCGGACAGGCTTGCACGCAATTGAAAATCGTGTAGCATTTCCACAACCCTTTGTTGTTATCGATGATGTTCAATCGGTCGGCGCCTGCTTGATCTCTGGAATCGAAAATAAACCGGTAGGCTTTCAGCAAGGCCGCTGGCCCGAGATATTCATCATCGCCCCAACTTGACGGACACGACTGCGTGCACGCGCCGCACAAAATACATTTCGTCGATTCCTCGATCAGAAACTGATCGTCCGCGCTTTGGTATCGCTCGGTTTCGGGCGGCGGATCATTGTTGACCAAATACGGCATCACCGCTTCATACTTCCGCCAGAACGCCGATTGATCGACGACCAAATCTTTGATGACGGGCGAGCCGGGCATCGGCTCGATTTTGATCTTCGTCGATTTTAAATCTTTGACGAGTGTAACACACGCCAAACGGTTTTCACCGTTGATCAGCATCGCATCCGAACCGCACACGCCGTGAGCGCACGATTTGCGGTAAGTAAGCGTGCCGTCCGATTCCCACTTCAGCCGGTTGAGTACATCGAGCACGCGCTCCATGGGTTCGGCGTCGATGTGATAGAGTTCATCGTGCGCGGCGTCATCTATCTCAGGATTGAATCGCCTGATCGTTACTTCTAAGTTCATGTCGTTGGTACTTCCGTTCTAAAAAATTACAAGGTGCGGGCTTCTTTGGTGATGCGGTCGGTGGCATCGGCAACGACGTTTGCGGCATCGCGCGTGGTGGCTGCGACGACATCGGTTACGGAGCGCACGGCGTCGGGCAAGTTGCGCGTCGCATCGTCAAACGCATCGCCGAGCGGGCGCAGCGCATCGGGCAAGTTGCGTGTCGCGTCGCCGATGGCATCAAGCAGCGGACGCGCCATTTTACCGACGTCGCCCGTGATGTCGGCCAGTACGCTGCCGAATTCGGGAAAGCGTTCGCCCCACGCATTGATCGTGTCATTGATGACTTGGAACGTCAAGCGTCCGTCGCCAACGCGCTGAAAACTGTTGATGGTTACAGCGGGCACGGCGGCCAAATGTGCAAGCGTCTCGTAGCCCAAGTAGCTGAAGAACTCGCCCACATAGCCTTGCGGATGATCGGTCGGGACGGCGGGTTGATCTTTGAAAGCGTTGTTGAATTTGTGGCGGAAAACTTCGGCGCGGGTAACGACCTGAATGTGTTCGTCGCCGGTGATGCGGGCTTGACAACCGAGCCGGTGAAAGTCCGCGATCTTCGCAGGCGTGAGCCACGACTTTTCGACGTCGTTCATCTCGGACAGCGCGCTCATGCCGCTCTCGACCGTAACCTCGCAGGTCTGGCAAACGCCATTGCCGCCGCACGCATAGCCGATGTGCGCTTTGTTCGCGCGGCCAACGCCCAAAAGACTTTCGCCTACGATGGCGTCGTAACTGATTCCGTTGATTTCAACCTTTGGCATGTCAAATGGATTTTGAAGTTTTAAGAAGTGCGCGTGATTGATCTGAGGCTGGCAAAATCACATCCGGCGCGGCGGTAAAACTTCGCCCGCAATGCCCGCCGAATGTCGGCACGAACTTAGAAAAATTCTTGCGGAATGCAAAACCAACCCTGCGCCCGAAGTCCTGAAAACATGAAGGGTTCAACCGCGCTGGTCGAACCCACACATTTCAATCATTCCGAACGGAGCGAAGAATCTAAACTTACAACGCCGCTGTAAGGGCGAGGCATGCCTCGCCCCTACGAAGACGAACACGGTTTTACTTCACGGCCAAATCTATTTTCACCATTTGCGACTTCGGTTCATCGCCGTGGCACGCGCCGCTTTGAAAACATCCGGCGCACAAACTGGCGAGACTGAGTTTTGCGGTGCATCGCGGACACTTCGATAAAAATTGATTCGACACTTTCAGGCGGCACGTCGGGCAGGTGCGCGCCAGTTGTGAAGCTTCTATCGCCGTCGTGATTGGAATCGAACAAATTGACATTTTAAACTCCTTCAAAAAATTTCATCTTATCACAAGAGCGACCACGCCGCCGATGGCAAAGGCGAATACCCAACTGCCGAACCAAATCGTCATGGCTTCTTTGAAGCCGCGTTCTTTCAAGAGCACCATCACGCTGGCGATGCACGGCACGAAAAGCGTGATCACCGTCAATGCGATAACGATCTGCGCGGGCGAGAGTGCCATTCCGTAAAGTCCCGCCGCGCCGAAATCGCGCCGTACCATGCCCATCACAAATGCGAGTGCGGCTTCTTTCGGCAAGTGCAACCAGCCCGTCGTGATCGGTTCAAAGAGTTCGACCCACTTCGCAAGCAGCCCCGTAACCTGCATCACCGACACAATGACGGCGCCCGCAAAAAACCACGGCGAGGCTTCCTTCATAAAACTGAATGTTTTGATCCATGTTTTCTTCAGCACATTGGCAGGCTGCGGGAACCGCATCGGCGGTAGATCGATGAGCAGCGCGGAGGATTTGCCCGGCAACACAGAATCCACCGCCGTGCCGATGGCGACCAAACAGCCGAAGATGATCGCTGCGAACGCGAGCGAATATCCGCCGCCCGCTTTGGTCAGCAGCGCGGTGATGACGGCGAGTTGCGCCGAGCATGGAATCGCAAAGTTGAGAATCGATGCGGCGATGGTTTTCTCGCGCGAGGTTTGCAGCAAGCGCGTTGTGATCGTCGCCATCGTTACACAGCCAAAGCCGAGAATAATCGGAATGACCGCGCGGCCATTGAGACCGATGCCGTTGAGCATCCGATCGACCATCGTTGCAAGTCTTGGCAAGTAACCGCAATCCTCCAGCACCGCAAGAAATAAATAAAAGCCGACGATGAGCGGCAGGAGCAGGAACAACAAGTATGTAACCGTCATCGTGATGGCGCCGAATTCGCCCGCGAGTACGACGACGAATTTTCCCCACAGCGTTTCCTCTGAGAACTCGAACGTTTGCAGCGCGTCTTTATTCGCAATGAACGTGTTCAGTTCATTGAGTTTCATTTCATCGGCGTTCGTGCCGTCGGGGAATGAAAAACGTTTCGTCTCAAGGGTGATCTCCTCGCCCGCCGCATCTTTGCCAAGCACATCGGCGGTAATGGTGGCAGGCGTGATGCGGGCGAAGAGATGTTTAGCGAACGGCTCGAAGCGTTTGTTGCCCAACTCAACTTCGGTGTATCCGACGACGCGCTGCGCAACCATCACGCCGATGGCTTGATAGATGAGCCAGAGCGCAAAAAATAAAATCGGCAGTCCGGTGATCGGATTGATCGTCCACTGCCCCACTTTTTCGCTCACCCGCGCGGTCCATCGCTGCGACGAACTTTCGCGTACGGTTTGCTGCACGATCTGGTTCACACGGTTGCGCCGCCCGACGTAAATCGCCTCACGCTCGTCCATCGCTGCCAGCCCATTTTCCGCCGCGACGATTTCATCACCTTCCAAAATCATCAACGCCCGCGCAGGTTTATTTTCCATTGCGGAAATTTTCGGAATGATTTTTTGGATCGACGCCTGTAACGCCTTGTCCTCGTTGCCACGGCGAGCATGGCTCAATGCGGCTTCTACTTTTTCAAACCCTTTTTTCTTCGTCGCTATGGTTTCAACGACGGGCACGCCGAGCAATGCTTCAAGTTTCTTCACATCGATTTCAAGCCCCGATTCGGCGGCGGCGTCGGTCATATTCAAAACAACGACCATCGGGAACTGCATATCGCAGAGCTGGAGCGTGAGAAATAAATCGCGTTCGAGATTGGTCGCATCAACGATGTTGAGTACCGTCGCCGCCGTCATCACGACTTCGCGTGTTACGCGTTCTTCATCATTGAACGAACTGATGCCGTACGCACCCGGCGTATCGCACACTTCAATTTCTTTTCCCGAACGCTGAACTCTTGCCCGCGCGACGTCAATCGTCGTGCCCGGATAGTTGGAGACATCGACATACAGGCCGCTGAAGTAATTGAAGAATACCGACTTTCCGACGTTCGGATTGCCGACCAATACCAATCGACTGATTTTATTTTCAAGTGGTGTATCGGGAATAACGGGCGAAAGGGCAATATCCGTCGTGGCCGTCGCGGGTTCTATATCGAAGTGGTCGGTCATATCTTTTTAAAGTCTTGGCTTACTGTCGGCTTAATGTCTTGATAGGTTTGCAGGCAACGCCCCCGTCCCTTCGCCCCCCCCCTCTATTAGAGGAGGCGAGGGGGAGTTTCGGTTACGCGGGTTCGGTGATACTGATCAGTTCAACATGAATCGCTTTTGCAATCTCCCGTCCGATGGCAACTTCCTGCCGTCCGCGCTTCACCACAATCGGGCCGAACGGAATACGCTCGTGGCAACGAACCGTGCTGCCTTCACCGATACCGAACCGCACGAGTTGCGTTCGCACGCCTGCGTCTTCGATGCGCTGAATTTTGAGGTGCTGTCCCTTGCGGACGTCTTTGAGCAACATGAACGGTTGGTGTTAATTTAGATTCAATCTAAACGAATCAAATCGAAGCACAAAAAGTTTTCTCGCCAAAGACGAGCCGGGGTTTGTTTTTTTTGCCGGTTGCAAACCGGCGGCGCGGTTGGCGAAACACCGTTCGTCGCCACGAAGAAAATGATCGTTGTTAAATAGTTTTCGAATCCCCCCAGCCCCCTTTGACAAGGAGGAGTTCGAGCAGTTCGAGCAACCCGCGTCCCCCCTTGTCAAAGGGGGTTAGGGGGATTTGCAATTACCTGCCGAACAGTTTGTTGAAGCCTTTCTTGGCTTCCTCTTCGAGCCGCTTGCGTTCCGCTTCAAGTTTCGCTTTGCCTTCGGCTTCCAATTTATTTTTCTCGGCGTCCGCTTTATCCGTCAGCACTTGCTTGACCGAATCGGCTTTCGCCTTCACCGCATCTTTGACTGAGGCACCCATCTGCGATTGATCAATCGAGACTTTCGGCGCGAAAAAGTTTCCGGTGGCGTTGAGCGCAACGGGAATTTTGCCCGACTTGTCCTTCAGCAAATTGCCCGCAAAACTGCCGAGCGTTTTATCTAGTTGCGCCGCCGCGCCTTCGGGCAATTTCAAATTCACTTTGTAGTCGATGCTTTTATCGAACCCCTGCGACCCTTCGGCGCCCACTTCCGTGCCCGCGATGTTCATCTTCAAACCTTTGACGAACAAGCGTCCGTCGCGCACTTCGAACGCATTGACGAAATCTTTGAACGCCCCGTCTTTGAAGTTCGGGTTGCCGATGAGCGACGCAATTTTTTCCTGCATCGGCAGACCGGAAATCTGTCCGTCGGCGATTTTGAAATTGCCTTTGGCGAAGAACGACGGCAAATCAAGTGAGAGCGAGTCGTCGAGCGTGCCTTTCAAATCGGTTTGCATCGACAGGCCGCCTTTGACGTACTTGCCGATGTAGGCGATCTGATCAAGCTTCGGCAGTTCCGTAAAAAGTTTTTCCGCGCGAATGTTCGTCAGGCCGAGTTTCATATCAAACTTCGGGTGATTGATGTCTTGCAGAAAAACTTTTCCGCTCGTTGTAATTTGTCCGTCAAAGAGACCGAGTTTTAAACCGGTGAGGTCGAGCACTTTATCTTTCAGCCGCATGTTGCCGGAGACGTCGGTCATCTTGAGGCCGTTCACTTTGAGCGCGCCGATGGTTGCGGAAAGATTTGCGGTGAGATCGGGCAACTGTTTGCGTTGTACTTTGCCGCCGGAAGTTTTCGAGGCGGCGGAATCTTCGGGCAGCAGTTTATCGAGATCAAGATTGCGCGAAGTGAGCGAAGCCGTCAGCATGGGCGGGCTTCCCTTTCGCACGATGGCTTTTTTGCCGCGCGTGGCTTTCGCGGAATCACCAGTACCAGCGAAGACGAACTTCAAATAGTTTTCGATGCTGCCTTGCAGGGCGATGTCGCTTTCGCCCAATTGCATCGACAGATTTTTCAGATCGATTTTCTGATTGTTGAAAGTCATTTCGCCGCCAAGCGCGCTGACGGGCGTTTTCATTGCCGCCGTCCGCACCGCAATGTTTTCGAATTCCATCTTGCCCGAAGCGATGGCCGCACTTGGATTGGAGACAAGCGCATTCACCGCAACATCGGAGCGGAAACGTCCAGAGAGATTCGTGCCTCGCTCCAGCGGATAAAAATCTTTGACTTCACCGAGATTCACATCCGCGTTCAGTTTCAATGATACCCGTTGCCGCTTGAAGTCTTTGACTTGCAACGACCCGTTCATCCGGCTTCCGCCGAGCGTGGCGTTGAAAGCCGCAAGGTCTAAATCTTTTTCAGTTACCGTGCCGCGAAGGTCAATGTTGGTAACGGTTTTCGGCAGGGCGGGATATTTGAGCGAGGCATTCGAAAGATCAAACGTGATGCGTACGCCCGGGATCAGCGAATCCGTCAGTGCGCCTTTGATGAGCATCCCGAACATAAACTTGCCCGTCGCCGTCGCGCCCGAAAGGTCTTTAGTAAACTCCTTCGGCACGAGCGACAGAAATTTTTTCAGGTCGGCTTCCTTCGCATTGAGTTTCAGGTCGAAGAGCAGGCTGTCGGTATAGAGGCTGTCCATCACGCCGCTGCCGGTGAGTTCGACCTCTCCGGCGGTCGCGGTGGCTTCGTCGATTGTAAATGTGCCGGTCTTGATGGCGAAAGTACTTTTTTGTTTGGCGGTGATGCGGAGGCTGTCGGCAAGTTTTCCGAAACTGTTTTCGTAACTCAGATTTCGGATTTCAATGTCGCCTTGGGTGGCGAAGAGGGAGGCGCCGTCGCGGGTCTCGCCGGTGAGCACGGCGTTTAATCCGGTTAGGGTAAGCGATGAATTTTCGGCGCGGTTCAATTGCTCGAACGTCATTTCGGTGATGGCGATGCGGTTGAACAGGACTTGAAAATCATTTTCCTTCGTGCTCACA
>JACMJS010000420.1 GCA_014380515.1 Chlorobiales bacterium
TTCTTAATTCAGCTGCAAGAAGGATTCCGGTCAAGCCGGAATGACACAAGAACGACTTTAGCAAGAAGTCTTTTGAAGTTCCGTTCAAAGGTCGGAAGTTTCTTCGCCGGAAAAATTGCCAATTGACAAGAAATGAAATGACTACTTGATTTTTTTTCGGAGGCGACTGAGTGAGGTCGGTGTGATGCCCAGATATGAGGCGAGGTGTTTGAGCGAAATGCGTTGCAATAATTGAGACTGTTTCATGGCATTGAGGTAACGTTCTTCGGCGGTCAAAGTTTGATGCGCCAGAATGCCATCGAGGACGCTCAGGAAGGCGGATTCCCACACCTCTCGTCCGAAGGCTTGCCACGCCGGAAAGCGTCGGTAAAGATTTTCCATCCGTTCCTTGCTGATTGAAAACACTTCGGAGTTTTCCATCGCTTGAATGCTAAAGCGCGACGGCGTTTGTGTTTTCAAACTTGACAGTTCGCAGAGGAAATTATTTTCAAGCGCAATCCAAACCGTCATTTCTTTATCGCCCATGCCGAAGTAAATGCGAAAGCCGCCTTTGCTGACGAAGAGATATTCATTAGCGACTTGTCCTTGCCGCAGTAAAAAATCATCCTGTAAAACAGCCTTGGGCGTGAACTCAGCAAGGATGAGATCGAGACTTTCATCATCGATGGCGACGAGCGCGGTGATGAAGTTTTTTAATTCCGTCATCGCTTGCAATTTTGCGATTAATTAAAAAAAATCTTTTCACCCTTTGCAATTCCTTTCTCGGACTTTACCAGCAACGACGCATCCTGATACGGGTCGTGCTCGAAGAACAGCGTCCAGTCTTCGTCCGCAGCCCGTTCCAAAATCTTGCGTTTCTCTTCCATCAAGTGGAGCGGAAAAAGATCATAGCCCATCACGAACGGAATCGGAATGTGCGAAGCGGTCGGAATCAGGTCGCCGCAGTAAAGCACCGAACTTTTATCGCCCGCAATGCGGACGAGTTGCTGCCCGTGCGTGTGGGCGTTGGAGACGTGCAAATGCACGTTGCTGAAAAGTTCAGTTTCGCCGTCGGTGAATTTCAACTTGCCCGATTCAACGAGCGGTATAAAATTTTCTTTGAGGTAACTGGCTTTCTCGCGCGCGTTGGGCTGCTGCGCCCACTTGTAATTTTCTTCCTGTACATAGTAAGTCGCGTTCGGGAAAGCGGGGACGAGTTTGCCATCGATGAGCTTCGTTGCGCCGCCCGCGTGATCAAAGTGCAAGTGCGTGAGGATGACATCGGTGATGTCTTCGGCGGCGACACCGAACTTGCGCAGGTTGGATTCGAGAAATGAATCGGAGATTTTATACATCTCGCGGTATTTGGGTTCCCACTTTTGTCCCGTGCCGGTATCGATGAGAATCTTGCGGTCGTTGCCGATGACGAGCATCGCGCGGGCCGACATCTCGATGCGGTTTTTCTCGTCCGCCGGATTCGTCTTTTCCCATAGCACCTTCGGCACCGTACCGAACATCGCGCCGCCGTCTAACGCAAACCGCTCGCACTCAATCGCATACACATCATACTGACCGATCTTCATATTTTTCTACTTGCGTTTTTTCGATTTCACTTTCGCCGTTGCGCTCGCTTTGGACTTGCCGCCGGATTTGGTTTTCGATTTAATTTTTGTTTTGGTAGTTGCATTCGCTTTCGCTGTCCGGCTTTGTGAGGGTTTACCTTTCGCCGTTGTTGTTTTGCCGCTCGGTTTTACCGGCGAAGATTTTTTCGAGACTACACTGTTCTTCGGCTTGGGCGCAGCGACCGTCGTTTTCTTCTTCGGCGTTGCGGCTTTGCTCACTACAGATTTTTTCACCGCCGTTTTTTTCGCAACATTTTTTTTCGGTGTGGCTTTCTTTGACGCGGCGGCTTTGCGTTTCGGTGGCGCGGTTAGTATTGCATCCGGTACGGGTTCAACGGCATCAAGGCGAACCACCGGTTCAGGATCGGAGACTTGATCGACCGCCGTCCGGTAAACGCCGTCGCCGCTGCCGCTGCCACCGCCTTGCGTATCGCTGTCCGCGTCGTCTTTGATCAACTCCGAATCTTCTTCACCGGCGTTCAACGCTTTTTCTACTTGCTTTTCAGGATCAATCATTTCCGGTTCTCCTTTGTTTTCGGTTGCGTCCGTGTCATCCGCAGCGACACCACTTTCATTCGCAGCGACATCACTTTCATCCGCAACAATAACTTCGCGCCGGTCGTCTTGAACGGCGGCTTCGGCGGCAATATCCTCTTCACCAAGTTCCTCTTCATCATCCATTTCATCGATCTCATCATCATCCGATTCGGAGCGAATAAAAACGCTGTAGCCTTCTTGTAAATCCACGGCGAGCGATTGCATGGCGGAATCTTTTTCCTCATTGTTCAACGGATCGAAGTCGCCTTGAATCATGGCGATGCCCGTTTCTTCGGCGGTGCCCGCATAAAACACTGAAGCCGCGTCGCTGTTCAAAACCCACACATCGTACTTCGGCGCCCGGTCGTCCGCGTCTTCATAGACTTGAAAGTGTTCGCAGAACGCCAAGCCTTCATCGTTATCCGGCTCGAACATATCGCTGAGGGAGCGGGCTTCTTCGCCCTGATACGCTTCCCAACTTTTGAAAAGTTGCGCCCGCGCGACTTCCGTCAAGCTGTCAAGATTATCAGAATTAACATCCAACTTTTTTTTGAACACCAACATATTTCATCTCCTTATTCGAAACAGGTTTTTGAAATCTTCATCTCGCTTCTATACAAGAATGTGAAACGGATTTGCGTTCCAGACGCGGGCGTTACTTTTTCTTGAACAGATCGTCGTCGGTGGCGGCGTTGTGCTGATACGACTTCACGGTAATATCAAACGTCGCAGGGCCGGCATTCTGCACGATCTTAAACGGCAGCATCACGCCATCAACCGCGCGGTAATCGCTGTAAAGCGTAGCGATTTCCAATTCGCCTTGCGGCGTTTGCTGCGTGCGGGTCTGCTTGATCGCCAAAAATGTTTTCGCATCGAAGTACATCAGCGATTTACGTCCCGACGATTGCGTCATCTCGGCCACATAAACCTCTTTGCCCTCATCGGTTTTCTTTTCCATGAGCGACAGTTTATTTCCCAATTCCTTCATCCGAATTTCCGAATTGAACGCGGCTTCGGCGAGGGATTCTTTCAATTGATCGCCGGTCAGGTCAAGGCTTTGTCCGCCCTGCGAAACGCTGGCCGAAGTGCCGTCGCTGCGCTGTTCGGTCGTGAAGGCATCGGTCTTGAGCAGCAGATATCTTTTGTTCGGGGCTTTGTCGACTTGTTTGTACATGCCCTCAAAAGTCTGCGGCCCGGCGGAGAGTTTCAATGTGCCCTCAGCCGTGCGCGACGTGATTTTTTCCGAAGCCGCTTTGCCGCCTATGGCTTTGATGTAATTGTCGTAAAGTTGATCGTCGGTGATGTCGAGCAACGCTTTGCCGGTAAGCGGTTTGAAATCGGTGTCGTACAGAATCACTTTGCCGAGCGATTCCAACTTCGGTTTGATTTCTTTGGCCACGCCGACGACGACGATGGCGAGATTATCCGGCGAAAGATATTTCTGCGCCAGTTGCTGCGCCCGTTCCGCCGATAGCGTGCTGACGCGGCTGGCGTAGGTTTTGTAATAATCTTTCGAGATGCCGTAAAGATCAATGTCTTGCACGCGCGTGGCGGTAAGGTTCGGGTTTTCCAAACTCATCAAATAATTTCCGGCGAGATAATCGCGCTGCACTTTCAATTCTTCTTCAGGAATCTTTTCATCGCGGATGCGTTTCATCTCGCGCAGAATTTCAGCGACGGCGGAATCCGTTACAGCGTTGCGCACTTCGGTATTGGCGGCGAAACTTCCGGCAAGTTTGGCATAGTTGCCGCGTGCCGAAGCTCCGTAAGTCCAGCCGTGCGTTTCGCGCAGGTTGAGCATCAATCGCCCTGAAAGACCGCCGCCCAACGTGGCACTGATGACGCTCATTTCAGGAATGTCGGCGTTGTTTCGCGGTACGCCCGCTTGCGAAACAAGAATGTTCGATTGCACCGAACCGGGACGATCTACAAGATGAATCGTTACGCCGTTGATGGCGGGAATTTGCGGCAAGGTCATCGCAGGCACTTTGCCTTTGCGCCACGCGCCGAAGGCTTTGCGGATGAGCGGTAAAATTTCCGCAGCCTTTACATCGCCGACAATCGCCAGCGACGCATTGTTGGGCAGAAAGTTCGCCCGGTGGAATGCTTTCAGATCATCCACCGTGATGGCTTTGACGGTTTCTTCGGTTGAACTCATGCCGTACGGATGTTCGCCGTAAAGTACTTTGCCCTGCATCTTCGCCGCGAGCGAGGCCGGACGCTTTTTTTCCGTCTGAAGGTTGGAGTAAAGTTTTGTTTTTTCCTTCTCCAATTCTTCCGCCGGAAATGAAGGATTAAAAACGACGTCGGTGAAGAGGTCGAGAATTTTGGCCTGATGTTTCGTTAAGCCGGACGCAACGACGAAGGTCGCATCGCTGCCCGCGCCCGCGCTCAGATCGGCGCCGATGAAATCAATTTCCTGCGCGATTTGCTCGCCGGTACGTTTGGTTGTGCCGTGATCCAAAAGTTCAGCCATCAGGGAAACGAGTCCCGTCTTTTTGCCGTCGTAGATCGCGCCGGACTTAACGACGAGCCGCATTGTAACCGTCGGTTGACGGGTGCTTTCGACGATGAACACTTTCAGGCCGTTGGGCAACACGGTTTCGCTGAAGGGCGGAAACGCCGCTGCCGGTGCGGGGTCAGCCGCAGGTCGTTTGGTGCGGTCGATGGTTATTTGTGCGGACGCGGTTGCAACCAGCGTCGCAATCACTATAAGGGAAGCAATTATTTTTTTCATTTTTCTTTTGAGACTATTTTTTATTCGAAGCCGAACCCCTCTTATCCTTCGAACATTCTCCCCTTTTTCTAAAGGGGAGAGTTGTAAGGAGAAACTTATGGAATACGACTCATGTCATCTTTCAACGCTCTCCCCTTTGCCAAAGGGGAGTGTCCCGCCACGCGGGACGAGGGGTTCCGGTTCAGTTCGGTTTCTTGCTGTTGTCCGGTGCGGGCGTCGGGGCTTCTTGCACGGGCACGGTGTAGTGAATGACGGTTACACCTTCTTTGGTCAGATATTTATTGGCGACGCGCTTCAAATCGTCTCGCGTAACCTTCAAATAATTTTCAAGTTCGGTGTTGACCAGATTCGCGTTGCCGTAAAAAGTATGGTAACGCGCGAGGTTCTTCGCGCGGTTTTGCATCGAGCCATTGGCCGAAGCCGCGCCGGTTTCCTGTTGGTTGATCGACTTCTGATACTCTTCATCCGAGACGCCGTTCTGCTTCACATTTTCAATTTCGGCTTTCAGCATCTCGTCCAACTTTTCAATCGGGACGCCGCTGTTGCCGATGGCCAAAAGTCCCGCCATGCCCGCCTTCTCTTGAAAGAACGGAAAAGCTTCCACTTCAACCGCCGCCTGCGATTTATCGACCAACTGTTTATAGAGCCGCGAGGATTTGCCCGTCCCGAGAATTTGCGTGAGCATCTCGAGCGCGTAGGCATCCGGCTCGGTTTCCTTCGGGCCTTGCCACGCGAGGATCGTTGCGGGCAGCGGCGTGTTGTCTTTTTTCACATCCACCATCTTCGGCGCGGTGGGCGGCGTAACCGTAACTGCCGGACGCGGGACGTCTTTGCCGCGCGGAATCGGACCGAAGTAAGCTTCGATCAACTTTTTCGTTTGCTCAATATCCAAATCGCCCGCGAGTGAAAGCGTCGCATTGTTGGGCACATAATAGGTCTTGTAGAAATCTTGAAACTCGCTCGCCTTCGCCAGATCAATGTATTGTGCCGAGCCGATGGGCGTCCATGAATAGGGCGTGCCCATAAACGCATTGGCCGCGAGTTGCTCGAGAATCGTGCCGTAAGGTTGATTGTCCAATCGCACCTTGCGTTCTTCCTTAACGACCTTGCGCTGCGTCTCGATGCCGATCTCTTCCACCTTGCCGTGCATCATCCGTTCGGATTCGATCCAGAGCGCGAGTTTCAATTGATTGGCCGGAAGGTTGATGTAATAATCGGTTTGATCGAAGCCGGTCGAGGCATTGAGGTTGCCGCCCGCGCCGCTGACATATTTATCGATCTCGCCGCGCTTGATGTTGTCCGTGCCTTCGAACATCAAATGCTCGAAGAAATGCGCGAAGCCGGTGCGGTCGGGCCGTTCGTCTTTGCTGCCGACGTGATAAAGCACGTACGACGCGACGACGGGCACGCTGTGATCTTCGTGCAAAATGACGTGCAGACCGTTGGGCAAATCGTATTCAACGAACTTGATCGGCTTTGCGGCGAACTTCGCATTGGCCGCATTGCTCTGTGCCGATGCGGCGGCGAACGGCAGCATCACCGCGAAAAGCACCGCGGCCAATTTCAACATGGTTTTCATTTGAGATGAATTAAGGTTAGCGAAACAGGATTCGAAAATGTATGCGAAAAATAGATAATGTGCTCCGGCATTTCAAAGATAAGAAACCCCTCGTTCCGCTTGAGGCGGAACACTCCCCTTTATCAAAGGGGAGATTGGGGAAAAAAAGTTATTCCCGTAAACATCTCTCTAACGAATCTTCCCTTTGATAAAGGGGAGTGCAGAGGGGTTACGGCGTGAAGATGTCGAGGAAAATATCTTCGGGCGAGGGATGCGGAAAGGTTTTTGCGGGCGCGGCGTTGCCGGTTGCGCCGAACTTAAAGACCAAAATTTTCGCGCCCGCTTTCTCGGAGATATAAATGTCCTCGCGGCCATCACGGTCGTCGACATCGACATCAGTCGGGTTTTTCAAAAGCGTTGCAAGGCCGGTGATCGTGCGGGTGGGTGTAACGGGCGCAGCGGTCGTGGCCGTAGCGAGCACGGTGGCAAGTTGTTCAACGACATAAACGCTGCCATCCGCAGAATCCGGCGAGCCGTTACCGACGTCGGTTACATAGAGCACATCGAGTTTGTTGGAATACCATGCGTTGTGCAAGCGGCGTTGCGCGTTGGTGTTGTAAGTCGTTTTCAAGCGCAGGACTTTATCGGGAGCGGCATTGCCGTTCTTCAACTGGGGATTGTTGTAAATGTAAATCGAGTCGCTGCCGGTATCAAAGGCGATGAAGAGCCGGTCGCTTTTGCGGTCGTAGAACACGCTCCATGGATCATCGGGCAAAGTGAGGACGCGGCTTGCGGTAACGTTGCCGGTTAATGACGGTGCGTTGTCGTAGATGCGGATTTCATTTTTGGTTTGGTTGGCGATGTAAAGCGACTTGCGAACGTCATCAAACGTAATTTCGCGCGCGTTCGTGAGTAATGTGTCGGTGAATTGTGAAGTCGGCGCGGCGTTGCTATCAACAGTAGTCGAGTTTGCATAAAACTTCACTGTCGGTGAGGGCGAAGCAGCAAAGGCTTTACTGCCCGCGTGAATGAGAATGTTGCTTTCCGTATCGACCCACACGCCTTCGGTATTGCCGCTTTGGATGCTGCGGGTAATGCTTGGCGCAGCGGCGTCGGCGGCGTCAAACACATCTACTTTTTGATTGCCCGTACCTGCGGCTGAACTTGAAACATACAGCCGTGTGGGTTTCGGTGCGGCGTCCGGGGCACCGAGCGGCTCGCAACCGGTAAGAGCAGCAAGCGTGCATACAAGTAATAGCGTTGAAGAAAAATTTTTGAATGTGCGTGTCATGGTGAGAAGATTTGTGAACGCCCCCGTCCCTTCGGGACACCCCCTCTATTAGAGGGGGCGAGGGGGAGTTGATTAGAATGAAACCGTGAGCAGCGTGCGCAGGGCGTAATTTTCCAAGTTGCTTTCGTTGCTTACCGCGCCGCGAACGGTTTGCGTCGAGGCGGCGACTTTCAAAAGGACGTTGCGGGTGAATTTATATCCGGCGGCGAGCGAGAGCCGCGTTACGTCGTTGTCCCACACCGCGCGTGCGCCCGTCAGCGGATCGTCGTAATAAAAGAATCCGATCTTATCGTAGCGAAAGGCGACGTAGCTGCCGATGAGAAACGGTAATTCGATTTTCAAATCGAGGTATGCGGCGTAGTTGGCGGGCGTGTAGGTTAGGAGTTCCAACTGCGGTGTGGCCGAGAATTGATTGTTCGAAAACCGCGGCACGCGCCACGAAGCATACACCGCTTCACCGGAAAGTTCGAAAAAAGCGTAACCCAAAATAATATCCGTGCCGACGGCCAGTTGCGAATAGTTTTCAAGGCCGCCGAAAAACTGATTCACGGCGTCGCGCTGCATAAACCCGCCGTAACTCACCGAGACGCCTTGCTGCCAAAACGGTGCGGGTGAAAATCCGAGCCGCGCCACTCCGGCTACATTCGAAAGGTTCGTGTAATCCGATTGCGACGCCAGTGCGCTGTTGGTAACCGCCACTTCCAACGCCAGTTGATTCGGAATGAACACGTAATTCACGGAAACGCCCGTCGCGTAGCCGCCGAAGTAGAGCGTTGATAACCCGACGTCATCCCTGCCGTACGCGCCCGAAGACCCCGCTTGCGGCCACAGCCCGCGCTTGTCGGAAATGTTCGTGAAATACCCGTAGAGCAGCGGCGAACTGGCGAACAAATTATCGCGCTGCAATTGACGCCGGGCGTAAAGTCCGAACGGACTGATGAAGCGTCCGGCGGTGATGCTGAGCGGACTTTCAGCCGCTTGCCAGACAATCGATGCGAGCGTGAGCCGCGGTGCGTTGAGCGTGCCCGTGCCCCACGTATCGAACTGCACGCGGGCGATGATTGAAAATTCTTCATTGACCGGAGCGAACAAAAATAAATTGAGTTGATAAATCGAAAAATGCGCGCCGCGGTAATCGGAAGCGATGTCGTTTGAGATGAAGTTCGAATTTTTCCCGCCGATAGAAAATTCCGCATCCGCCGTTCCGCTCCACTCCACTTGCGCCTGCGCTGCCGTCGCAAATGTCGTTGCCAAGAAAAAAATGACTGCAAAGCAAATGATGCCCTCTTTTTTACAACCTGACCGTCCCCCCTTGTCAAAGGGGGTTAGGGGGATTAAAAACAATTTCATACCAAGACCTCCGCGATTTCAAGTTCCGTTGAAAAACCTTTGAACGACATTTGCGTCGTGCCACCGACGGCTACGCCGTTGCCGTGCATCATCACCTCCGATTCCAATAAATCTTTGCGAATCAAAATCTGTCCCGCCTTTGCTGCCGAGCATAGCCGTGCGCCCAAATTGACCGCCGCGCCGATCACGGTGTAATCCATCCGGTCGCTGGCGCCCATGTTGCCCATAACGACCGAGCCGCTGTTGATGCCGATTCCGATGTCAATCGGTGAAGGATCCATTTTATGTTCCTCCTCTACGCGCCGCTGGATTTCGACCGCGCACAGGACGGCGCGTTTGGCCGCCCTCTCGCCCGTAAAAAGGGCCACCATTTCATCGCCGACGAATTTATCGACCGAGCCGCCGTGCTTCGTTACGAGGTCGGATTGAAATCCCAAATACCGGTTGAGCATCGCCACCACTTCTTCGGGCGTGCGGTTTTCGCTGAACGCCGTAAAGCCGCGCACATCGGAAAAGAGCACGGTAACTTCCTGCCGCGATCCGCCGAGCCTCGCTTCCGCACCGGAGGTTTGTTGAATCATTTCAATCGTGTGGCTGCCGACGTATTTCATCAGTTGAAACCGCTCGCGCAGGCCGCCGGTCATCTCGTTGAAGTTTTGCGCCAGTTCCCCGATTTCATCTTTCGTCGTCGGCGCGACCGATACGCTCAGATCGCCCGCTTTGACTTTCGTCATCGCCGTCGCCAGCGTTCGCACCGGCTTCGAAACGATGCCGCCGATCAACACCGCAACCGCGATGCTGGCAACGAGAAAGAATCCGATGAAGAATAAAATGGTGCGCTGCAAGCTCGTCAGCGTGGCCAATTGCACCGATTCGGGTACGCTCGCAAAATAGTACGCGCGCTCACCGATGCCGAGCGGACTGATGAACGTCGACACCGGTACGCCGGAAACCGTTGCGGTGAAAGGCGCGGTGGCCGCGGTGTCTTTGATTGCCTGATCGATTTTATTCCGGTTGGCCGCCGCGAACGGCGCAATGTATGGCGTGAGTGAGGAATCCAGCGTTGTCGCAATCGTTTTGTCCGCAAGTAGAAAACTGACGTCGATTGCCGTGCTGCCTTTCAGATCGCGGGCTTCTTTTTCGGCCAGCTTCGTGCCGAGCGTGAGCGTACCGAGCTCGCTTTCGCCTGCGTAAATCGGCACGGAGGCGACTTGATACAGCACGCCTTGCTCCGCCCACAAGTCCGGCCAGACGGGTTCGAGCGGCGGCTCTTCGCCCGTCATCGCCCGCGCGATGCTTTCACGCTTGGACAAATCTTCGCCGCGCCGCAAGGGATCGTCGAGCCACGCCAGCAACTTACCTTTGGTGTCGGTTACGGCTATAATATCAACGGTGATAAACCGCGCAAAGTCAGAGACACTGAAGTAGAGTGAGGCCGTGTCCCCCTTTTCGAGATAGACGATTTCGAGATTTGCTTTGAAGACCGCGTTCTCACGCAGCAACGAAGCCGTCTCGACCAGTTTTTCATATCGCAACGTTTGAATGCGCTGAAAGGTCAATTGGGTTTGCTTGAAATCGGCAGCGGTCTGTTCGCGCAGCCGCGCATCAAGCGTTGTGCTAACGGCGACGAGCACGCCGAGCAACACCAATCCGACCAGCCCGGCGAGCAGCAGCACCAATTTGGTTTGAATCGTCAGACGCATCTTTGATTACTTATATTTTCCGCGACCATTAAA
>JACMJS010000060.1 GCA_014380515.1 Chlorobiales bacterium
ACGGAAAAAATAAAGTTCATCAACCACAGCTGCCATCCCAACGCGTCGGTGCTAGACCGCGACCGTGATTCCCTGTATCTCGTCGCCTCCCGCAACATCGAAGCCGGTGAAGAACTCACTATCGACTATGGTTACGACGAAATTTATTTGACCTGCCAAACCTACAATCCGCAATGTGCCGCAACACCATGTGCCGCCAAACCGTCTTTGAATCCCAAGGTTGCCAAATGAGGCTTCAAGACGGCGGCCAAAAGAGTCGGGCGTGAAACGGTCGAAATAAAAAAAGCAACTCTTTTCAGAGTTGCTTTTGAGAACTTCGGGAAGGCAGTTTCAATTATTCCGAGACCGGCTTGACGACGATGTTCGAGACTTTATCGCTGGCCGTATAGGTTACGATCATGCGGGCTTTCGTGTATTCGAACGTGCAAAGGTAAGTAACCTTCGTGCCGCCTTCAACGGATTCGCTGCTGACCGTGCTCAGGCTGCGGAACTGACCCAAGGCTTCGGTGAGGCCATGACCGAGCGCGACGAATTTTTCTTCGGTGAGCGTCGACCCCATTGCCGATTCGG
Organism: Chlorobiales bacterium; assembly: GCA_014380515.1. GTDB lineage: Bacteria > Bacteroidota > Chlorobiia > Chlorobiales > JACMJS01 > JACMJS01. Next base: position 571 of record JACMJS010000060.1, read on the forward strand.
AGATCAATTCTTCGGCAGCTTTGTAGTTGCACGCCAGTAATGCGACGGCGAATTTTTCGGACTTCTGCTCGAGCGACTTGGTGTCCGCCGAAGCAAATACATTTGAAGCAGCGACGGTGAGCAAGAGGACGACGAGCGCGGATTTAATGGCAACGTTTTTCATAATCTGTGTAATGGTATGTTTGAAATAGCGAATTGGAAAAAAAATATGTATGAACCGGAGAGAATAAAATCGTAAGCATTGAATGTGCACCGGCTGTAACCCCAATAATAGTGCGTGCTGACAGGTTAAGTTTGACGGCAAAGGTAGCGCAAGAGTTTCGCTTTGTCAAAAATAATCCGGCGCGCGGGTGAAATTTAATCCTTGCATCACATCACTGCCTAGGTTCGGGTCAATTCGGCGTCAATTAAATTAGCCAATTGAACTGATCAAAGCGGCCAGTTCGAAATCTTTTTCGGTAAGGCCGTGGCTGTCGTGCGTGGTCAGCGTCAGCATCACCTTATTATATGTATAAAAAATATCGGGATGATGATCTATGGATTCGGCGAGGGCGGCGACTTGCTTGATAAATTCAAGTCCCTGAAGGAAAGGACTCTGTGCGGCGGCGGTGAAATTGAAAGTGCGGGTGAGCGTTTGCGGGGTTGGACTGCTGTTGAGTGTCCAGCCATGCAGGGTTTGCAGGCGTTGTTGAACCGCGTCGGCAGAAAGCAGCGGAGTTCTCATGGCAAGTTTTGTGTTGAAGTAGATGTGCGAAGTTAATGCTATTCTCCTCGGAAGCAAACACAGATAACGAAGATTTTTTCTTAATTGCCGTTATTGAAATAAAACAAAACAAAAAAGTTCAGAGAAGTTAAGAGAAGTTAAGATTCGTCCGAAGCATAAAAGATTTGAAGGCAGTTGAAACTTTCTCTTGTTATCGCTAAGTTAGCAGGTCGCTATCACACTGCACCTTGAAACATCTTAACATCCGCCCTTGTGAACTTACGCTCAGGGTGTTTCGAACATTCAAAAAACATAGAATCCGCGTTTGCCGCGTTAGTCCTAATAAAGCCGCTATGGAAAATACGATTTCAGAGTTCGGAAAAGTTTTCATCTTCTTGGCACTTGGCGTCGTCTTGGTCGTCGGCGGATTTATTACTTCACGGCTGCTGCGTCCGTTTCGTCCGAATACGGAAAAGATGACGACTTACGAATGCGGTGAAGAACCCGTCGGCAGTTCATGGGTGCAATTCAATATCCGCTTCTATGTGATCGCGCTCATCTTCATCATCTTCGATGTTGAAATTCTGTTTCTCTTTCCTTGGGCGACGATCTACAAACAACTCGGTACGTTCGCGCTCGTTGAAGCCTTGATCTTCATCGGCATTTTACTCGTCGGCCTTGCATATGCATGGGTGAAAGGTGATCTCGAATGGGTACGCCCGAATCCGAACGTGCCGCAATTGCCGACGAAGAAATTTGAAAAGATGCCCGCGCGTCCTGAGGCTTCGCTCCTTTCGCTGGTAGAATCAATCACGCCGGCATCTGCTTCCGAATCTTCACTTCCGAAAGTTTAAATAGGTTCATCGCCGCTTGCTGCAACACAGCAAGCAGGGCGAAACTTCTGCCTTCGACACTCACAATTTTTTTACTTCGAAAACATGGGACTTTTAGATGCAAAGTTAGATAAGGGCGGCGCGATCATTTCGAAAGTCGATGATCTCTTCAATTGGGCTCGCTTGTCATCACTCTGGCCGATGGGTTTCGGCCTTGCGTGCTGCGCGATTGAAATGATTGCGACCAACTGCTCGAACTATGATTTGGAACGCTTCGGAATTTTTCCGCGATCATCGCCGCGCCAAAGCGATGTGATGATTGTCGCGGGCACGGTAACGTTTAAGATGGCCGACCGCGTGCGCCGTCTCTACGAACAAATGCCCGAACCGCGCTACGTGCTCTCGATGGGCAGTTGCTCCAACTGCGGCGGCCCCTATTGGGAACACGGCTACCATGTTGTCAAGGGCGTCGACCGTGTGATTCCCGTGGATGTCTATGTGCCCGGTTGTCCGCCGCGCCCCGAAGCTCTGATCGGCGGGCTGATGAAAATTCAGGAACTCATTCGCACCGAATCCATTCAGACGAAAAAACACAGCCAGCCCGGCCTGACGCCGCCGAAAGCCGACTTCGAAGCGACGAATGAAATGCCGCCGCAAATCAAACAACAAAGCGAAGCGAAGGAACTCGCTGCAGCCGAAGCGACGGTTTGAAAGAGCAGACGTTTCAAACTCACGATACTATCAAACAAAACATGCAACCGCAGAAACTCACACCGCCGGAAATTCACGCGATTCTTTCCACCGAGTTTGGCGACGCGATCTCCGCTCTCGATGCCGCTGAACCCATGCCTTCGATTACAATCGTTGATAAAGCCCAGTGGCCATCTATCGCCTATCTGATGCGCGAAGACCCTCGCTTGAAGTTCAACTACATGGCTTGCCACAGCGGCGTGGATTACAACGATGCCGCGGGCACGCTCGGCACGGTGCAAAACTTGGAATCGCTCGGCATTCACGGCCACAAAATGGCGATCAAAATAAAATGCACGAAAGCGGAGAATGAGATTCCCTCCGTCGCCGAAGTATGGCGCACCGCCGATTGGCACGAACGCGAAGCCTACGACCTGTTCGGCATCGTCTTTACCGGCCACCCCGACCTGCGCCGCATCCTGTGTCCCGAAGATTGGGAAGGCTTTCCGCTCCGCAAAGATTACAAGGTTCAGGAAATGTATCACGGCATCAAAGTCCCATACTGAAATGAAAAGGCTTTTACTGCTCGGTTTCCTGTGCTGCGCGCTCGGCGCATCTGTAAACTTGCAGGCTCAACCAAAGGAGAAATTTTTTCCTATACCGAATGCAAAAACGGCATCGGATTCTCTGAGTTGTATAGATAGTGTGCTTTCCCGTAGTGGGGGCACACCTCATCATCTATACAATCATTTAGAATGGGGAGTCTATGGTCGTGCGATGATTGAGCGTAACAGAGAACTTGAAAAACGTGTTGAACCTCCGTGGCGAAATCCATTCAATGGATTGCTTTCATCGCCACAACAAACAAAACGTGATAGTATTAAAAAAGACACCAACTGATTATGCCCGAATTAATTCTTGAAAAGCCGCTTGCTGAACTGTTGCCCGTGCCGTCCGGTGCGCTGGTGGAAAAGCAATTGAAGACCGAAGAAATGGTGCTCAACATGGGGCCGCAGCATCCTTCGACGCACGGCGTCTTGCGGGTGGAATTGCTCACCGACGGCGAAGTCGTCAGCAAGGCCACGCCGTACTTGGGCTACCTGCACCGCTGTTTCGAAAAGCACGCCGAGGCGTTGGACTATCCGATGATCATTCCTTACACCGACCGGATGGATTACATCGCCTCGATGAACAACGATTTGGCCTTTTGCCTCGCGGTCGAAAAGCTCATGAAATTGGAAGTGCCGCGCCGTACCGAGTTCATGCGCGTCATCGTCGTCGAACTCAACCGTATCGCGTCGCATCTGGTGGCGATTGGCACATACGGCTTAGACATCGGCGCCTTCACACCGCTCTTATTCACCTTCCGCGACCGTGAGCATATTCTCAGTTTGCTCGAGTGGCTTTGCGGAGCGCGAATGCTTTACAACTACATCTGGGTCGGCGGGACGTCGCACGATTTTCCGCCGAAGTTCAAAGAGCGCGTCGGCGAGTTCGTTCGGTATTTCAAACCGAAGGCCGATGAAATTTACCGGCTCTTAACCAACAACGAAATTTTCATTCAACGCACCCGTGGCATCGGCGTGCTGCCTGCGGACGTGGCGATCAACTACGGCTGCTCCGGTCCGATGCTGCGCGGCTCGGGCGTCAAGTGGGACTTGCGGCGCGACGATCCGTACTCGGTTTATCCCGAACTGGAGTTTGACGTCGTTGTGCCGACGGCGGATGAATGTGTGATCGGCGATTGCCTCGCGCGGCATATCGTGCGGGCGAAGGAAATTTATGAGAGTCTGAAAATCATCGAGCAGTGTTTGGATAAAATGCCGGAAGTTGAAAACTTCGATCCGCAAGCCGCCGTGCCGAAGCGCGTCAAGCCGCCGAAGGGCGACGTCTATGGCCGTGCCGAAAACCCGCGCGGTGAACTTGGGTTTTACATCATCAGCGAAGGCAATACGAAGCCGTTTCGCGTCAAAGCCCGCTCATCATGTTTTGTGAACCTGTCAACCTTGCCGGAACTGGCGAAAGGCCAACTCATCTCCGACGTCGTAGCGATTATCGGCAGTATCGACATCGTGCTCGGCGAGATTGACCGATAGATTTCGTAGGGGCAACCCTTGTGGTTGCCCTGAAGACGGTCAACCACAAGGGTTGCCCCTACGAAGAAATATTTAACAAGGACGGTGAGTGATGGCGGAGTTGAAGACGAAGGAAAATGCGGCGAGTGTTGACAAGTTTATCAGTAGCGTAGATGACGCCGAGCGGCGGAAAGCGTGTTATCAAGTGATGGAGATGATGGCCGAAGCCACGAAAAGCGAACCGAGAATGTGGGGCGAAAGCATCGTTGGGTTTGGCAACGTACGCTTGAAGTATGAAAGCGGACGCGAACTCGATTGGTTTCTGACGGGCTTTTCGCCGCGCAAACAAAACATCACGCTCTACATCAGCGGCGACTTTGAAGGGCAAGAGAATGTGATGGAAAAGTTGGGAAAGTATAAAACCGGAAAAGGATGCCTTTACATCAAAACGCTCGCAGATGTAAAGTTGCCGGTGCTCAAAAGTTTGATTAAAAAATCGGTCAGCTCGCCAAAAAGTTCGAAGCCGCAATCGTAACGCATCATAACGCATAACTTGTATTTTATGCAGCCTTCAATACAACCTGTTTGGAATAAAGGATTAGAATCCTTCAGTGAAAGTTTGACGGGCAATCCGGTGCTCGGCTGGGTGATCGCCTCGGCGTTTCCGCTGGTGTTCGTCGCGCTCTTCGCGCTTGTGGCCGTCTATGCGGAGCGGAAAATTTCGGCGTTCATGCAAGATCGTTTAGGACCGATGGAAGTGGGCAAGTGGGGTTTGCTGCAAACCATCGCCGACATTCTAAAACTCATTCAGAAAGAAGACATCGTGCCAAAGGCCGCCGATAAATTCATCTTCGTCATCGGGCCGATTATTATTTTCGTCAGTTCGTTTGCGGCCTACGCGGTGTTGCCGTTCAGCAGTGCGTTCGCGGGTTCAAGTTTGAACGTCGGTATCTTCTATGCGATCTCGATTACGGCGTTGGAAGTCGTTGGAATTTTGGCGTGCGGCTGGGGATCAAACAATAAATGGGCGCTTTACGGCGCGGTGCGCGCGGCGGCGCAGATCGTCAGTTACGAAATCCCCGCGGGGCTGGCAGTGCTTGTCGGCGTGATGATGGCGGGCACGCTCGATATGCAAAAGATCGTGATGGCGCAGGGCGGCGACGCGGGCATCTTAAATTTTTTCGTCTTTCAATCGCCGTTCGCGTGGCTGGCGTTTGTGATTTATTTTATTGCATCGCTGGCCGAGTGCAACCGCGCGCCGTTTGATTTGCCGGAAGCGGATTCCGAACTTGTCGCGGGCTTCTTCACCGAATACGGCGGCATGAAGTTCGCGTTTATTTTCCTTGCGGAATATGGAAATATGTTCGCCGTCAGTGTAATTTTATCGGTGCTGTTTTTGGGCGGTTGGCAATCGCCGTTTCCGAACGTCGGCGGGGTGATGCTGCACGACTGGACGAGCGGGCCGGTGTGGGGCATCGGATGGATTATGATTAAGTCGCTGAGTTTCGTGTTTGTGCAAATCTGGCTGCGATGGACGTTGCCCAGACTGCGCGTCGATCAACTCATGTATCTGTGTTGGAAAGTACTGACGCCGTTTGCGTTCGTCGCCGTGCTGGGGACGGCGGTATGGGAACTGTACTTCCGGCAGAGCAGTGTGTCCGTGCTGGTGTGCTGGATCATCGGCGGCCTTGCGGTGCTGTTCGGATTTTATAAAATGTTTATTGCTAAGGGTGAGACGCCCAAGTCGCCGAAAATTATTATTGCACAAAGGTAATTTGTATGTCATTCTGAACGAAGCACAAGCGGAGTGAAGAATCCCTAATTGTTTTTCGAAAACGAGGGATTCTTCGCTGCGCTCAGAATGACAGACTCGGATTGAAGCTGAAAAGAAAAATCGAAACAGAGTTGAAAAGAAAGTTATGAGTGAGTATTTCAAAACAATCGGGGACGGGGTAACGACGGTGCTCGGCGGGATGAAAATCACGTGGGAACATATGATTAACGCGGCCAACCGCAAAGGCACCGCGGGCATCGCCGATGAAAACTATTTCAATCAGATCGAGGGTCTTGCAACGTTGCAGTATCCTTCGGAAGTGATTCCGACGCCATCGTTCGCGCGTTACCGGCTGCACAACGAAGCGGACGATTGCATTGCGTGCGATCAATGTGCACGTGCGTGCCCCGTCAATTGCATCACGATTGATTCGTTCAAAGTTACGCCCGACGATTTGGAAGAAGCGGGTTCTACAGCGGACGGCACGAAAAAGAAACTGTGGCTGCCCGTCTTCGATATCGATATGGCCAAGTGTATGTACTGCGGCCTGTGCACGTACCCGTGCCCCACGGAGTGCATCACGATGACGCCGGTGCATGACTTCTCGGAGTTCGACCGCTCGAACTTTATTTATTACTTCGGCAACATGACGCCGGAAGCCGAAGCTGAGAAGCGCGAGAAGCTCGCCAAGTTCGAATTGGAAAAAGCCGCCGAGAAAGCCCGCGTTGCCGCCGCGCCGAAGCCCGCCGTTGCTGCATCTACAGCCACCGCTGTCGCGCCAGCCGCCGGAGCGAAAATGTCGCCGATGATGGCCGCCAAACTTGCCGCGCAGAAAAAAGCCGAAGGTGCCGCAGCGACCGCAGCGACCGATGAAGTGGCATCCGCCGCCGCGCCGCAACCGGTTGCACCCGCGGCCAATCAAGCGGAAGCGACCGCTGATGCCGCGAAAGATGCGGGCGCGGCCAAACCGCTGCCAAAACTTTCACCGATGATGGCGAAACTCGCCGCGGCGAAAGCCGCCGGGGGGGGGGCTGCCGCTGCGCCCGTCGCCAAAGTTGTTGAGCCAACGCCGTCTGAACCCGCACCGCTTGAATCAGTCCCGCAACCCGAGGCGGAGAAAACACAACCGGAAAATCAAGACGATGATAATTCCGAACCGCCCGCCGCCTCAATGCCCGCAAGTGGTGTGAGCACCGATGTGGATGTCGTTACAAAACCGGCGGACGAAGTAAAACCGGCGGCGGATAACAGTGCGGCAAAAACGGTTGCGACTGTGCCGGTAACATCAAAGCCGAAACCAGTTACGCTGGAGATTCGAAAAGTTGAGCCGAAGCAAACCGAAGTGAAGATGCCCGCGGTGCGCGTCCCGGAAATCCGGTTGCCGGAAATCAAAGTTGAAAATATCTTGAGCGGTGTAACGACGCTGGTAACCGGCGCGCTTTACGTCGGGGCGGGACTGGCGATGGCACTCACGCTCGGCCTCTTCAAAGCCATCACCACGCCAAGCGAGCCGCGCCGCGCCGATACAGACCCAACCAAATAATTATCACATCAATCACGGATGAACAGTCTGGCATACCAAATTATCTTTTATCTTTTCGCGGCCATCATTGTAGGTTCAGCGGCGCTGGTGGTGATTTCAAAAAACATTATTCATTCGGCGTTCGGATTGCTGTTTACCTTCTTCGGCGTTGCGGCGATTTATGTGTATCTGAATGCGGACTTCATCGCGGTTACACAAATCGTGGTGTATGTCGGTGGCATTTTGGTGCTCTTGCTCTTCGGTGTGATGCTGACGAACAAAATTACGCAGGCCGATTTGAAGACGGAGACGCTGAATCCTGTGCCCGGTTTGCTCATCACCCTGTCGGTGCTGGCGATGCTGCTTTATACTTTTTATTTCCGCGCGAAGTGGGTAACTGTTCCTGTGGATCAACAACTACGCGGCACGGTTGTAGAACCCATCGGCATCGCGACGATGACGACATATGTACTGCCGTTTGAAATCGTCTCGATTGTTTTGATGGTCGCGCTGCTTGGTGCAGCCTACATTGCGCGCGCGGATCGAAAAGTTCAAACGAAAGAAGGGAAGTAATCGCTACTCAAAAAAAATCTGTTCAAAAA
>JACMJS010000061.1 GCA_014380515.1 Chlorobiales bacterium
CGGTCGGCAAGGTGCTTCAGAAGGGTGCCCGCAAGGAAATCACGGAATCCACCGGTGCAAGCGGCTGGAAAGTTACGCAAGCCGTTAAGCCGACCGACGAATGGTACACGAAAGAGTTTGATGATAAGGCATGGGGCAGCGCGGTCGAAAACGCTTCATCCACAACGCTCGAATATGCTGCGCCCGATGACAGTGGAAAATACGTGGATCGCAAACAAATCGCGGTAAAGCCGATTTGGAACAAGGTGAAGACGAGCGAACTGCCGCCGCCCGAGCCGCCGAAGCCGCGCAACCTTGTGCCGGACTCTGCCGGACGCGGTGCGGTGCCTGCGCCAAGCAACAACATCACAACGCCGTCAGCCGTGCCGTCGCAGCCTTCAACTGTGCAACCGGTGCCGGGCGTACAACCGAAACCGCTTGAGGTAACGCCGCCTACCGGAACAACACCTGTATCACCGGCACCCGTATCTCCGGTTGATTCGGGCAGGAGCGGTTCCGTGATTGATCCGAACGCGAGCGGCAGAGGTTCAGCCGGAGCGGATTCGCTCGGCATCAAGGCCGCCGCCGATAGCGCGGGAAAATTGATGACTGCGGACTCCGCAAAGACCGGCGATTCAACCGGCAGCGGAGCGAAAAAACCGGCGAAGAAATCAACCAAGAAAAAGAAAAGTGCCAGCCTTGATACCTTCAATGGCCGCCCCGATGTCGCCACGGTAATGCTTTTTGTAGAGACGCACGAGTGGGCGCAATCGAAGAAGAAGCGTCCGGCAAAGAAACCGGCAGCAACGACTGAAAAGAAGGACGAGACGCCTGCGCCGCCGCCCGAACCGCCCAAAGAAGATGTGAAGAACGTCTATTTCCGAAAAGAGTTCATTGTTGAAGACGGCGCGGTAGAAGTTGCTCAACTCGTCATTTACGATGATCTCGCCAGTGCTACTGCGTCGGATGGCAGCGTGATGGAAATTTATCTCAACAACGATCCGGTCGAAAATCCGATCATTGATTCGCTCAACACGAAGCAAAAGCGTTACGATGTAACGCCATATGTTACACCGGGCCGGAACGTGCTCGCCTTGAAAGTGCCGGTCGATACAAAGTCAGACGGGCTGAAGGCCGCGCTCAACGTTACATACTTCGGAAAACTGACCGAAGATCAAATCAAGCAGCTCATCAAGTTCGATAAAGAGCAGCGGAAAAAATCCAAGATTAAAGAATCAACCAATTAGCAGGAGACGCATGATGAAAAAAGTAATTGTAATGATGTTGCTGGCGTTTGCATGGATCACCGTTTCAAACAGTGATGCCGCGGCGCAGAAAGCCCCGAAGAAAACAACCGCGAAAAAGTCGTCGAAGAAAACAACCGCGAAAGCCGCCACTGAAACGCGGGATGCCGCATCGGATGCATATAGCCGGACGAAAGGCGGCGGAAAATTGGGCGACGTTGATCTCGGTTCAACCGAAATCAAATACAAAGTCCCGGGACCGCGCGTCAAGTTTACCGTCAGCCGACTTGCTCTCGATGTGAAGATGGACAATTCCAAACTTGAAGGGATCACCGAACTGGTGAATGATCAACCCAAGAAAGTATTGTTCCTCAATAAAGCCACCGAGCAGCCAATCCGCATCTCACCGCAGGAAGTCGTCAACCGCAGTCGTCAGTAAGCCGCAGCCAACCCACTATGTTGCCGGGGTTGCCAAGTCAAAAGAGTTGCCAAGTTGTTGCCGAAGCCCGGCGCAACTTGGCAATTTTATTTTCTTTCCGCCGCAAGGTGTTCGCGCAAAGCATCAATGAATTTATATGCGGGAATTTTGACGGTGATTGCAACGGTTATCTGAGCACGCCTCTACATTACCTATACACCATCATAAGTTCAGACTGAAATGTCAAGATACATTTGGCTCATCATCTCCGCATGGATACTTTGCTTCGCTCCGGCTCGCCTCGCCGCGCAGCCCGCACCGACGCCGAAAAAACTTTCCGCCACCGAGCAACTCGTGCTTGAGCAAGACATCAAACGCGGCATCGATAACATCTATAATTTCGAGTTTGAAAAAGCCGATGCGATCTTCGGGGAATTCATCCGGCGCGATCCGAAAAGTCCCGTCGGGCCGTTCTTTCTCGGCATGGTGCTCTGGTGGAAAATCATGCTCGATATCGAAAACACCACGCACGACGACGCCTTCATCAAACAAATGGACGATGTGGTTGAACTGTGCGACGAACGGTTGGAACGCAACTCGCAAGATGTCGAAGCCCTTTTCTTTAAAGGCGGCGCGATGGGATTTCGCGGACGGCTTCGCGCCAATCGCGGCAGCTGGATCAAGGCGGCGGGCGACGGCAAAGACGCGCTGCCCATCGTCGAACGCTGCAAGAAATTAGATTCTAAAAATTATGACGTGCTCTTCGGCGTCGGCCTCTACAACTACTACGCCGAAGCCATCCCTGAAAAAAATCCGGTGTTGAAGCCGCTCGTATTGCTCTTCCCGAAAGGCGATAAGAAAAAAGGCATTGAAATGTTGGAACTGGTCTCGGAGAAAGGCAAGTACGCACAAACGGAATCACTCTACTTTCTTCTTCAGATTTATTACATCTACGAGCACGACTACACAAAGGCTGTTTTTTACGCCAAGAAGCTTTACGAAAAATATCCGGCCAACTCTTTTTTCTACCGCTATCTCGGACGTGCGTACGCCGCAAGCGGATTCTGGAAAGACGCCGATGTGATTTTTCGGGAGGTGTTGACAAAGTGCCAGCAACACGCACCGTATTACAATGAATATGTCGAACGCGAAGCGCGGTACTACGTCGCTATGTCGTTGATGAACGATCATAAAAGCACCGAGGCTCTTGAGCATTTTAAACTTGCCGACAAACTTTGTATGAAGGTCGACCGCGCTGATGGTTC
>JACMJS010000062.1 GCA_014380515.1 Chlorobiales bacterium
CTGCACGATTATCCAGCGGCGTTTATTTCTACACGCTGAGAGCCGGAACTTTTTTTAAGAGCAAGAAAATGATCCTTGTTAAATAATCAGTTGCGGTTCAACATGAAATACGAAAGGGTATTCAAATGAATACCCTTTTTAATTTGCCGTGCGACAAAAAAATTACTTGCTGTTGAACTTCGCTTTGAGCGCATCGATGCCGCTCGCAAGATTTTTCTCCGACTTCTCCGGCGAGTGATTTTGCGGCTGTTTATCCTTGTCGCCTTGCGGTTTCACCGGCGTTTCGCCCGCGTTGCCATCGCTGTTGTAGGATGAATAGACTCGATTCGAATCTTCGTGCTTCGGTTCATTCCGCTTTGAATCGTAACGCTTCGAATCACTCTGTTTCGAATCGTAACGCCGCGAATCTCCTTGCTTCGTCCGTCCCTGCGCCCCTTGCGATGATCCTTCCGGCTTCGCCGGTCTTTGCGACGACCGCTCCTGCGACTCACGGCCTTGTGATGATCTGCCCTGTGAAGACTGGCCTTGCCCCGAACGCCCTTGCGACGCCCGCGGTGCATCTTCCGTTTTCATCGTCAGGCTGATGCGGTTCAACGCCAAATCGACTTCCAGAACTTTTACCTTCACCACTTGCCCGACCTTCACCACTTCGTTCGGGTCTTTGACAAACCGGTTGGCCAACTGCGAGACATGCACCAAACCATCTTGATGCACGCCGATATCGACGAACGCGCCGAAGTTGGCCACATTCGTTACGACGCCCTCCAGCATCATGCCGCCTTGCAAATCCTTCGGCGTTTTGATGTCGGCACGAAAGGCGGCGTATTTAAATTCTTCGCGCGGGTCGCGGCCCGGCTTCTGAAGTTCTTCCAGAATATCACGCACGGTCAGTTCGCCTGCGGTTTCCGTCGTGTATTTTTTCGCATCGACCTGCTTCACCGCATCAGGCCGCTTCACTAACTCCGCAACCGGCAAATTCAAATCCGCCGCCATCTTTTCGACGACCGCATAACTTTCAGGATGCACCGCCGAATTATCGAGCGGATTTTCCGCGCCGCGGATGCGCAGAAATCCCGCCGCTTGCTCAAACAACTTCGGCCCGACTTTCGGCACCTGCATCAAGCTCGCGCGGTCTTTAAATGCGCCGTTCGCATTTCGAAACTCGACGATGCTTTTCGCCGCGGCAAGGTTCATGCCCGCCACGTAACTCAGTAATTCTTTGGAGGCCGTGTTCAAATCCACGCCGACGAAGTTGACGCAACTCTCGGTTACGTCGTCCAACTTCTTGCGCAGTTGCCGCTGATCCACATCATGCTGATACTGCCCGACGCCGAGCGACTTCGGATCGATCTTCACCAACTCCGCGAGCGGGTCTTGCAGCCGCCGCGCGATGCTGATCGCGCCTCTGATGGTTACATCTTTGTCGGGAAATTCTTCCGCCGCGACTTTCGATGCGGAATAAACCGATGCGCCCGCTTCACTCACCATGACGCTTGCGGGCAGCACTAATTCAGGCTTGGCTTCTTTGAGGGCGGCCAGCGTTTCGTTGATGAACGTTTCCGTCTCGCGTCCCGCCGTGCCGTTGCCAATCGCCACGAGTTCGATTTTGTGCGTTTCAATCATAGCGGCCACCGTGCTTGAGGCCGCCTTGCGTTCATTCTCCGATTGATGCGGAAACACGGCTTGATATTCCAAAAACTTTCCGGTTTCATCCAGCGCGACAATCTTACAACCCGTGCGAAAGCCGGGGTCTACGCCGAGCACCCGCTTCATTCCGGCGGGACTGGCGAGGAGCAAACTTCGCAGGTTTTTTTCGAACGTCTGAATCGATTCTAAATCCGCCGCTTCTTTTTTCGTCAGGCGCACTTCGGCGACGAGTGAATTTTTCATCAGGCGGCTGAACGAATCATCGAGCATCGAGACGTAAAACTTTTTGACGTCGCTCTCGCCGTCCGCGATGCCTGCGGGAATTTCTTTCGAGCGCAGATAAGATTTCGGAGCGGCGTCATCGAACTCGAGCGTGAAACTGAGCACGCCTTCTTCTTCGCCGCGCCGCAGGGCGAGCATGTTGTGCGCCGGGATTTCTTTGACCTTTGAAGTATAATCGCGGTACATATCGAACTTCGTTTTCGTCTCGGCAAACTCCGCTTTCACACCCGACCGGAACACGCCTTCCGCCGCAATGAACTCGCGGACATACTGACGGTGCTCCGCTTTTTCCGCCACCGTTTCCGCCAAGATGTCGCTCGCACCGGCGAGAGCCTCTTCAACCGTCTTGACGCCTTTTTCTTCGGAGATAAATTTCGCCGCCTCATCCGTCAGCACGGCGGAGGATTGCAACGCGCCAATCCACAGGGCGAGCGGCTCCAAGCCTTTCGCTTTGGCGTCAGTCGCGCGGGTGCGTTTCTTGGGTTTGTAGGGCAGGTATAAATCTTCGAGTTCGGTTCTGATCAGCGTGCGGTCGATCTGCGCTTCAAGTTCAGGAGTGAGTTTGCCTTGGCCGCGAATGGTTTCGAGCACGGTATGTTTGCGCGCTTCCAGTTCGGTGAGATACTCGTTGCGCTCGATGAGTTGGCGGAGGACGATTTCATTCATCTCGCCGGTTTGCTCCTTACGGTAGCGGGCGATAAAAGGAATCGTTGCGCCTTCGGCCAGCAGGCTGAGCACGTTTTGAACGTGCTCAGGCCGCAAGGAAAGTTCTTGCTCGAGAAGCGTCGGAATCTGGATTGGCATGATGGATGAAATTGAGTGATGAATTGAACTTTGCGGGGCGTGCAAAAGAACACGTTCGCAATCACACTTCCAAACGGTTTAGGAAGATTTAATTTGCTTTCGAAATTAAACTCCCCGCCTCAGAGGAGGAGGGGTGTCCGCAAGGACGGGGCGGTTGAACAACGGCGATTTCTTCAACCGCCCCTGCGCCCCGCCTGATCTAAGGCGGGGAGCTTTGAGTCGGACATACTTTTAATTTGCCCGGGTCTCCAACCAATCGTCGATAGAAACTTTGCCCGCGCCGTGAAAAAGAAAAAAACATCCGGCAGCCAGCATCAGCAAGGCCGGAAACATATTCGGATAGGCGTCCCCGATATGTGCGATGATGATGGCCGCGATGAAATTAACGATGAGCAAGAGCGCGGCAAGCCGTGTTTGAAAACCAATGATGATGAGTACCGCCGCAATGAATTGCACCCAAACTGAAATCACCGCGCCCGCGAGCGGCAAAGGAAACTGACGCGCTTCCAAAAACACCGTGAACTCCAGCATCCGATCCCAACTCAGCACATTATCCATGACACCGTAGATGAGATGAAAGCCGACGATGAGTCGAATAAAAATCGCAGCATACTCGCGGCGCTCAATGAAGAATCCGAAGTATTGATTCATGGTCAAAAAAGTCAGCGGTGCGGATGCTGTACCCGCGTGGCTTCGCGGCCTTTCTCCGGCATCGGGTCTTTAACGACGCCGTAACTCGTGCGGCCTTCGTGATCTTCGGGCAGGTATTCGGTGATGGGCAACCCGTTTTCGGCGACGAACAACAAGCAGTGGCAGTATTTGTATTCTTTCATTTCATCGCACGCGCAAATCCACGTCCGCTTTTGAGCTTCGGCTTTTTTATCGGGATAAAAATTGCACGGACAGAGCGGCTTGCCGAGTTCATCCATATTTTGCGCGAGACCTTGCACAACGGAATCGGTGATGCTCGGATCGGGATGCAGAAATGTGCCGGACTTGTGAATGTAATGCTCGACGTACTTCTGCATTTTCTTCAGCGAAACGTCGGTCGGTTGCGGCTTGGGCATAAACGGTGATGCGATGGTTTTCGAAGTAAAGCTCGTTTCAAAAGGCACGCGGGTGGTAATTGGTTTCGCTGGGGTTTCGCCGGGGGTTTCGCCGGAATTGTTGGGCGGAGCGATTGAAACATTCGGCGGTGCGGCTTATCTTTGCGCTACCTCTTCAAATCTGATCCGGCACGGCGCAATCCCACTTTGAGCCAACCCACATTAGCGGCATCGTTACCTCTGTGCCGCCTTCAATGGTTCTAAAATTTTTCGCAACGCATTTTCAATTTTAAAAAATGAAATACGCACACAAACTTTTTGTGCTGATTGTCCTCGCTTTGCTGTGGCAACATCCGGCAATCGCACAGTGGCAACAGACGAACGGCCCGCAAGGCGGCACGGTGAGAGCATTCGTCGCCAGCGGCCCCAACTTAATCATTGGTGCAGCGGACGGGCTTTACCTGTCGGTGAACGGCGACACGGCTTGGACGCGCCCGGCGACGGGCTTGCCTACAGCCTTTATCAGTGCGCTCGCGGCGGCAAGCGGCAGCGTCTTTGCGACTGTTTCCGGCGGCGATATTTACCGCTCACAGGACAACGGCCTTTCATGGACCGCTACCGGTGCGCCCTCATTGGATTTACTTCATCTGACCACCAGCGGCGACACGCTCTTTGCAACCAAGAACCTTGAATTCGTCTATCAATATATCGGCGGGGCTTGGACTGTAGTCGCGTCCGCAGCGCCGTCGCCACAGATTAGCTCGTTCGTGCGTTCGGGCGGCAACTTCTTTCTGACCCGGCGGGAATTTAACGCGGGCACCGACGGCGTTTCGAAGTTTGACGGGTTCAGCTGGACGAATCAAAGCAACGGACTCGTTGGGCGAAGCACCTTTATTTCTAAACTTCTCGCGCGGGGCGATACGGTGTTTGCGGCGACGGACAGCGGTGTGTATAGATTGGACGATCCGGCGGGTACGTGGAATTCAATCGGCCTCGATAACAGAGAATTGCGGGGGCTGTACTTCAAAGGCGACTCGCTCTACGCCGGTCTCAATCAAGGCGGCGTTGAGCAATATCTCGGCGGCAGCGTCTGGACGCCCGTCAACACCGGCTTCTTTAATGAACCGGCGTTTGCACTGCCGATTGTGTTTTGCTTTGCCGAGCAAGGCGGCGCACTCTTCGCAGGCACCTTCTTCTCCGGCGTCTATCGCCTCAGCGGCGGTATCTGGACGGCGCGCAACACCGGTTTCAACCGGCCACGCATGACCGCTCTCGGCACCAAAGATGGAAAAATTTATTCGGGCACGTACTTCGCCGGTACTTCGGTTTCCAGCGACAACGGCAACACGTGGTCGCTCGAAGAAACCGGTCAGCCGACGCGCTACCTCAACTGCTTCGCGGTGCTCGGCGATACGCTCTTCAGCGGCTCCGGCGGGGGTGCCGCCCGCTTCAACGGCAGCACGTGGACGCCCTTCAGCGACGGACTGGGATTTTCAAACGTCTATTCGCTCGCAACCAAAAACGATACGATGTATGCCGGTGGCTATGAGAGCGTGTATCGGTACACGGGCAGCAATGCCTTCGTTGCCGTAGGCGTCGCTCTGCCGGTCGGTTTTGCATACCGGCTTGCTCTTAAGGGCGACCGGCTTTTTGCAGGCAGCAACGGCGGCGGCGTGTTTCGTCTTGATAACGGCGTGTGGGTTGAGAAAAATGTCGGGCTGACCGGTTCGTTCGTCTATGCCATTGCGGTGTCGGGCGAAAACCTGATTGCGGCCACGAACGGCGGCATTTTCCGGTCGACGAACGACGGCGAATCTTGGTCGAGGGGTTCGAACTCATTCGCCTCCCAAGCTCTGGCAGTATCGGGCGGCTTGATCTTTGCCGGAACATCTAGCGGCGTTCTTTATAGCACGGACGGCGGCGTGAGTTGGGCTAACTCAACCGGCCTGTCCGTCGGGAGCGTCGTCGCCCTGACGGTTGCGGGCGGATTTTTATTTGCAGGCGTAGAGGAGTACGGCGTATGGCGGATTCCGCTGAGTGATTTCCCAAGTCCGGGCTGGCAACCACAAGTACTCACCTCATCTACGTTCAACGGCATTGCTGCAACCGCATCGGCGGCGATCACCGTCGGCGACAACGGTACGATTTATAAATCAACCGACGGCGGCGCGACATGGCAACCCGCCGCAAGTTCAACCACGAACGCCCTCAACGATGTTGCGCTTTCCGATAACTTTTCAGCAAAGGGCAACGCGGCATCAGGCATAGAAGGCTTCGGTTCGGCAGTCGCGGTGGGCGTCGGCGGTACGATTCTGCGGAGCGGCGATGGCGGCACAAGTTGGCAAGGCATCACGACGAGCAACACCAACACGCTCAACAGTGTTGCCGTCAGTTCCGCTTTCGGCACAGTCGCAAAAGGCACGCAGACTTCCGGCACAAACGGATTTGGTTCGGCAGTCGCGGTGGGCGTCGGCGGCACGATTCTACGCAGCACCAACGGTGGCGACAATTGGAACAGTGTGAACTTGGGCGGTAGCGAGTTGCGCGGCGTCGCTCTCCCGAGTGATTTCACCGGCACGCTCGCTTCAAAAGGCGACGGCACAAACGGAACAAACGGATTCGGGAGCGCGGTGGCGGTGGGCGTCGGCGGCACGATTTTACGCAGCGCGAATGGTGGCGACAGTTGGGGCGCGGTTACTTCGCCCACAACAAACACACTCAATGCCGTTTCATGGTTCGGCAACTCATCGGTGGCATCCGCCGCCAAAGGCAGCAGCGCACAATCTATAAACGGTTTCGGAAGCGCGGTGGCGGTGGGCGTCGGCGGCACGATTTTACGCAGCGCCGACGGCGGTCAAAATTGGCAGAGCGTTACCGGCGTAACTTCGCAGGATTTGTTCGGCGTGCAACTCATCAGCGAAACGACCGGATACCTTACCGGCGCGAACGGCGCGATTTTCAAAACCACCGACGGCGGCGCAACTTGGTTTGATCAATCCATTGCCGGCGCCGGACAAATCAACGGCATCGCCGTGCTGCCGAGCGGACAAGGCTTCGCAGCGGGCACGGGCGGCACGGTCTTTACAACGACAAGCGGCGGCACCGCACTCAGCACGCCACAAACATCCGCGGCCACACCGCGCGCATTTATGCTGTCGCAGAACTATCCGAACCCATTCAATCCAAGCACAACGATTTCTTATTCCATCGCTTTGGCCTCGTCCGTTCGTCTTGTGGTTTATGACGTGCTCGGCAGGGAAGTGGCAACCTTGATCAGCGCGAAACAAGCTGCGGGCAATTACCGGGTGAACTTTAATGCGTCGAACCTTTCGAGCGGCGTTTATTTTTACCGGTTGCAAAGCGGCGCCAATGTTCAAACCCGGAAAATGCTGTTGGTGAAATAACTCGGATATGATTTGTAGGGGCAACCCTTGTGGTTGCCCGGAAGACGGTCAACCACAAGGGTTGCCCCTACGAAGAAAATTTACATTCTTACTCTGTTTTCATTTCAATGTAAAAGGCGTTCGGGTATTGAACGCCTTTTTGCTTCGAGTGGTAAAAATCATTTCAGCGAGCGGGGTTCATCATCGGGAGAATATCCATAATGCCGATGCGGATCATCATCACCGCAATCGCGGCGAGAAACAGCGCGGCAATTTTCGCCACCGCCCGCGCACCGTTTCTGCCGATCAATCGTTCGATGTAGCGCGAAAAATAAAACGTGAAAAAAACGATGACGAGATTGAGCACCAGCGAAAAGATGGTGAGAAACAATCCGTAGGTGTCCGCCAGAATCAGCAGCGTCGTCAGCACCGCGGGGCCGATGATGAGCGGAATACCGAGCGGGACGACGCCGATGTGTTCGGGATCGGCGGGTTTTTTCGATTCGTCGTCGCCCGCAAAAATCAAATCCCGGATCGAGAGCAAAAGTAAAATGAGTCCGCCCGCAATTTTGAAATCGGCAATCGTAATCCCCAAAAAATTAAAAATCGATTTGCCGCCGGTGATGATGACGATGGCGACCGCGAAGGCCGTCAGCACGGCTTGCAGCGTCAGTCGCCGCTTGGCGCGTTCGGGAATATCTTGCGTGAGGCCGATGAACAGCGGCAACGTGCCGACCACATCCATCGCCACGAAAATCGGAATGAAGGTGAGCAGAAATCCGCTGAAATCAAATTTCAATTGAAAGTAATCCGCCGTGAAAACCGCAGAAGCAAAATTATGAAAGCCCAACAGGTTCGGCACAGCAAGCGAATAAAAGTTTTTCAACATTGGCTACTTGTCATTCCCGCGACCTGTAAGCCTCCGGCTTAAAGCGGAAATGACATACAAGAGCGGATAGGAATGACGAAAAGAGAGACGGCATCGTGTAGGAATCCGTCAGGCTTTAGTTAGCGCGGTTTCTAGAAACGGCAGCAGCACATTGTTGAACGCGACGGGCTGTTCCAAGTTCGAGAGATGTCCGGCGGATTTAATCACCGCGAGTTCCGAACCCGCAATGCCGCGGTGCAGCGTTTCGGCTGCATCTAAGGGCGTGATTGAATCTTCCTCACCGACGATGACAAGCGTCGGGCACGCAACCGACGCCAAGTGTGCGACTGAATCAGGCCGCTCCGCCATCGCTTCCAACTGGCTCTGCAACACCGAGACCCGCGGCTGCCGGATTACATCGGAAAGTTGTTCGGCCAGTTCCGGTTTGGTTGTGTAGGTATCCTGCGCAAAAAATTTCGGAATCATGCGCTTCACCGCTTCTTCGTTGCCATGCTCACCGAGCGCATCGATGAACTTGAAGCGTTCCGCTTTGGCTTCGGCAGCATCGGCTTCCGCGCGGGTGTCGCAGAGGACGAGCGCATCGATCAGATTCGCATGTGCCTTGTGCAGCGCGAGCGCGGCATAGCCGCCCATCGATAGCCCGACGACGGCGACTTTGCCCGCCTTACCGATGCCGAGCGAATTGATGAGCGCGAAGACGTCGGCGGCGAAGTCCAACATCTGCCACTTGGCTTTCTCGGTCGAGTCGCCGACGCCGTAAATCTGCGGCGCGAGCACGGCGTAACCCGCTTCCGCGAGGGCGTCTATCTGCGGTGCCCACATTTCAGCCGAGAGCGGAAAGGCGTGCAGCAACACCACGCATTTGCCCGCGGCGGCGGTTTCTAAATTGCGGCTGAGGTAAGCAAGCATGTTGAAAAAATTTAAAGGTTGATCCGCTACACGAGCACTTGCCCGTTTGAACGGAATACGAACGTAGGGGCGAGGCATGCCTCGAGCCTACAATGACGAGATGAAATGCAGATTCTTCACTGCGTTCAGAATGACAATGAAGAAAATCAGTTGTTGCGCTGCGACTGCGTTTTGATTTCGCGCAGAATGGATTCCGCATCATCGAGTAAATGCTGTGCTTCCGTCTTGACGGTTTCAACGACGGCTTCGGAACGCATCTTGGCTGTATTCTCTAATTGCTCCGGCGGCTCGGCACCGTCTTTGGGCGGAATGGAATTGGGCGGCATTGCGGATGAGAGCGGCAACGGCACGCCGAGCAATTCGCCCAACTTCTCGGCAAGTTCAAGCCGCGTCTCTTCGCCTTTCTTCGGCGCAAAGATCACGCCGAGCACCGCGCCAAATGACGCGCCGATGAGCGTGCCCCAAAACATGCCTTGATAAAATCTATCCCGTTCCATCAGATCGTCGTTTGGTTTATAAGATTTACAAGATTTAAAAGTTCTGGCAGCACAAAAACAACACCCGATGAACACTCAGGAATAGACTCGGCCTTTCCAGACGACTTTGCGGTCGAAGAGCAGCATCGCCGGAATAATCATGAGCGTCAGATAATAATAGAGTTCGAAGAGCGGCACGAACACTACCAGTTCCAGCGACCGCAGCCGGGAGAGCGGCGTAAGGAGAAAGAGTAAATCGGTAAGCATCTTCACCGCAAAAAATGCCAGCGCGACGGGC
>JACMJS010000063.1 GCA_014380515.1 Chlorobiales bacterium
AAAGATGCGGCGTGCATTCCGAACTTCGCCTTCGCCAAATACATCGATCACACGATGCTGAAGCCCGAAGCCACGCGCGATGAAATCATCACGCTCTGCAACGAAGCCAAAGAGCAGGGCTTTGCATCCGTCTGTATCAATCCGAATTATGTGCGGCTGTGCGCGACGATGTTGCGCAACACCGGTGTGAAAGTATGCACCGTCATCGGCTTTCCGCTCGGCGCGTCATCTACGAAAGTGAAAGCCTACGAAACGCAGATCGCCTGCGAAGACGGCGCATCGGAAATCGATATGGTGATCAGCATCGGCGAATTGAAATCGCGCAACTACGATGCGGTCGAAGCCGACATTCGCGCGGTCGTCATGGCGGCGGATGAACGGGGCGCGATTGTGAAAGTCATCATCGAAACCTGTTTGCTGACGGACGAAGAAAAAGTCATCGCCAGCGTCTTGACGAAAAATGCCGGAGCGGATTTCGTGAAAACCTCGACCGGCTTCTCGGTCTCGGGCGCGACGGCGGAAGACATCGCCTTGATGCGCAAGGCCGTCGGCGAAGGGTTTGGGATTAAAGCCTCGGGCGGCGTGCGCGATTATGCGACCGCAAAAAAAATGATCGAGTTCGGAGCCACGCGCATCGGCGCAAGTGCCAGCGTCAAGATTGTCAAAGAAGCGAGGTGCATCATGCCCATCACCACCGACGGCGGCAAATACTAACCTTCAATTCAACCATAGCCAGCGGTGAAAGCGAAACAACCACGAAAGAAAATTATTGTCGATGCACACGGCAACGACATCAACAGCCTTGCGGCCTTGCGGGCGAAGTATGCGCTGCTGGATGGCGAAGCCGAGGAAAATAAATTACAGATGAAGTTGCTTGGGAATCGCAAACAATCTTTCAAGTTTGCCGCCGATGCAATGACACTGTGGCAGCGAATGCCGCATTCAAAAGCGGTGCGTGAGGAACGCTTGCAGCGGCGAATCCAGCGACAAAAATTATTGCGTCGGGTAAAAGCGAAGTCGCTTGAACAATGACCGACAACCAACTTGAACAAACGCTCGCGGATATTCATCGCATCTGTGAGGTTCATCAACTTCGATATGCGGTCATCGGCGGCGTTGCCCTCATGGCTTACTTCGAACAGCGAACGACAAGCGACATTGATTTGACCATCGGCATTGAGTTCGGAAATCTTGAAAAAATTTATGACGCTTTTACGACTGAGTTTGCGCCGATCAAAGACGATGCGTTGAACTTTTTTAATGCGTATTTCGTCTTGCCGCTGCGCCATCGGAAAAATGATTTAACCATCGACATCTCCGCGGGCGTTAGCGGATTTGAACGAACGGTGATCAAACGGCGCAAGAAAAAAAAGTTCGGAAACGCGACGATCTATATCGCTTCGCTCGAAGACCTGCTCATTTACAAACTCATTGCCGACCGCGAAAAAGATAAAATCGATCTCGAAAATCTTGCATCGCAAACCCGTTACCGGCTCGACAAAACTTACCTTCTGAAAACCGCAAAACTGTTTGCTGAATCGGGAATCGACATCGAGCTGGGAGCAAAACAAATTTTAGAACACCGCCCGAGTAAATAATTTTTTCAACTTTCTATCAAAACCTTTAATGCCACGCACCATGAAAAAAATCATTCTGCTCGCCGCTGTTATCCTTTGCGGTGCGGCGACGCTCGCCGCGCAAGATCGCGCGAACCTCGCGCAGTATCTCAACATTCGCAGCACCGGCGCGCCGTCGCTTTCGCCCGATGCTAGCCGCTACGCTTTCCTCTGGAATGTTACCGGCACGAACCAAATTTGGGTGTGCAAAACGGACGGCGGATTTCCCGAACAGATTACATTTTTTGACGACCGCGTGGACTTCGCCCAATGGTCGCCCGCCGCCGATCTCATCATCTTCGGCAAAAGCATCGGCGGCAACGAAAAGACCCAACTTTATTCGATCAAACCCGACGGCTCGGCTTTGACGCCGCTGACGAACAACCCGAAAGCGATTCACGATTTCGGCGGTTTTTCGCGCGACGGC
>JACMJS010000064.1 GCA_014380515.1 Chlorobiales bacterium
CCTTCGCTTTCATATCGTTTTTCCACAACGCCCGTCAAACCCTGACGGGCGTTTTTATTTCGAAGCCGGTTGTTTGTTAAAGTTTTTTCTTGGACGCGAAACTTTTTCAACATAACTTAGTGTAAATAATACACGAACTAAACTTGAAAGCGAAATGCCATACACTTACGCGTATCCGAGACCGGCATTGACGGTCGATTGCATTCTCTTCGGCTACGACGAAGGTGATTTAAAATTACTGCTCGTAGAGCGCGGCTCTGAGCCGTTCAAAGGACGGTGGGCGTTGCCGGGCGGCTTTGTGCAGAGGAACGAAACGCTGGGCGACGCCGCCC
The DNA here is from genome assembly GCA_014380515.1 of Chlorobiales bacterium. Classification (GTDB taxonomy): domain Bacteria; phylum Bacteroidota; class Chlorobiia; order Chlorobiales; family JACMJS01; genus JACMJS01. Next base: position 333 of record JACMJS010000064.1, read on the forward strand.
TCAGGGAACTCGCCGAAGAAACGGGCGTCGGGAAAGTGTATCTGGAGCAACTTTATACCTTCGGTGATCTTGACCGCGACCCGCGCGGCCACACGGTTTCAGTGGCATACTTCGCCCTCGTCAGGCCGGATGGCTTTACGCTGCAAGCCTCGACGGATGCCGCTGCCGCCAAATGGTTTTTACTTCGCAAAACGCCGCCGCTGGCGTTCGATCACAAAAAAATCGTAGAGACTGCGGTAGAGCGGTTGAAAGGAAAAGTGCGCTATCAACCGATTGGTTTCGAACTGTTGCCGAAAAAATTTACACTTTCGCAACTCCAGCAACTTTATGAAGCCGTGCTCGAAACCGAAATTGATAAACGCAATTTCCGCAAGAAGATTTTGAGCATGAGCATTCTAAAACCGCTCGGCGAATACGAAGCCGGTGCTGCTAACCGTCCCGCCCAACTTTATCAGTTCGACCGCAAAAAATATGACGCGGCAACGAAGTCCGGCTTTCTTTTTGAACTTTAACCATCACAAACATGCAAACGGATATTGGCGTCATCGTCGGGCGGTTTCAGGTGCACGAGTTGCATCAGGCGCACACCGAACTGATCGAAAGTGTGATGGCGGAACATAAAAAAGTCGTGATGCTGCTCGGCGTAACTTCGGTGCTCTGCTCGCGCCGCAACCCGCTTGACTTCGTAGCTCGCAAAGCGATGCTGCTTCAAAAGTTTCCCGAACTCACCGTGCTCGCTTTGCCCGATATGTGGTCAGATAAAGAATGGAGCAAAACGCTCGACCACCGTTTGCGCGAAGCGTGCCCTGTCGGCACGGCGACGCTTTACGGCGGCAGAGATAGTTTTATCAAATACTACAGCGGCGCGTTTGCGACGAAGGAACTTGAACCGCACGCATTTATTTCCGGCACGGAAGTCCGCAAGCATGTCAGTGTTGAAGTTAAAGCCTCAACGGATTTTCGGGCGGGCGTGATTTATGCGGCTTACAATCAATATCAAAAAGTGTATCCGGCGGTGGATGTCGCTGTCTTCAAAGATGATTTGCTGCTCTTGGGCAAGAAGCCCTATCAAGATCGCTACCGGTTCATCGGCGGATTCGCTGATCCGGGAGATGCGAGTTATGAAGCGGCAGCGAGGCGCGAGGTAAAAGAAGAAGCGGGTATCGAGGTTGATGAAGTGAAGTATCTCGGCAGCGCGCGCATTGACGATTGGCGATACCGAAGCGAAGCAGATAAAATTCTCACACTGTTCTTCTCGGCAAAACTCACCGAAGGGCAACCGCAACCGCAAGACGACATTAGTGAACTGCGATGGTTCAAACCGGAAACGCTTACGCAAAACGATCTCGTGCCGGAACACGCCGTACTGTTCAAGCTGCTCAAAGCCAATTCATCGCGCTAAAATTTTTATATCAATTCATAACAGATAATCTCAAATGACCGATCATAATCTTTTGCTCCTTACCGATAGTTACAAAGTCAGCCATTACAAACAGTACCCGCCGGGCACACAGCAAATTTATTCTTACTTCGAATCGCGCGGCGGTGCGTTTGAGGAAGTCGTGTTCTTCGGGCTGCAATACTTGCTGAAGGAATATCTCGCAGGCGCGGTGGTAACGAAAGAAAAAATCGATGAAGCCGAAAACATCTATGCCCAACATTTCGGCAACCGGTCGCTCTTCAACCGCGCCGGTTGGGAATATATTTTGAATGAACATGACGGCAGATTGCCTGTGCGTATCAAAGCCGTGCCCGAAGGTTTGGCTGTGCCGTATTACAACGCGGTGATGACGATTGAAAACACAGACCCGAAATGTTTTTGGCTGACGAATATTTTGGAAACCTTGTTAGTCCAAGTCTGGTACGGATCGACGGTCGCCACCCAGTCGCGCGAAATCAAAAAAATGATTCTCTCGTGTCTCAAAGCGACGGGCGATGAAGCGGGCATCAATTTTAAATTGCACGATTTCGGTTTCAGGGGCGTCTCGTCGGTGGAATCGGCGGCGATTGGCGGCGCGGCGCATCTGGTCAACTTCATGGGTTCGGATACCGTCGCCGCGCTAACGTTCATTCAAAAGTTTTACAACACAACTGAAATGTTCGGCTTCTCGATTCCGGCGGCGGAGCACAGCACGATTACTTCGTGGGGCAAGGCGCATGAAGCGGATGCGTATCGCAACATGCTGATGCAATATCCCGAAGGTACGCTCGCGGTGGTGAGCGATTCGTACAACATCTACAACGCCTGCGAACACCTGTGGGGAGAGGCGTTGCGGGGCGAAGTGCTCGCGCGGAACGGCACGCTCGTCATTCGTCCCGACTCCGGCGATCCGAAAGACGTTGTGCTCAAGGTCGTTGAAATTTTGGGCGAGAAGTTCGGCTGCGAAACTAATGCGAAAGGATTTAAAGTACTCAGCCCGAAAGTCCGCGTTATTCAAGGCGACGGCGTGGAATACAATTCCATTCAAAGTATTCTGGGAAACTTACGCGTGAACGGCTGGTCGGCGGATAACGTCGCGTTCGGGATGGGCGGCGGCCTGCTGCAAAAACTCAACCGCGACACGCAAAAGTTCGCTTTCAAATGCAGTGCGGCGGTTGTCAATGGCGAAGAGCGCGAAGTGTTCAAAGACCCAATCACCGACACGGGCAAAACCTCGAAGCGTGGCCGGTTGAAACTTGTGAAGAACGGCGCGGGCTATAAAACCGTGTCCGCAGAGGAGAGTAGGGAGGATGTATTGCAAACGGTTTTCGAAAACGGCGAGGTCGTTAAAGAATACGCATTCGACGAAGTGAAAAAAAATGCAAATTTATAACTCTGAAATACAATGACGACACTTGAACGCTATCGCGGATGTTTGCTTGGTTTGGCGACGGGCGACGCAGTTGGCACAAACTTGGAGTTTGAAACGCCGGGTACTTTCACGCCGCTCACGGATATGATAGGCGGCGGCCCGTTTGATTTGCAGGCCGGACAATGGACGGATGATACGTCGCTCGCGCTATGCATCGCAGAAAGTCTAATTGAGAAAAAAAATTTTGATGCGACCGATCAGATGCAGCGTTACTTGCGGTGGTATCGGGACGGACACTTGAGCAGCACCGGAAGATGTTTCGACATCGGCAGCACGACGCGGCAATCACTCGAACATTTTGCCGCGACCGGAAATGCGTTCGCCGGACGCACGGATGAATTTTCAGCGGGCAACGGCTCGCTGATGCGGCTTGCACCTGTGCCGATGTTTTATGCGGTGTCGCCTTCTGATGCGATTGAAATGTCAGGCGACAGTTCGCGCACTACGCACGGCGCGAAGAACGCCGTTGATGCATGTCGCTACTTCGGCGGATTGATTGTTGGCGCACTCAACGAAGCAACTAAAGCAGAATTGCTTTCGCCGCGGTATTTGCCGGTAGGCATATCTTGGGATCGTCAATCGCTCGCGCCGGAAATTAATGTGATCGCAAACGGTTCGTTCAAAACCAAAAACCCGCCGGAGATTAAAGGCACAGGTTATGTCGTCAATTGTTTGGAGGCTGCACTCTGGGCGTTTTACCATAGCAATTCATTCGAGGAGGGATGTTTGCTGGCGGTTAATCTCGGCGACGATGCCGACACGACGGGTGCGGTCTACGGTCAACTTGCAGGTGCATTCTACGGTGAGCAAGACATTCCTGAAAAGTGGCGGCGGAAGCTTTCATACCGCAGTTTGATCGAAACCTTCGCTGGAAAACTTTTTTACCTGAGCCAAGAGCAGTTGCCGAAGTAACCGCGCTTCACACCTGCAAGGCCGCCAGAATTTCTTCGCGGTGTTCCAATCCGTCAATGAACGACTGTGGCACCGTTTCTTTTCCGTGTAGCAATGCCAACGCGCCGCCGGTTATCGCACCGATAAGCGAGGTGAGGCCGCCCATATTGATTGCGGAAAGCACGGTCGTTTCGAAATCCTGCGATTGACGCAAGGCCATGGTGATTGCAAAAAGAACCGCGTCGCGTTCCGTCATCATTTCATTGAACACCTCGGTCATATCGGCAGGAAAAAAATCTAACGCGGAAATAATTTTTTCACGCTCGATTGTTTCCGGAAAAATCGCGTCAATAATTTTTCGGGGCTGAAGCGTTTCAGAATTTTCGGCGGCGAGTGCTTGGAAAAAATGCGTGAGCAATTTCTTGGCGTCAACGCTCGCGTCAAAAAACATGTCAATCCATTTCAGCAAGCGTTCGTTTGCTTCGGCGGGCAGGGAGGTTAAAAGTGGAATGACTTCGCGTGAGTTCTGTCCGGCGCGAAGTCCGGTGGCGGTCGCTGTGCCGTAGTATTCGTGGGTGTAGCCTTTGATCCCTTTGAAGTACATGCGAATGAAACTGTGGTTGCGTCCGTTGGCAGGCAGCCCGAGCGCATCGCCGACGAGCGTACCCAAGATGAACGCATTTATTTTTTCGGTCGTCATCGAGCGATGTTTGTGAAACGGGCGAGGCGTACCTCACCCCTATGGTGTGGTGTGTGCATTATTTCTGGAGGACGAATTTCTGGTAGGTCTCCTCCAGCGAGCGAGACGGTTTGTGGCCGAACTCCTCGCGCAGCATTTCGGCGCAGGCTTCATAGAACTTCGTTGCCTGAACTTTATTGCCCATCAGGCCGGAGAGGCGAATCGCATCTTCGTAACCGGCTTCATGTTCGCTGTTGTGAGCGAGCAACTCGCGCGTGAAGGCAATCGCGGTTTCGTAGTCGCTGCGGGCTTCGGCGAAGAGCGAAAGTGTGCGAAGCGTGCGGTCGAATTCGTCGGAAAGTCGCAAACGTTTTTCCATCACCCAATCGTCGTCCGTCCCGACGAGAAAGTCGCCGGTGTAAAGCGTGCGTGCGGTTTGAAATGCAGCTTCGGCGATAACCGCTTTGTTCTGTCGCTGTGCGGCGGTGGCTTCGGCGAGATGTTTTTCGAACTCCATCCAATCGGCGCGGCACAAATCAAAATTGACGGAATAAATCTCGTTGGCTTTTTGAATAATATCGGGCGCGCCCAATGCCTTGCGGGTTTGCGAAAGAGCCACGCGCAGGAAGAGCGACAGTTTTTTCGGATCGAGCGGTTGCTCCGGCCACAAAGCCTCGCCGACGGCTTCACGGGTGCGGCGATATGGCTCGCCCTGCTTCAGCATCAGGTAAAGCAAAAATTTGCGCGGCTTTTCCGATCCCCACTCGCGCTTTGAAATGGGTTGCACACTGCCCGCGCGAAAAATCGATAAAGTGTTGAACGCCTCGATGCGAATGAACCCTAACTTCGGGGCGGCACCGAGGGAATGATCTGATGAAACAGTCTCGCGTCCGCCCGCGGTGTTCGTCAGTTTCGCGGCGTTCGGATGGCTATCAAATTCCGCTTTGAACGCCGACGCACGTTTTTCCAGCCCCATCGTTTCCGCGAGGTCCATCGCGCGGCGGTAATGCCGATGTGCCTTCGCATCATTCTGTATCAGCAACGCCATCGCGCCCTGTTGATAGCACAGCATTTCGGCGAACATATTTTGCTTGCTCTTGGCATAGCGGGCGGCGGCATCTTCAAAGAGTTCAGCGGCAGATTTCAAATCGCCTACGGCGCGAGCGGCTTCGGCTTTCACCTGCACGACATCCGCCGTCCAGTTTGCAAACCCAGCCTCTCGAAGTTTTTCCTCAGCCTTTTCGATGAACAGGCTCGCATCTTGCGCCGACTTCAAAAGCACGCGGACTTTTTGCAGCAGGAAAAACATTTCAAAAAGCGGATGCGGATGCGATTGCAACAGCATCATCGCTTCGTCCGTCGCGTCGGCGGCAAGATTTATTTGCTCGGTTTCGAGATAGAAATCGCTGAACGCCAACAGCGTAACCAAAATGTTTTCGCTTTGCTTGTCGCTGCGAAATTGTTCGGCGCACCGGTGAAGTTGCCGTTCGGCTTCGGCGTAATTCATCAAGCGAAGGTTGGAGAGCGCGAGCCAAAAGAGTGCGGCGTGAAAAATATATTTCTCGCTGCGGCCATCAAGCCCCACGAGGCTGCACCGCCCGACGGCATCGCTCGCGCACTGATGCGCTTCAATAATCTTTCCTTCTTGACAAAGCACCGTTGCCAGATTGACGAGTGCCTTTGCGATTTCCGGCTCCGTGCCCAATCGCAAGTAGTAATCGAGCGACAGCCGGGCGTAGCGTTCGGCGTCGCGGAAATTGCTGTTCACAACTTCAATGCCCGAAAGGTTCGCGGCGACGTCGGGAAAATCGTTGTAGTTAAACTGCGGATGCTCCAGAAGCCTTGTGTAAATTTCTTTCGCTTCGGCGTAGCGGCCTGAAATGAAATACTGACGCGCGGCAAGTGATTGAATCGTCAGCAAAGCCTTTGCCCACGCGGCCTCATCGGCTGCGGCAACATGTAAGCGATGGGCATCGGCATACATTTTAATGCGGGCGAGTTCGGCATCGAACGCTTCTCGCTTGTGGTAGTGAATGATCCGCAAGTGAACCGAATATGCCTCAAGCATCAATGCGGGCGGAAGCGACTCACGCTCAAGCAGTTCGCGCGTGAGTCGCAACCCGTCCTCGAAGCGTTCCAACTTAAACTCTAACTTCGCCAGTTGAATCACGGCCTCAGCGCGAAGCATCGCAGGCAAGTCGGTCGCATTTCGCAACACCGCCACCAAACAACTTTCCGCCAAGCGATGCCGCAAGAACCGCTCCGATTGATTGCAACTATACTCGATCAAAAATTTCGTAGCCCGTTCCGAAAGCGGCGCGGTGCGGCGTCCGAGATACATCGCCAAATCGCTGCTCTGACACGGCTTCGGATGACCGGTATCGGCGTCTTCCAAGAGCGCGGCGAAGTAAATATCTTTTTCGGCATCGGAAACTTCGGTGCGGACGAACTCGCGCATCAAGCCATGCGAAAATTGTAATAATCCATCTTGTGTGCGGCTGATGATTCCTTTACGAATCAGACTCTCCGCTGAAGCCTTGTCGGTAAAGCGTTCGGGAGCGGCGGGGTCTCCGGCCAAGATGAGTTGTTGCAAAACCGTTTTCTCATCCGGTGAACACTGACTGTAGCGTCGCTCGCTTAGGAACTTCAAACTTTTCGGCGCGCCATTCGTGGCCGCACCGTAGCCGCTCGCGCTTTGCCAGCCGTAGGGAGAAGTAAGTTGCCACAGCCCCGCTTTCCACTGCACCACGCCTTGCTCCAGCAGTTCGTGCACCAATTCGGAGAGATAAAACGGATTGCCTTCGGAGTATTGATGCAATTGAAACGCGAGTACATCCAAATCACTTTGTCCGAACAGCCCCGCGAGAATGTGTTTGACATCCTGAATTTGCAACGCGCCCAGTTCCATCGAAAGAAACCGGCGGTTATCTAAGCGTCCCCGAAAATGCGCGGCGGCTTCGGTGCGTTCGGTGATGATGAACAGCACGGGCAGCGAAGCGACGGAGCGAATGCAGAGCGAAAGTTCCTTCAACAAATCTTCATCGCCGCGGTGCACGTCTTCCATCACAATCACGGTCGGATACTGCACCGCCAGATCGCGCACCGCCCTGCGAAAAAGTTGCGGCAACACCTGCGGCGACGGTTTCAATCCTTCTTCAATCGCCGCCAGAAACGGTTCGACAAAAGCCGCAGGCGCAGGTGCCGTTGACAAATACTTTTTATGAAACCGCCGCGCGGTAAGCGAGAGGATTTCAATAATCGAGGCATCGACTTCGGGGACTTCAAGCGTCAGTTCCGCGTGGGCAGCGGCGCGCGGCGCGGCTGATGAATCAGGTTTGGCAAGCGATTCCAAAAACTCGCGCACGAGCCGTGTTTTGCCGAAGCCGCTTTCGGCCTGCACCACTACGACGGACGGCGATTCGCTCGTCAGTACGAATTCATATTCCTCGCGCAACCGTTGAAGCTCCGCCTCACGTGCGGCGAACGGCAACTCGTGATCGGAAAGAAATTTTTGTGCGACGTTTATTCTTGACATCATGCGAAAGTTAAATCGTCTTGAACATAATCAATTTCATTAAACATTACTTTTTACCGCCGCCGTTGTAGGGGCGAGTCATATCTCGCCTTTACGAAGGAAGTGGCACACGCTCCGTCAAATAAGATGTTCAATGGCTTGAAAGTGTCTTTGCAAATGAAACGGTTTTATGTATAATTCGCGTGCCTCGTTAATCATCCACGATGAATCCCGCATCACAAATACCGGCAAGCGATTTGACCGGGCGAAACTTTCAGAAAAACAGACGTGTTGAAACCCCAGTCTCTCGCAATCAGCCGTAGAGTTTACTTCACGCCTTAAAAATATTTTTCCGACCGCGGCGTCTTTTAGAGTTAGTTACCGAAACCATACCGGCATCAGTTGCCGTAGAAAGTTTGCTCATCACAGAACATCAAGCATCGCAACGAAACGGGGACGAAGCCCGCACGGAGCTTAAAAAGAATTTTTACACTAACCGGATCAAAACAATATGGAAGGGAATTTTTCAAACAGGGTGCAGGATGTGATCCGCTACAGCCGCGAAGAAGCATTGCGGCTCGGCCACGATTACATCGGCACCGAGCATCTGCTTCTCGGCATCATTCGGGAAGGAGAAGGCATCGCCGTCCGCATCCTTAAAAACTTGGGGTGCGATCTCTACAAACTCAAACGCTCCATCGAGGACACCGTTCGCTCAACCGGCGGCACGCTCACGCTCGGCAACGTTCCGCTGACGAAGCAAGCCGAAAAGGTTTTAAAGATCACGTACCTCGAAGCGAAAATTTGTAAATCGGACATCATCGGTACGGAGCATTTGTTGCTCTCGCTGTTGAAGGATGAAGAAAACATCGCCGCACAGATTCTCAGTCAATACGGCGTGCGCTATGAAACCGTTCGAGATGAGTTGGATAACATCATGAGCGGCAAGACGGGCGGCACGATCACCGCCGCAGCAGGAAGCAGTTCCGGCAGCAGCGGCCAATCTCAACAACAATATGAGCAGCGCAAAATGGACAAAACGAAAACGCCGGTCCTCGACAACTTCGGGCGCGACCTAACCAAGCTCGCCCTTGAAGACAAACTCGATCCGATCATCGGACGCGAAAAAGAAATCGAACGTGTGGCGCAGGTACTCAGCCGCCGCAAGAAAAATAATCCCGTGCTGATCGGTGAACCGGGCGTCGGCAAAACCGCCATCGCCGAAGGTCTCGCCCTTCGCATCGTGCAGCGTAAAGTCTCGCGCGTGCTGTATGACAAACGCGTCGTTACGCTCGATCTTGCCGCGCTCGTCGCAGGCACAAAGTATCGCGGCCAGTTCGAGGAACGCATGAAAGCCGTGATGAATGAATTAGAGAAATCGAAAGACGTGATCTTGTTCATCGACGAACTTCATACCATCGTTGGCGCCGGCGGCGCGTCCGGTTCGCTCGATGCTTCAAATATGTTCAAGCCCGCCCTCGCCCGCGGCGATCTGCAGTGCATCGGTGCTACGACGCTTGATGAATACCGTCAGTACATCGAAAAAGACGGCGCGTTAGATCGGCGTTTCCAGAAAATTATGGTTGAGCCGACCTCGCCTGAAGAGACCGTGCAAATCCTCAACAACATCAAGGACAAGTACGAAGCGCATCACAATGTGCGTTACGCGAAGGAAGCTCTTGAAGCCGCCGTCAAACTTAGCGACCGGTACATCACCGACCGGCACTTGCCCGATAAGGCGATTGACGTCATGGACGAAGCCGGTTCGCGCGTGCATCTTTCAAACATTCATGTCCCGAAAGAGATTCTCGATCTCGAAGGCAAAATCGAAGACATCAAGGTTCAGAAAGGACAGGTCGTCAAGTCGCAGAACTTTGAAGAAGCTGCTCGTCTCCGCGATCAGGAAAAGAAGTTGATTGATGGCTTGGAAAAAGCCAAGCAGGATTGGGAAAAATCCACTTCCGAAAAAATTTATGATGTAACGGAAGAGAACGTTGCCGCCGTCGTTTCGATGATGACGGGCATTCCGGTCTTGAAGGTTGCACAGTCGGAGTCGGAAAAACTTTTGAAGATGGGCGAAGAACTGAAAGGTCAAGTGATCGGTCAGGACGACGCGATTGAAAAATTGACGAAAGCAATTCAACGCACCCGGGCCGGTCTCAAAGACCCGAACCGTCCGATAGGTTCATTCATTTTCTTAGGCCCGACGGGTGTCGGAAAGACGGAACTCGCCAAGGTGCTCACGCGCTATCTCTTTGATTCCGAAGACGCTTTGATTCGCGTCGACATGTCGGAATACATGGAGAAGTTTTCGGTGAGCCGTTTGGTCGGTGCGCCTCCCGGCTATGTCGGCTACGAAGAAGGCGGCCAACTCACGGAGAAAGTCCGCCGCAAGCCGTACAGTGTGGTGCTGCTCGATGAAATCGAAAAAGCGCACCCCGACGTGTTCAACATCTTGCTGCAAGTCTTGGACGACGGCATCTTGACGGACGGTCTCGGACGCAGAGTCGATTTCCGCAACACGATCATCATTATGACATCGAACATCGGCGCACGCGACATCAAGAGCATGGGCGTCGGAATGGGCTTTGCGCAGGCGGATTCGAAATCGAAATATGATTCGATGAAGTCGACGATTGAAGATGCATTGAAACGGGTATTCAATCCTGAGTTTCTCAACCGCATCGATGATGTGATCGTGTTTCATCAGTTGGAGAAGGAACACATCTTCCGCATCATTGACATTTCGGCGAAGAAACTCTTCAAACGCATTCAAGACCTCGGCATCACGATTGAGATCACGAAGCGTGCGAAAGAATTCTTAGCGACGAAGGGTTACGATCAACAGTTCGGAGCGCGTCCGCTGCGCCGGGCGTTGCAACGCTTTGTCGAAGACCCGCTCGCTGAGGAAATGCTCAAGGGCAGGTTCACCGAAGGCAGCGATGTGAAGATCAAGTACGAGAAGAAATCGGACGGACTTATTTTCGTGGATGTCAAAGACGCAACGGCGGATAAGGAAACCGACGAAACGGTCGAAGAGAAGTAGCCGTCAGCCTTGAAATCAAAAAGCCTGCATCTGAAAAGTGCAGGCTTTTTTGTTCGAGGAGAAACCCCTCTGTCCTTCGGACATCTCCCCTTTGCCAAAGGGGAGAGTGATAAGAAACCGATTGTGATTTCTTTACAGTCGTCTTCATGTCTTCACAGTCTCCCCTTTGTCAAAGGGGAGTGTCCCGTCCAAACGGGACGAGGGGTTGCATTCGCGGAAGGCATGATTCATATTGCAAACATCAATTTTATCTTGCACACAAAAAATTATTTCATTATGCAAATCCTTGATACGCAGCCGACGCCGAACCCGAACGCCTTGAAGTTTATCGTTGCCGGAACTTTCCCCGCCGGTTCGCATTCGTTTATGTCGGAAGCGGAAGCGGCCAAAGACCCGCTCGCAGCAAGCCTTTTCAGCCTCGGCGAAGTTACATCAGTATTTTACATGAACAACTTTTTGACCGTCAATAAAACACCGGCGGGCGATTGGGCGAAGCTGCACCCCGCAATTACCGAAACCCTGTCGAAAGTTTAAACGAAATTTTTCCAATTGTTTGGTTACGCTTTTACCGTCATTGCCGAAACCTGTAAGCCTCTGGCTTAAGGCAAGGGTCCAGTCCGCGCTGCAATGCGTCAATGCGGGCGAGGTATACCTCGCCCCTACAATGGGGCTATAGAATTTTTCACCGCACTTCCGTCCATTCCTGCGAATGGGATTTGCCGCGAAAGACGACCCACAACGCATTTGATCCCCACGCGCGGAAGATCGCGCCGTAGCCATACTTGCGGTAGCGTCGCGGCGATTCGTAAACGCAGAGGCGACTTAGAAACTTAATCCGCGCCGCGCCGATGCGGCGGAACAAATCAAAGTCCTCGCCCGCCGCCATGCGCTCGTTGTAACCCTGTTCAGCGTCGAACGCCTTGCGCCGAATGATATGACACTCACCGCGCCCGACGCCCACGATGTTCAGCGTGATACAACAAAAATAAAGCCAGTTGATGAAGCCGTGGAAAGCAACGTCGGACGGACGCTCGTCATCAGGAAAAACACGAACGGGAGTGATGAGCGCATGCAAATTCGGATACAGTTTGAACGTCTCGAGTACCGCCGTAAAAAAATCTAAAACGGATTGTCCGTTACACTCGATCAACGTATCGGCGTTGAAGAAAACAAGAATCTCTCCGCTCGCCGCGTCAGCCCCGCGGTTACGGCCTTCGGCGATGGTTTGCCGTACGGGTTTGAAATGACGAACGATTTTATCGCTTTCGGAAAGCAGTGGCTCAACGGCTTCCAGCGTGTGGTCGGTGCTGCCGCCGTCGGAAATAATGAGTTCAATCGAAAACGTTGCTTTGAGTTCAGGTGTGAACTGCGAGAGGAATTGCGTGATCAATTTTTCTTCGTTCAGCGTCGGTACAATCACGCTGATTGCGGCTTTATAAGGTTTGGGCATTAGGATCGTTCTCGAAAAATTTTTCCGTTCTCGTCAAAAAAAAACTGTTTGATGACTTTCCCGTTGCCATCATATTTGACTTGCAAGGTGCGGTAGCCGCTTTGGTGATAGGCGTTTCGCTCGCTCACTTTGCCCGCTGCATATAGCCGCTGCTCTTTGAGTCGCGGCAACTTCGCTCCGGCGTCTAAAATGAAATCCGATTCCTCGACCGGATTCCCGAGGACATCAAACTTACGCCGCTGTAAAAGTATAAGCACACCTTCATTGTTGTAGTTCACCGTTTCAACCGCCCGCCCGAAACCGTCATACTTTTCAAGGCTCAAGAGCACATTCGTTTTGCTCGTGCGGCTTTGCTCCGCCAATCGATTGGCGTCGTCATATTTTTTTCGCGTGATGGCGACGCCGAACATATCGCCTTTCAAAAAACCCTTACCGTCGTAGCGGCTTTCTTCAAGCAGGTTGCCGCGGGCGTCATACTTGAATGCGGTAAACTCTTGCAGCGTATCGATGGCGTTGTAACGCTGCTCCAGCGTGCGATGCCCTGCCGCATCATATTTATAAAAAACTTTTTCAGTGAGTTTGTTTTGCGCATCAAACTCCTGCTCTTCGAAAATCAATCCGGCAACGTTGTATATCGTGCGTGTGGCGGCAACCAATTTCCCCATGGCGTCAAACGCCTGTTGTTCGGTGATGCGGCCTTTGGCATCATATTTCATCCGGCGTTTGGCAACGCCGAACGGTCCCGATTTTACTTTGCCCGCCGCGTCTTTGAAAACCTGTTCCAAGACATTCCCTGCCGCATCGGATTTGTAAGCGATGCTGAATTGCAGTTTGCGCTTCGCATCCAGCGTCAGTTCTTCAGCGAGAAATCTGCCGCTGTATTTATAAGCAACGATTGAACGCACCGCGCCCGATTTATCCCGCAGGATTTTTTCGGTGCGTCGGCCTGAAGCGTCGTAAATAAATTCGATTTGCGCTGCGCCGAGCGGGTTGGCGTCGTCCGAAAGATTACCGAGCCGCAGATAGGCGAGTGTGAGCGGCTTTTGAAAGCCCGCGTCGCGCGAAGTGTATGTGATCCGGTAGGCTTCAACGACCTTGCGAATGTCGCTGCCTGAAAGTTCGAACCGACCGATGTACGCTTCGCCTTCTTTGCGCTCTACGCTGCCGAAGTATTTTTCAAGTTGAATATCCTGCGCCGGCACGGACACGACAGGCGTTATCCACAGCGCAATCCACAGTGTGAATACTTTTCCAAACTTTTTCGGCATGGACAAAATCATTGATAAAATCAGATGCGGGAAAACTTTTGGGTGAGCGTCAGCAGAAACGGTTTGCCAAGTTCAAGCGAAAGGTCGTAGCACATCAGTACCGTCGAACCTTGATACACCCGCTCGAAGCCCGCTTCCGAAAGTGAAATCGTTTCAATCGGATAGCGCATCACGAGGGCGTCTTCACTCGATTCCAACCGCGCGTGAATCCGCAGCCATTCATCTTTCAGCCCGGCCATTTTCGAACGCACTTCGCCGAGGCTTTGAAGCCGTTTATCGTCGAGTGTTTGGCCGTCGAAATAGTAGTAGCGGTCGGGCGCATTACCGGCGAGCAGGCCGTAACAATTTTCAATGGCGAACCGCACATCGAGCGTACCTTCGGAAAGATTTTTTACGGTGTACCGCGCGGTGAATGCTGATTTCCCTTTCTCCAGCGTGATGGCTTTGGTGAGTTCGATGTTAAAGTCCTGTCCATCCGCGTGAACAGAGGTCGTACGGGTGAGGGTAACGGTTTGCTTTGCTTTCGTGCCGCCGGTTTGGTAAGCGAAGGGGCCGGTAATAAAATCACCAAGTTCCGTTTGACGCGCGCGATACATTTCATCCAGCGTCGTGCCGATGGGCACGAAATGCTCGATTAAACTGCCGCGCCGGTAACGGTCATAATTGAGGAAATCTTCCAAGCCTGTTTCCTTCGCCGTGGCGCGGTCGTGGATGCTTCCGCCGGCGTGCGCATCTTGCGGTTGGTTTTTCATATCGCGAAGTTTTTGGTGGTAGCCTTCTTCGCGGCGCGACACAATGTCCAAAATATTTTTCTTCGCCGGTTTGTAATCGAGCTCGAAAATTTTGCCGCCTTCAAACGGATTAATGTAAAGCCCAAGCGTCGCGGACTTCATCATAATTTCTTTTTTGCCGTCGCGGTCGAAATCCAAAACATCAACGGTTACGCCGTCTAGCTTTTCAACTTTATCCAACTCGGTTTCGGCTTCGATGAGGTTCGTGTAAATCGGATGCCGGAGGTTGGCGAGATATGTGCCGCCGAAGACCCCGTGCCAATACGGGCAGTTGCACTGTGCCGCCCAGATTTTATCGAGCGTCTTTGCACTTACCTTTTTCTTTTTTGAGATCAGCGACTGCGCCCGCATCGATTGCTCAAGCATTTTCTTATGCATGTTGTTCGATTCGGGATACTTGACCATGAAGTTGCGCCAGAAGCCGCCGCGCACGAACGGATCATTCTTAGCGAAAAGGTTCAAGTCTTTCAATTGGTGTTCGAACACGTCGTAGTCGTTGAAGCCTTTGACCGTCGGCAGCGACCAGTGCATCATCTCGGCGTAAGAAGCGTTCGGCAAGTAGATGCGTCCGATGGGTTCGATTTCGTGCAACGCTTCTTTGAACGTCATCGTGCGAATCCAATCTTGGTTGTCCGTCAAGGCTTGGAAGAAACGTTCGAGCCAGCGGTTTTTATAAACATGTTCAAAAGTATCCGGCCAGACGCCGAACTTTTCACCGTCATCGGCAAAGACGGCGATGCGGTCGCCCGCCTCAGTGGCAATGCTGCGCAGGTAATCAATCGTCTTCTCAACATCCTGAAACGGAATCGTGTAACGGAGTTGCTTGGAGATCGGAAAAAGATTTACGGTGCGGCCTTGTTCTTCGGTGATGTAATAGCCGAGCAACGCTTCATCGCTGAGGCCTGCGTATTTAAAATGCGTGTCATCGAGAATCACATACTCAATGCCCGCTTGGGCGAGCGGCTTGGTGAGATGCTGTTCCCATATCCGCTCGGCGAGCCAGAGGCCGGTGGCTTCGTAGCCGAATTTTTTTTTGATGAACTTGGTAAGTTTCTCAATCTGTCCGGTTTTATCTTCGTCGGGAATGACGGCGAGAATCGGTTCATAAAATCCGCCGCTGATCAGTTCAATGCGGCCTTGTTTGACGAGCGTCGAGAGGCGTTGCATCAATTCGGGGCGGTGCAGGAAGAGCCAATCGTAGAGAATGCCGGTATAATGTTTGGCGATTTTGAGGTCGGGAAATTTTTCGAAGACATCGAGAAAAGGTTTATAAGCACGGTCGTGTGCGTCTTCAAAAATAAAATCAAAATTTCCGATAGGTTGGTGATTGTGCGTGCCGAAAATGAGGTTGATTTTTTTCATGTAGTGCGTATGGATATTTTTGGTGCCCGAATATAGCACGCCTGTTTCCAAGTTTTTTAACCCCTCTGAAAACCGTAACGAATACTCCGCAGATGAATCGAATTGACCGGCTCGTGGCGACTGTCTTGCTTCTGCAAAGCAAACGGCTTATTCGCGCGGAGGACATCGCTCGGCATTTCAGCATCAGTTTGTGCACGGTGTACCGTGATATGCGATCGCTCGATGAAGCGGGTGTGCCTGTTGCGGCGGAAGCGGGCGAAGGCTACAGTCTTGCAAGCGGCTACCATTTGCCGCCGGTGATGTTCACCAAAGAAGAAGCGAGCGCGCTCTTTATTGGAAGCGAACTCGCCAAACAATTCACCGACGACACGCTGCGCACGCACATCGAAACCGCGTTGCTCAAAGTGCGTTCGGTGTTGCCCGCCGAAACACAGGAGCATCTCGACGCGCTCGGAAATGCGACGTTCATCGCGCCGCGCTACGCCTCCAAACCGCAGCGCGGCAATCATACGGCGGCGATTCAAGAAGCGATTGCCTCGCGCCGCGTGCTGAGAATCGATTACTATTCTTACCTCAACGATGAATCCACCAAGCGCACCGTCGAGCCGCTCGGCATGATTTACTACGCCGAGCGTTGGCATCTGATTGCTTATTGCCGCCTGCGCGAGGACATCCGCGATTTCCGCACCGACCGCATCGAATCACTTGCCCTCAAAGACGAAACCTTTCCGAAGCGCAAAGATTTTTCGTTCAAAGAACATTTCAGGACGTCTGCGGCGATGGAAAAATCGATTGAAGTTCAAGTGTGGTTCGATAAAAAAATCGTGCGCTTTGCATCGGAGAAAGAATACTACGGCCTCGTCGGTGAATCGCGCGCGGACGGCGGGATTGTGATGACGTTTCTCGTTGCTGAACTCGCCCCGATTTCACATTGGTTGCTCTCGTTCGGAACCTCCGTTCAAATCGGTTCCCCCGACACGCTTCGCGCGATGCTCCGCGCCGAAGCCGAAACCCTTGCCAAACATTATCAATAGATTAATTTTTTTCTCTGAAGGCTACTGACATAGGGCTGTCAGTCGCCGCCGCTATGTTTGCAGTGCCGGTTGCGAGGTGCAGCCGGAATAC
>JACMJS010000065.1 GCA_014380515.1 Chlorobiales bacterium
CGCCGACATGTTGCACGGGTACGAAAAACACGTTCGAATTTTGCAACGCATCATTGCCGCCGCTACTGATGAACAGATGCGTTGCGCTCGGTGTAAGTTTCGTGAGCCGTTTAACCTGCGCAGCCACATCGGTATTGATGCTGCCGTCAATAGCGAGCAGTGTGGCCTCGTCGCCCGCCGGAAGTTTCGCGCGGACTTGTGCAATCACGTCCGGCTCACCGCGGCGGACATAACGGCGGTTATCGAAAATAGAATCGCCCAATAAAACAAGATGGCTCTTCGGTGGGACGGCTCGCGCAATGGCTTTGAAGTCCTACGAGCGCACGCCGCACTACCGCCAGATTCAATCCGCCTTCAAAAAGATTCTGCATTTCCTCCCCGAAACAATGCCGCTGGGTGCCGCCCGCGACATTTACCGCTTCGACGAAACGCCCGCGCCTTCGGCCATCGACGCGGAAAAACTTCTAACGCTGGAGCACGCCGCCTTGCATCGCCAAACCGTGCGGCTCACGTATCTCGCTCACTACAACCGCGAGACGATCGAGCGGAAGTTCGATCCGTATCACATCGCCGTCGTTGAAGGCCATTGGTACGCGGTCGGGCATTGTCATTTGCGGAGCGATGTGCGCGTCTTCGCCCTCAGCCGGATGCTTACGCTTGCGGCCACAGATGAGCGGTTCGAGATCAAAAAAGATTTTATACTCGAAAATTATTTCGCCGAAGGATTCGTGCGGGGCGGGCGGACGTATCAAGTCGAACTGGGGTTCAGCGAGCGGGAAGCCGTGTGGATAGAGGGACGGCAGTGGCACAAGTCGCAGCACCTCAGCCGGTTGAAAGACGGGTCGCTCCTGATGCAAATCACCGTGCCGAACCTGTACCGGATCAAGCGGTGGGTGATGAACTTCGGCGCGGCGGCCGAAGTGCTGAAGCCCAAAGTGCTCCGCGAGATGATCGCCCAAGAATCCACCGCTGTCACTGCAATGTATGCACGCACATAATTTGTCAAACATTGTAGAGGCGAGGCATGCCTCGCCCCTACGAAGATGTTGATTCAATGCGTTGATGAATCGGGGACGTCGCGCTTGAAGTAGACGAAGCCGTTTTCGGATTTGAGTTCGCGGAGCTGCGGATACTTTCGCCACTCGTCTGCGTGAATGATTTTGCCGACGAAGTACGCGGGCTTATCGATCTTGCCTTCCAAGAGCCATCGCTCATCATAACTTTTGAGATTTGTTACAGGCGGCTTCTGCAAATAAAACAAGTGCGCGTAACTCTTGAAGCCCAATACTTCCACATAGCAATGTTCGCCCTGCAAACTTTTGTAGAACCGCACATTCGCGCCTTGCGTGTAGGCGGCGACGCGTGGGGCAACCGTCAGCATAAAGAGTTGGAGGCAAATCGCCGTTGAGATGAATAGCGTGATGACGCCCGCCGTAAAGCGTTGCTGCGAAAATAAAATGAGCACCGCCACAATCGCCGCCAAATAAAAAACGCCGGTGAGAAATTCGTAGCCCGACCAACTCACATTCGCTTTCAACACTTCGAGCGTCAGTTGATCTTTGACGTAGGGCAAAATTAATTCCTTGTTTGTAAGTGCAAGCGGTAACGCTGCAATCAGCAACGCCATCACCGCGCCGACGATGCCAATCACAGTTGCAACCGGCCACGTCCATTTTGATTGACCGTCAATCAGTTGCAATGCAAATCGGGCGGCGAAGTAAGTGATGGAAAAATAGCAGAGCGACGAGTAGTGAACAATCTTCGTCGTTGAGATGGAAAAGATGGTAAGCACGACGGCAAAAAATACAAGCATCCACAGTTTAAAATCCTGTTGCGATTGTGTATCACTTTCAACTTGCCTGATGCCTCTGAACGCGAGGATTGACGCGGGGAAAACGCCGAAGAACAAGACGACGATGTGATAAAACCACGGCTGCCCGTGCCCCGCGACCGGCTGACTGAACAATCCGATTTGATACAGCAAAAACTCTTTCAAAAACCACACGCCGTTTTTGGCCGTCTCCGCGCCGAACCACAAGAGCGAAATCAAACCCGCCGCAACCGTGTAACCCAGAAATTCTAAAACACGTATTCGTTCGCCGCGCCGCATTGCGCCGATGGCGGATAAATCGAACGAGCGCAGCGCGGTGTAAATGAAAAGCGACAGCGTAGCGACAAGGTATGCGACCGGCCCTTTCGTCAAGATGCCGAAGCCGATAAAGATGCCTGCGATGACGAACTTCCAGAATCTTGTGCGGCTTCGCGTCAGTTGCAATGCGGAGAATAGAAAGTAGATGCCGCAGAAAATAAACAGGTTGAACACCGGATCGATGATGCCCGACTTGAAATAAAAGTGCGGCAGAAATGAACCGAGATAAATGAGCGTCCAGAGCCGTCCGAATTTTTCACTGTGAACTTTGCGGCCAATCGCATAAAGCACGTTCAGCGTGATGATGCCGCACATCGCGTTCGGCAACCGGGCGGCGAATTCGTTCACGCCGAACGCCCGCATCGAAACAACTTGCAGCCAGAAGAAGAGCGGTGGCTTTTCCCAAAAGGGTTGAAAGTTAATTTGCACGCGGAAATAATCGCCGGTGAGCAGCATTTCGCGGGCGGATTCGGCGAAGTTGATTTCATCCCAATCGAACAATTCTACCGCGTCCAAAAACGGGACGAAGAAAAAAAATGCGATCAGCGTGATGAATAGATGCGTGCGGCGATGTGAAATCAAAATAAGTCGGATGATTTTGAGCGGCGTATTAAACCGTAACTGGTTGTGTGTGTCAATCCTTCGGCAAATCTACCGTCAACAAATCAACTTCGCAACGATGACACATCTTGAATCCCGCCGCATCCGCCGCAGTTCCATCATTTCATTCATCAGCTTCGTTATTTTTTTTGTATTACAATTCAATCCGCAGCGTGCTGCCGCGCAGTTTCAAGCGGCGGATAGCATCGTCGGCAATGAGGCGGGCGGATACGCGGATCATGAGTTTTCATCGGACAGCGTGAGCGTGAGCTGGATGGGCGCGTTCGCGCCGTATCGTCTGTGGCAAGCCCCGATGAACCGTGCGACGGGCAATATCGGCTTCAGCCTCGCGGTGCAGCTGGATTCGAACCTCGTGCCGTTTCAACAAATTTTGCAAGGCACGGATTGGAGCAGCAGCCAGCAGGGAAGTTGGGTCTATTACACCAAGCGGGACGCGAACATTCGCAAGCAAGTTTTCAAAGCCCGCGCCACAGCCGCGCAGCAAGTCGTAACCGAACAACTCACCACGAGCGACACCGCCGAAAAATTTAATCCCTTGCCCAGCCGCGACGCCGCCGATCTCGATGCCCGTTTTCTCTTTCTCATCAAAGGCGATCAAAGTCCGCTCACGTATTTCTGGCGCGAGAGCAACAACCCGCTCACCGAAGCCCCGTTGCCTTCAACCCAACTTTCAAGTTCCGGCGCGCGGTGGATAAACGGCAGTCGCGCTTTGATTTACGCCGACAGCATCGCAGGCTACGATCAGGAATTCCGGTTCGATGTCGATGATCAAAAAATCACGCAACTCACATTTTCGCCCATTGATAAAACGGACGGCTTCTTTTTTGATGCACCGGAATACGGCGAAGAATTATTTTTCTGCACGGAAGGTAACACCTCGCTCGGCATCTATCGCAAGAATGCGGGCGGCGGTTACGATAAGTTCAATTCACTTGTGTTTCCCTCGGCGCGAAGCTATGTGTTTTCCGCCGAGCCGTTCGCGTTCGCGGGCAAGTCATATGTGTTTGCCGTCGTGTCCGACAGCGGCTTTATGAGCAATGCCGATGTGTGGATTGCCGCCGTCAATCCCGATACGCCGTTCTACCGGCAAGTCAGCGGCAGCGATCCGATGCTCAAACGCATGGACCCGGAAGTTTATCTGACGGAAACGGATGCCATCATTTATTATTTCGAATGGGAGAACTTTCGTTTGCACCGCTGCGAAACCGGACTTGCCGCGCTTTCAAGTGTTACAGCGCAAAGCAACACGCCGAAGTCGTTCAGCCTCGCGCAGAACTATCCGAACCCGTTCAATCCGAATACGGTGATCAGTTATCAATTATCAATTGGCAGTGAAGTCCGTTTGAAAGTCTTTGATGTGTTGGGACGGGAAATCGCAACGCTGGTGAATGCGAAACAAGCGGCAGGCACTTACAAGGTGAGTTTTAATGCGGGAAACTTCCCGAGCGGAATTTACTTTTATTCACTGCGGGCAAGCGGCAGCGACGGACGGAGCGGCAACTTTATGGAAACGAAAAAAATGATGCTCGTCAAGTAACCTGTTCGAAGTAAAAGAGATATTGTTTTTCAGCCGCACGGGTGCGCTGTATATTCGCAGTCTAAAAAATGTTCATTGAAAAATTGGGGATGACAGGTTTCGACAGAGTGTGTGTCGGGACTGGTTGCACTTCGAGTTTCCGCCCGGATGGACTCGTTAAAGAAGTCTGGGTAAACAATAGATGCAAACGATAACTCGTACGCAATGGCCGCCTAACTTAGCACACCGCTAATTTAGTGTCATCACACGCAGGGCGAGCCGCCTACTGTAAGTCCTGCCTTGTGTCATAACCGGCGCTTGAGCGCTTCGGCGTTCGCGCCAGTAGGATTCACTTTGTTTGTGCTCAACGGATGAAGTGAATACGCAGTTGAGCTAAGGCTAGGAACCCCGCCGGACGGGTAACCGAGCACGAAAATCAAGAACCGGAGATAAGTGTGGTAGCCTTTCCTTCCAGCATTTTGGACGCGGGTTCGAGTCCCGCCATCTCCACCATTTTTTTAAGAGCGTTCATCATTCGAACGCTCTTTTTACGTGCAATCAACTCTCATCACCACACGGTCATTCTGAGCGCAGCGAAGAATCTGCATTCCTCTGAAATTGTTCGCAACTCAAATGCAGATTCTTCACTACGCTTGTGCTTCGTTCAGAATGACACCAGAAAAATTTTGACGCAAAAAATCATGGACAAAATGTTTTCGCCGTGGCGGTCGCAGTACATTGCGTCATTCAAAGAACGCAACAAACCCAAAGACGGCAAATCCATCTTCGCGGGTATTCCGCCGGAGGAAGATGAAACGCGGCTCGTGGTGCATCGCGGCGCACACTGCTTCATCATCATGAACCTCTATCCCTACAACTCCGGCCACCTGATGGTGATTCCTTACCAACAAACCGCTGACTTCTCCGAACTCAATGACTCCACCAAACTGGAACTGATGCAACTCTCGGAACTTGCGATGGCCGCGCTCAAAAAAGTCATGTCGCCCGATGGTTTTAATTTGGGCATGAACTTGGGGCAAGTCGCAGGTGGCAGCGTCGATACGCATTTGCATTTGCACGTCGTCCCGCGTTGGCAGGGCGATACGAACTTTATGCCCGTAACCGCCGAAACGAAAGTCATCTCGGACGACATGACGAAAACCTATCATGCTCTTAAATCTGCCATCGCCGAACTGAAAGCGAAGTAGCCGCGTCATCATTGGCGACCGGGGCTGTTACGGCATTTTGCAAATGTGTTAACTAATGCGTAACATCTCGCACGATTTTTGACTGCGCCAATGAGAAAACATTTTAAGTCGGCAGCCACGCTAAACCTGCCGCAACCATCAGCAACCGCCCGCGGTGCGATCCGTGATGCTGCAAGTCCCCCGAAACTTGCAACATCACGTTTGTTTTTCCTGCCGCCATTTCCCCGATCAACTTCCGTTCTTTTCATCCCGCATTTTTTATCCGATAACTTTGACAATCAATCCATTCACTATCAGGAGGATTCCGTGAAAAAACTTCTCAGGGCACCGCGCGGTGCACGCTTCAAAACTTTTCTGATCGCAAGTCCTGCACTTTGCCGGATGCTTGCCGCAGTTGCGATACTAATCTTCTCGCTGCATCCGGCGACGCTGATCGCGGGCGGCTTTCAAGTCAGCGATCACGGCGCGGCAGGCGCAGGCCGTGCCCGTGCATATGTCGCCAGCGTGATGGATGCTTCGGCGGTCTACCACAATCCGGCAGCGATGGCCTTTTTCAAAAGCGGCCTCAACCTCAACCTCACCGGCACGTTGCTCGCACCGCAATCGGTGTTCCAACAGCCAAGCGGTGCAGGCGTAACAACCACTTACACGAACGGCGGCCCGACGGGCATTCCCGCAGGCTACTTGACCTACACCAGCGAAACCGGTTTCGCTCTCGGTATCGGCGCGTATTTTCCATATGGCCTCGGCATTGATTGGCCGACGACGGGCGGCGACGGTCAGGCGTGGGCCGGACGCGGTATCATCACCAATCTCTCGCTGCGTAACTTGTTTGTTACCGGCAATGTCGCCTACCGGTTCAGTGATCAGTTTTCGCTTTCGGCAGGCATAAGTTTTATCAGCGGCACCGCTAAACTCCAGCGCAACATCACCGACTTCGGATCGCCCGAAGGCCGTGTAACATTAGATGGCACCGGCACCGGCATCGGCTTCAACGGCGCGCTCATGTTCAAACCCGATCCCGCTGTTTCCATCGGCCTGACTTACAAAAGTCAAATCAACATGACTTACAAAGGCGATGCGGTTTTCACGTCGCCCGGCACACTTTCTGAGGCCGATTTTCCCGATGGTCCCGGCAGCGTCGCGTTGCCGTTGCCTTCGAGTTTCAAAGCGGGCATCGCTTACCGGCCAGCGATGATGTCGGAAAGTTTTATTCTCAAAAATCTTGAGTTCGAAGCCGACTTCGACTATCATCTCTGGAGTGCCTACAGCGAATTGCCGATCTCGTTCGAAAAGACGAGCCTGTATGTTGATGCAATCTCGGTGAGCCAGAAAAATTTTCAAAACAGTTATACGATTTCATTCGCGGCGGAAACGCGGTGGACGGAAAAAGTGCGCGTCCGTGCCGGTTTCCTTTATGATAAAGCCGCCGTGCCCGATGGCTATGTTGAGCCGCTCCTGCCCGATGCCGACCGTCTCGGCGTCTCCGTCGGCTTCGGCTATGAATTCGCTGAAAACATCGGCGTTGATGTCGCAGGTGTTTTTGTTCGCGCCAACCAACGCACCCAAACCACCGCGTTGCAAGAACCCGCGGGCTTGACGGGCACTTACAACACGTCGTCGCCCGTCGTTTCGGCGAGCTTGCGCGTCAAATTCTAAAAAAAATTTTGAGGAGAACTGAGAAATGCCATTAAATAAATTTTCTTTCAGGGTGTCGGCGATGCTGACGGCAATCGCGCTCGCAGGCAGCGTGGCCGGATGCCGTTTCGACACGGAAACAATCGCGCCCGCAGGTACCGGTACGTTTGAAGCAAACAAATACGTGGCTATCGGCAACAGCATCACGGCGGGTTTCCAATCGAGCGCGCTCTGGGAAACGGAGCAACGCAACTCTTTTCCCGCACTCATTGCTAAGCAAGCCGGTGCAACCGATTTTCAAATGCCGCTCATCACCAGTCCGGGCTTCGGCACACCCAAGCGCCAAGAGTTTTTAGGGTTGACCCCAACCGGATCGCCTATTATTGACACTGCAAAAACATCGGGCGTGCCGATAAACTCGGCTCTGCCGCGTGCCTACAACAATCTCGGCGTACCGGGCGCACTCATCTATGACGCGGCCAACACGACGCTCGGCAGCAATTGTGCCCAAGCCTTGAACGGCGGCGGATCAAACGCATTCTTCGATCTCGTCCTTCGCAATGCGCCGGGCGCAACCACCGGCACGCAAATTCAACAGGCTGCGAGCCTTTCGCCGAACTTCATCACCTTTTGGCTCGGCAACAACGATGTGCTCGGTTATGCCACGAGCGGCGGCGTCAAACCGCCCGCTCCGACATCCTTAACCACCTTTCAGACTTTATACGGCCAAGCCATCAGCGGATTAAA
>JACMJS010000066.1 GCA_014380515.1 Chlorobiales bacterium
ATGAACATTCGCATCGACGCCGGAAAACATTTCTATGACTTCGACTACGCCTTTGAACCCCGCACCTGAAACTAAAATCTGTTTTGAAGTAACTCTAAACTATCCATCAGTACGATGCCTGATTTAATTGACGTATTCGCGGAGCGGTCTAAACTCAATCGAGACCAAAGCGAAAAAGTACTCGCCGGAACTTTTATTTTCATCAAAGTTCAAGTCGGTGCGGATAACTATCAGAAAGTTCTGGACGAAATTCCCGAAGTTGCTTCGTTAAGCAATGTGTTTATGAACGGCGGCGACGCGAAACCCCAAGGTGGACAGTCGGGCTTGGGCGGACAGTTCGGCGAGATGATGAAGATGATGGCCATCTTGCAAAAGGCCGATGTCTCGCAAGACTTGTTGCAAAAACTAACGCCGCTCGCTTTTGCAGTCATTGGGGAACGGCTTTCGGAGGAAACGAAAACGCTCGTCGCCGCGCGGATGCCGATGTTCAAAGGCGTGCTCGAAGGAAAGAAAGATCAAAAATTGCCCGGCGTAGATTCGCTTTTGAAGCCGCTGTTCGGAAAAAAATAAACTATGCCCTTGCTAAAACCGGTTTCCTCCGTTGCCATGAAAAAGTTTGCGGCGGATTTTTTACAGTCAGCTCGCTGGGGGTGCGTCCTTAGAATCGCCAGCCGAGTTGAATGCCCGGACTGGGCGAGGTGAAAGAATTGTTTCGAAACCGGTATCGCACCGCGCCCGTTTGTAAATCCTCCGCCGGACCGCCGAAGAGAAAAATCGACGACAGATTCGCATTGACGAAAAAGCCCGACCTCGCTACCGGAAACCAGTTGAATCCGACCACTGGCACGACGAACGCATTGGTAATGATGTTCTCCGTGTCCGTTACCCCGTCGGGACGGACGCGCCAGCCTTCGTATCCCGCATTGAGTTCTACATAAAATCCTTCGATGTTTTTCCCGAACGTGTATCTGCCGTGCAGCGCAACCGCGTAGAGCCAGCGGAGGTTGATGCTTTCGGGATTGGTAAAAAATCCTCCGGCGGCAAAGCGCGGAATGTCATTCAATCCGCCGTACGTCGTGCCGACGCCGACGCTCCAGTTCGCCGGAAAATTATAGAAGCCGTTTAATCCTATCCCTTGAAACGCCGCCAGATATACCGCATTCAGTCCGGCGGATACCGACGCTTTTTCAATCACCGTATCCAAGCGAGTATCTTGCAAGGAACTGTAGTGCCCTGTAAATACAGGTAATTCCGCCCGCTTGGAAACCGGCGACAGCGTTTCAGTGCCTTTAGCTGAAAGAGATTGGGCGAAGACGGGACGGACGGAACGAACGGAGCAGGTCAGCGCAACGAGCGTTGTAAAAAAAATCAGTCTGTTCATAGTCGGACGGTTTAAGTGTTTGCAAAGCCGTGCAAACTTACCCGCGCCGAACGCTGACTTTCGTTGACTTCGATCAAGAAATGTTTTAACCGGAAACTCGGCGGATCATTAAGAAAGTGATTAGGCGGAGCGGCGAGTACGAATGCGGTTTCGAATGCGGCTCAAGGCTTCCGGCGTGATGCCGAGATACGATGCAATCAGACGTTGCGGCACACGGCGCAATACTTCCGGCGACTCTTTAAGCAACCTCAGATAACGCTCCTCAGGCGAGTCGCACAGAAACGACGCCAACCGGTTTTGATTGTCGACCAACGCTTTCTCAAGTATCGCGCGGGCGAAGGATTCGAGGGCGGGAACGGTTCGATATAGGTATTGAAGTTGACCGTAGCTCATCAAGACAACCATCGACGGCTCGACGGCTTCAATCGTGCGGTTGGTTGGCGTCTGTGTCGTCAGGCTTTGATAGTCGGTGCTGAACTGTCCTTCCACTTGAAAGTGCGCCGTGATTTCCTTGCCGTCGCTGTGATAAAAACAGCGCAAACACCCTTGCTCGACAAATGCAACGTGCCGACACACTTCGCCCGCCATGACTAACGCTTCTCGCTTCAAAAGCGGTTTTAGCGACAGACTTGAGCGCACCGCACGCCACTCCGCCGCGTTGAGCGAGAGGCGTTCCGTCATCATTTTTTCTAATCTACTCGGCATAAAAGGATGGTTGTCGATATTGAAGAAAGCTGTCCATTAAAACGCGCGTTGAAGCCGGTATAAACGCCGCTCTCCAGCATGGCGTAAAGCGTCGATTCACTTCTCAAACCGCTGTTCGGAAAAAAATAAACCGGCGTGAAGCCTCACACCACCAACCGGCCTTTCTTCTTCGCAATCGAAATCTCGGCCAGGGCGCCGGAGCCGAACGCGAGAAAATCACTCTCGATGCCGTCGCTGAAAATGACGCCGTTCTCCGGCATCAGCGAACGCACCAACATCCGCTCACGCGCCGTGATTTTTCCGAATACCAATCCCGATGCCGAGGTCTTGCTCGTGAACGGCTCGCGCACCGAGAAGTAAAGGAAGTCCGTATCCCACCGCACGGACGGCATCTGTGTTAAAGATGTCGCAGGCGGCGAGGGCATCTCCGGTGCTTGTTCCGACAACGTGTTCACCACCGCCGACGCGCCCGTCAAAATAGATTTCAGCCAGCCCGTCGATCCCAAGCCCGTCGAAACGATAATGCCGCTTGAGGAATGCTGTTCGCGCTCGCCGCCTACCTCAATCTGATACCGCGCGGAAGTATGCGTCTTTTGGCCGATGAATAAGTCATTCACCGCATAGAGTTCCTGCCCGTCGTTGAGCGCGGCTTTCGCCATCGTAACTTCTCTGAGCGGGCGACGCCGTTTCAAAACCTCCGGCACAACGCTGGGTAAATCCTTGACCTCAAACGGCAACAGCACGCCGTCCCACCGCGTCGCATCGGGGTTGATGCCGATGACGGGTTGCCCGTCGAGATACTTGAGCGTATTGGCCACAAGCCCGTCCTGTCCAATAGCGACAACGACATCCTGCGCGCCGAAAATAAAATTCGGCAAGTACGCTCGCTCGATCATCTGCACCCGCCCGAATGTTTCCAACACCGATGCGGCTTCGCGGACGGCTTGCTCATAGCCTTCATGTTCGCGCAGGTAATCGGAAAAATCGGCGCCCAAGTGTTCGACGTAAAACTGCGCTTGCGAAACCGTGTTGTACCGCGCGACGAGTTCATCGAGCCGCGTTTTGCGGCGCACCAAAATAAGTTTGTGATCGCTGCCGCTCTCAGAGCCACTGGCGGTGTTAGCGGGCGTCATTGCGGGGTTCATTTTTCATCAGGTCTCGCAGCAAATCGGGCGCGATGTTGAGTTCGCCGATTTTATCCGCCCGCAGCGCGAGGTTTTGAAACGCCTGCGCGATCAGTTGATTCGGCTGCATCCCCGACGCGAGAATCGCCTGCACCAACTCCGGCTTCGATTCCTGCACCGCCCGCATCGACGCTGAAATCGCATATGCTTTTGCATCCGCTTCGGCTTTCGCATTGGCCGCCGTCAGCTCGACCAATTTTTTGCGACGCTCTTCCTGAACAACTTCGAACTCCAATCCCGATTGCTCAAGCTGCTGTTGCTTCTCAAGCACGGCGCGCTCGGCGTCCATCTTCGTTTCGCGGATTTGTCTGCGCTTGATTTCGACGGCGATCTCGGTATTGAGTTCGTTCTCTTTGATCTTTCGCTCTTGCTCAAGTGCCGCATTGCGGCGGGCGTAAACCGCATCATCCGATTCTCTAAGAATCTGTTCGCGCGCTTCGGCTTCCAACGCCCGTCCGGTTTCCTTGTTGGGTTTGATGGCGAGCACGGAGACGCCGAGAATTTCTAGGCCCAGCGACATCACCACTTCATCTTCCCTGATCGCTGCACCGACGGATTGCGCCAAAGGCTCGGCGGCTTTGAGCGCGTTGCGAAGCGAGAGTTTGGCGATTTCTTTTTTCGTCTGCACTTGCACGGCGTTGATGACGCGCTGCGAAAGTTTCTGCGGGTCGTCGGAAATATATTTTTGCGTGCGGCTGTCGAGCGTATAGTTGAGCAAACCGGAAATTTTTTTCGCGTCGCGGATTCGAAACGTAATTTGTCCTTGAATGCTGATCGTTTGGTAATCGGCTGTAACGTCTTCGAAGATGAACGCCGCATCGATGCTGCTGACGGGAATGGCGACGAGCGAGGTGATCGGCATGTAATAAAACATCGAAAAGCCCGTGCCTTCCCGCACGACCGCGCCGTTTTGATACACGAGCGCATACACGCCCGGTTGAAATTTGATGAAGTTGAATCCAAACATGACGTGATTTTTTACGGCAGAATTTTTCCGCCGTCAAGATAGCGGGCGCGGCGGCGCGGGACAAACCGCCTTGAGATTCGGATGGGAAGGTGGAGTCTCACCACAGCAGACGCTTGCGCATCTCATCCAAGCGAAAGCGCGAGAGTGAGAGTTCGGTTTGCCGGACGTCATCCAAAATTACTTTGAACTTTCCGCCGAACCACGGCACAAGCGTTTTCACTTTTTTGATGTTGACGAGATGTGAGCGGTGAATCCGCATGAACATTGAGGCGTCCAGCCGCCGCTCGAGATCATCCAACGTATAATCAGTGATGAACTCGCCCGCGTCGGTGTGCACGAAGTTTACTTTTTCATCCGCCGTGATATGATTGATTTCCTCCAGTTTGATAACCGTCAGTTTGCCGCGCACTTTGCACGCAAGACCCGAAAGTTTCGGCTCGGTTTGGATATGATTTACGTCGCGCAAGTACTGCATCAGCCGTTCCAACTCGGCTTCGTTGGGCTTCAATACTGATGGCTCAACCGGATGTGCATTATCATCCGCGGCAACGGTCGCGGCGTGCAGCGCGAGCCGTTCGCGTACGCGGCCAACGGCAACTTTCAAACGCTCTTTCGTGATGGGCTTCAGCAGATAATGCGCGGCATTGACCTCGAAGGCTTTGAGCGCGTATTGATCGTAAGCCGTCGTGAAAATAAGTTCGGGCAGTGAAACCGCATCGTCGTCCGCGCGGAGTAACAGGGCTTCGGCGGCTTCGAAGCCGGTCATCACGGGCATTTGAATATCGAGGAACACGACATCGGGTTTGAGCGCATCGATCAGCAGCAGCATTTCCTTGCCGTTGGTGGCTTCGCCGACGATCTCAATCTCCGCATCCACTTTCTGCAATTGAATTTTCAAGTTTTGACGGGCGAGTTCTTCATCGTCGGTGATGATCGCGCGAAGGTTCATGGCGGGTTTAATTTAAATAGGCGTTGTGTGAGGCTGCGCTGTTGGTCGATTGTCGTTCATCAAGGCGCGAAGTATTTGTCTCGATCCGATGCTGCACGAGCGGGAGATGAATCCTGAAACAGGCACCCGCAGGATGATTGGGTTCAATGACAAGGCCGCTCCCGTCGCCAAACATTTTCCGCAGTCGCTCGTGAATGTTTTTAAGGGCGGTGCCTTTACCGATGCAGGAAAGCGGATCAATCGCGCCGAACCCGCTGCCGTTGTCGGATACCTCGATCTCCGCACCGGACTCAATCCTGTGGCTTTCCCGGACGGTAACAAAAATTTGACAACCGGAAGACATATCGCCAAAGGCGTGCGCGACCGCGTTCTCGACCATCGGTTGCAGCAACAAGTTCGGCACAATCAATTGAAACAGCGATTCGGGAACATCAAGGGTAAGTGCGATTCGAGTGCCGAACCGGACACGCTCGATCTCGAAATAGGTTTGCAGAAAAGTCAATTCTTCGCCGAGCGTTGTGGTGGGACGTTTGGAAGATTGCAGGACGTAGTGATAAATCTCCGCCAATTTTTCCGTCATCATGCCCGCGCGTTCAGGAGCGATGTGCGAGAGCGCGGCGATGGAATTGAGCGTATTGAAAAAGAAGTGCGGATTGATTTGCATTTTAAGCGCGGAAAGCTCGGCTTCGGTGGCGAGTTGCTTGGCTTGCTCGGCGGAAAGTTCGGCTTCGCGCCGCCGCAATTCAAGTTCCTGAACTTTCGTTTCCGATTCGAACGCACGCCGAACCGCGGCGTCCTCGGAGGCAAGCGTCGTTTCAAGTCGCAAAAAAAATTGCTGCGCCGAGCCGATGCCCGTAATCATGATCGTCATCGTCATCGAGACGAGCACGATGAGCGAGCCGAACTCCGGCGGCGTCATTTTGGTATTGTCGGAGATGTGCCGTCCGGCCAGACCCGACAGCAATTCATTAACAACCGTGAATGAAATGGAACTCGCAAACGCAACTAGCAACAGCAAACTGATCCGCCACAGAAACAAATTTTTGTCGACATGAAAATGCGGAAAGAAATACTTCTGCGTTGCAAGCATCGAGAAGTGGATCGTATAGCTGTAGAGAAAACTGTAAAGCAGGGTGATGAAAAACTCCGGCGATTTCCAACATCCGCTGATACCGGAAATAATTGAACCGGCGCAGATCGCACTTGCAATAATTCTTGAATGCGGCGCTTCAAGGCGAAAGTCGCGCTCGATCTGATACCGCGTGTGCACGGGCACGCCCGGTACTGACCCGGCATGATGTATCGATGGCTTGGTGCGGTTTGGCTGCGGCTTAGTCAATGACGTTGCGGTTTCGTTTGTTCAAACTTACGCATTGTTGCGCACGATTTGCATCATGTTCAGATGAACCGCAACCCGCACCGATGAACGGCAACCCCGAAACGATTTTACGACCATTGTAGGGGCGAGACATGTCTCGCCCCTACGGCGCGGATATAAAATCAGACGTTGGGCGCGGGTTGAAGCCGGTACGCAAGTTCAAGCGATTCAAAGTTCGCCTGAACGGTTCGCTCTAAATCTTCATCCGTGTGCGCGGCGGAAAGAAACATCGCTTCGAACTGCGACGGAGCGAGATAAATCCCGCGCGCCAGCATGGCGTGAAAATACGCCGCATACTTTTTCGTATCCGATGACACGGCGGAATCGAAATCAATCACATCGCGCTCCGTGAAGAACAAACACATCATCGAGCCGACCCGCTTCTGACACAGGTTCAGCCCAAGCTTCTGCAAGTTCGCGGTGAATCCCGCTTCAAGCATCGCCGCTTTTTTTTCAAGCGACGGATACGGATTTTCCTCTTCAAGAATCCTCAGCGTTTCAAGTCCCGCACTGACGGCGAGCGGATTGCCGGAAAGCGTACCCGCCTGATAAATAGCTCCGGCGGGCGCAACCTGCTGCATGATTTCTTTCCTGCCGCCGTACGCGCCGACGGGCAACCCACCGCCGATAATTTTACCGAGCGTCGTCATATCGGGCGTGATGGCGTAGAGCGACTGCGCGCCGCCGAACGCCACGCGGAAGCCCGTCATCACTTCGTCAAAAATGAGCACGATGCCTTCCGCCGTGCACAGCGTTCGCAGCGACGTCAAAAACGCTTTTGATGCGGGGACGACGCCCATATTGCCGCCGATGGGTTCGACAATCACCGCCGCAATCTCGCCTTTGAACTCGGCGACCAATCGCTTCACCGAATCAATATCGTTGTAACTCGCATTGAGCGTGTCTTGCGCTGTGCCGCGCGTAATACCCGGACTATCCGGCACGCCGAGCGTGAGCGCGCCGCTGCCCGCTTTGATGAGAAATGAATCGCCGTGCCCGTGATAGCAGCCTTCGAATTTTATGATCTTCTCTCGCCCTGTAAAGCCACGCGCCACGCGGATCGCCGACATACACGCTTCCGTGCCGCTGCTGGTGAGTCGCACTTGTTCGATGGAAGGCATGAGCCGCGTGATGGTTTCCGCGAGTTCAACTTCCAACATCGTCGGTGCGCCGAAACTCGTTCCGACATGTTTCAACGTGTGTTCAATCGCCGCCACGACGCGCGGATGCTGGTGTCCCAAAATGAACGGCCCCCACGAACCGATGTAATCGATGTAAGTATTGCCGTCCGCGTCGGTCAGGTGTGCGCCGTGCCCGCGCTGCATAAACACGGGCGAACCACCGACGGATTTGAATGCACGCACCGGCGAATTGACGCCGCCCGGAATGACTTTCTTTGCGCGTTCGAAAAGCAATTGTGAGTTCTGATTTGGTAGCGGCATGATGGTAGAATGAGATAATTGGTTGCCTTGTCATTCCTGCGAAGACGGAAATGACAAAAGAAAAAAGTCGTGTAATAAAAAGGGCGACCTTCGAAGGTCGCCCGTAATGATCCAAAAATAAATTTACTTGGCGGCGATTTGAACGGCGACGAGCCGCGTATCTTTCCGCGCGTTTTTGATTTTGAAGTTCACCGCATCGCCTACCTTCACGGCGGCGACGGCGCGCTTGAAGTCGTCAATCGTTTGAATCTTCTTACGGTCGACTTCCAAAATTACATCGTCTTTGCCGAGGTTGCGCGATGCCGCGGGGCCGAAGCGGTCAATGTCCGAGACGCGCACGCCGTAGTCGGTATCGTATTGCTGCTTCTCTTCCTTCGTGAGGTTCTTGACTTCCAAACCCAACTGATCGAGCGAAGCGGTTTCCGTTTTCGCCGGTTCGGCCTTGCGCTCCGGCGGTGTGGCTTCCGAGACTTCCTTCGCTTCGGGGCGCGGCTTGAGCGTCACCGAAACTTCCATCTCGCGGCGGTCGCGCCAGATTTTCAATACCACTTTATCGTTCGGATGCTTGCGGGCGATGTAGGCTTGCAGTTCATTGACTTCGCGGACGCTGCGGCCATCGACCGAGGTTACGATGTCGCCCTGCTGTAATCCCGCCGCCCGTCCGCCGCCATCGGGCATAACGCTTTGAATCAGTACGCCGCCCGGCACATCAAGTCCGTTGGCCTTCGCGGTGATCGCATCGACTTGTTCAAGACTGACGCCGATATAGCCGCGCTGCACCTTGCCGTTCTTGATCAAATCTTCAGCAACCGACTTGGCCAAGTTAATCGGCACGGCGAAACCATAGCCCGCGTAACTGCCCGTCTCGGTGGCAATCGCCGTGTTGATGCCGATCAAGCGGCCTTCCATATTGACGAGCGCGCCGCCACTGTTGCCCGGATTGATCGCCGCGTCGGTTTGAATAAAACTTTCAATTGCATAGCCGCTGCTGCTCTGGATGATATTGATGTTGCGTCCGATTGCGCTCACAATGCCCGCAGTTACCGTCGAGGTGAGCCTGAACGGATTGCCGACTGCTAAAACCCATTCGCCGACTTGCACGCCGTCGCTGTCGCCAATCGGTACGACGGGCAAATTCTGCGCATCGATTTTAATGACGGAAATATCGGTGAGCGGGTCTGTACCGACGACCTTCGCGGTGTATTCGCGCTTATCGCTGAGGGTAACACGCAGACCGTCTTTTTCATCGGCGTCTTTGACGACGTGATTGTTGGTGAGAATATATCCGTCGGGCGAGATGATGACGCCGGAACCCGAACCCATCATCGGTGCGCGTTCCATGCCGCGCGGCCCGAAGAATCGCCGGAAGAGATCGGCATCGCCTTCTTCTTCGCCGCCGCCGTCGTCCTTCTCATCTTTTTTCTTATCGCCCCCGCGCGGGGTGAAGCTGTGAAACGGATCGCGCGAGGTGCCCGCGCGCGGGGTTGATTTGACTTGAATGCTGACGACGGTCGGGGTTACAACCTTCGAGGCTTCGATGAAGGCACTGTTGGTGGCCTTGAAACCCGTCATGGCTTCTTTGGGCGCGTAAGTCTGGCTGCCGAGCACCACATTTTTTGCTTGCTGTGCGGACGATGCGCCCGTCAGTTGCAAACCGGTAATGGCGACGACGCCAATCAGTATGCCGAGAAAAATTAGGCCGATGGCCGTCAGGATTGCATTTCTGTTCATCTGTTGCTCCTTACTAAACGTGCTGAAAAATCTTGCTGTGAAAATCCGTGAAAAATAATTTCTGAAAAAATAACAAGGTGTGCTGTGAAGGTTGCCGCTGTTACGACGCGCCGGATAAAAAAGTTTACTCGGCACCTTTTCTTGATCTCATTCCCTTTATGTCATTCCCGCGAAAGCGGGAATCTTAGCTTGGGTTTCGATGATTCCCGCGACGAACGATAGTTCGGCAAGCTCACATCGGGAATGACATACAAAAAAAATTACGATGCGAGTTGATTAAAAATATCGCGGGTTCGAAGCGACGGCAAATCGTCAATGTGGAACCGCAAATAGACGTCTAAAATTTCCGAGACCTCGCCGATAATGCCCGCCTGCATCGACAGGCCGCCGACGGAATCCGCCTTCGCCGACGCCAGATGTTCGATGATGCGGTAGGCTTGGAGCGAAACCCGCTGTCCCGCATAGCCGCGCGAACGCGCTTCACTCGCCAAGGCCACGCCGCCTTTCTCCGAAAGCAAAACGAGATTCGTTTCCCTGCCGCGATCAATTTCAGCGATGATGTTTTTGCCGGAGAGCACGCACTCACCGAAACTGGGTTTGAATCCCAAGAGGCCGATGAGATGCACTTCGAAAAAGAAAAAAAATCCGGCGAACAGTTTTTGTTTCGCTTCGCGCGGGGCATCAACGGCTTTGAGCGTACCGAGTAACAATTCGAAAAGTTTGGTGTTGCGGTCGCCGTCTTCGGTCGCCACGCGCACGAGTTCCAAGGTTTGCAACGCCGCCGAAAGCCGCTCCATCGATGTCGTCAGGTTCAGCATCGGCGTCAGAAGATGTGCATCGGTGAGGTTTTGAATATCGCGCGTATCTTTTTTGTAGAGCACCGCTTCGATATGGCTGCCGACTTCGAGCGACGATCCGAATTTGCTGGGGCTTGTTCTGCATCCCTTCGCAATCGCCGTCATGCGTCCGAACGCTCTGGTATAGAGCGTGAGGATTTTGGACTGGTCGCGGAAGTCAATCGCGCGAAGCACGACGGCTTCAATTTTATGAATCATGTTTGATGCAAACGTATCGAGATATTTCCGATGTCATTCTGAACGGAGTGCAAGCGAAGTGAAGAATCCCTAATGCAGTTGTTGCGAGAGGGATTCTTCGCTCCGCTCAGAATGACATATATAATTTTCGTGGTGGAGTGAATCAAAACTTGTAAGGCTTCTTGAACGTGCCCGTATCGGTGATGATGCCGGTAATAAATTTGGCGGGCGTAACATCGAACGCGAAGTTTGAAACCGGAATCCGCTCCGGCGCGACGCGGCGTCCGAAGATGACTTTCAGTTCATCACCGCCGCGCGTCTCAATCGGAATCTGGGTGCCGCTGTGAATCGCGCGATCAATCGTTGAAACGGGCGCGGCGATGAAGAAAGGTTTCCGGTGCGCGAACGCCGCCATCGCATGATTGAACGTCCCGATTTTGTTGGCACTGTCGCCGTTGGTTGCGATGCGGTCGGCACCCGTGATCACGCCATCGATCTCGCCGCGTTGCATGAGCAATCCCGACGCGCCATCGGCGATGACTTCGAATGGAATGTTATCATGTTCCAATTCCCACGCGGTCAAACGCAGGCCTTGCAGAAGCGGACGGGTTTCGGAAGCAATAACTTTTTCGATCAATCCCCGTTGCCATGCCGCCCGAATGACGCCGAGCGCGGTGCCGAGACCGCCCGTTGCGAGCGTGCCGGTATTGCAATGCGTCAGGATTCGAAGCTTGCGCGTTTTCAAAATGGTTTTAAACGTGCGCTCGAAAAGTTTGAGACCGCCCGCCGCCAGATGTTCGCAGCGCAAGACTTCTTCGGTGTGAATGACGAGGGCTTCCGTGCGGAGGGCTTCGGCAAGTTGGGGCAAATCCATGGCGGCAAAATGCTTGCGAAAAACTTTTTTCATCCGCGCGGTCGCAAAAAATAAATTGACGGCGGTCGGGCGCGAGGCTTCAATTTCGGCGACGGCCTTCGTGAAGAACGGTTTGAAGTTTTTCTTCTTGCCCTTATAGCCTGACGCGGCAAGCGAGACCGCGTATCCGGCGACGATGCCGATCAGCGGCGCACCGCGTACGGCGAGCGTTTTGATGGCATCCACGGCGGTGAGGTAATCTTTGGTATCGATATAATTTTCTTTCAACGGCAAGAAGCGTTGATCGAGATAGCCTAACCTGCCATGCTGAAATGAAACGGCGTGAATCATAAAGTTGAAATGTGTTGCAATCAAAATAGAAGTTGCCTTCCGCAAATAAAAAGGATACGGGTAAGAACGTTGTGCGGCGTCAAAACTTAATTTGCCACCGCGCTGAAATTGTTTTTAATTGCCGGTGTAATTGCCACGGACTTCACCTTCCTCAGGCCTTAACAACCTTACCGCAAAACCATGTTTGAAATGCTCTTCGACGGCTCGCTCGGTGCGGGCAAATTGACGTTGCTTTTTCTCTGTCTCATCGCTGCGTGCGGCTTTGAATTCGTCAACGGCTTCCACGACACGGCCAATGCGGTCGCTACCGTCATCTATACCAAATCGCTGCGGCCTTGGACGTCGGTGATCTGGTCGGGCTTCTGCAATTTCTGCGGTGTGTTTTTAGGCGGCATCGGCGTGGCACTCAGCATCATCAATTTGCTGCCGGTCGATTTACTCGTCTCCAGCGGATCGAACGCGGGACTGGCAATGGTGCTCGCACTTTTGCTCGCCGCAATCATCTGGAACTTGGGCACGTGGTATTTCGGGATTCCGGCATCAAGCTCGCACACGCTTATCGGCGCGATCATCGGCGTGGGTCTGGCCAACTCACTCACGGCGGGACATCAGTTCGGCGACGGGGTGAATTGGGCGAAAGCGGGCGAGGTCGGCCTGTCGTTGCTCATCTCGCCGCTCGTCGGATTTTCACTTTCATATCTGCTGCTGTTGCTCTTTAAAGCCATCATCAAAAATCCGAAAGTGCACCAAGCGCCCGAAGGCGAGACGCCGCCGCCGCTAGCGATGCGTGCGTTGCTCATCTTGACTTGCACGGGTGTCAGTTTCGCGCATGGCTCGAACGACGGACAAAAAGGCGTCGGCCTAATCATGCTGATTCTCATCGGCGTCTTGCCCGCAAGTTTCGCGCTGAACCTCGAACAAAGTCCCAAGGATGTTGAGCATTCAATCAAAGCCGTCGCCGAATTGCAAACCGTGCTCGGCGCACATCGCCGCACGGCGCCCCTGTCTGACATGGCCACGCCCGGCAAGGTGAATTCGCCCACGGCGCAGGAATTAAAACCTCCGGCGGATACGGTCGGCGCAACGACGAACGTGGCCATCGTGCAATCGGAACTCGCCGGAATCGCCATGCTGTTGAACGGAAAAACGTCGCTTGCCGAACTGCCCGAATCGCAGCGGTGGGAACTGCGGCGGAACATTTTGCTGGTTGATAATTCGTTTGCGAAAATGGAGAAGGAAGGCGCGCTGCAGCTTTCGGCGGCGGAACTTGCAACGGTGAAATCAAACCGTAAATCCTTGCGCGCTTTGACGGACTACGCTCCGGCGTTTGTGCTCGTGATGGTCGCTCTCTCGCTCGGCCTTGGCACGATGATCGGATGGAAGCGGATTGTCGTTACCGTTGGCGAGAAAATCGGCAAGGAACACCTGACCTATTCGCAAGGCGCATCGGCGGAGTTGGTGGCGATGGGGACGATTGGCCTTGCGGCCTTTTCGGGATTGCCCGTTAGCACCACGCATGTCCTTTCATCGGGCATTGCGGGGACGATGGTCGCGCAGAAATCAGGTTTGCAATTGTCCGTCGTTCAGAAAATTGCGACCGCGTGGGTACTGACGTTGCCCGCGTGCATCGCCCTTGCCGGACCGCTGTTTCTGCTGCTTCGCAGCGTGATGCAGTAATCGGCAGGTTCAACACCCGAAAATAAAAAACCCTTTCAGGCCGAAAGGGTTTTGAGTGATCAAGTGTCGGGGCAGTGGGATTCGAACTCACGGCCTCCTGCTCCCAAAGCAGGCACGCTACCAGCTGCGCCATGCCCCGATAAAAAAGCCTGATAAAAAAGAAGATGCAAAGGTACGGCAAAAAAAATCCGGCGGCAAGACGCTGCGAAAAATCTTTCCGGATTCTTCAGAGCAACTTGCGGTGTTGATACCACTCAAATGTCCGGCGGATGGTTTCCGCAAACGGCGTGTGCGTCAGGCCTAACTCCGCGACGGCTTTTGATGAATCAAAATAAAACCGTTCGCGCGTCGTCGTCAGGATTTCAGGATTGGCAAGCGCGGTAATGCCGAAGCGTTGCACTTTTGCCAGCGAGGCGAGCATCCGCTGCATGATCCGCGAAATCGGCAGCCATACTTTCGGCGCGGCAATTACACCGCAGATCGTATCGAAGACTTGTTTGTAAGATAAATTCGCGCCGCCCAGAATATATCGCTCGCCGCATTTGCCCAACCGCATCGCCGCTATATGTGCCTTGGCCACATCATCAATATCCGCGACGCATATGCCGCCCGTCGGATATGCGGGAATGCGGCGGTGATGCAAATCGCGCACAAGACCGCCCGCATTGAAATGCACGTCGCCCGCGCCGAAAACATATGACGGATTTACAATCACCGCATCCAATCCCCGCCCCACGGCTTCGCGCACGGCTTCTTCCGCCAAGTGCTTCGTATGATAATACGGCACGTTGAACCTTCCGAGATTCCACGCCTGTGTTTCATCGGCGGGCACATCCGTGCCGGTAATGCCGATGGCGGAAACGGAACTCGTATAAACCACCCGGCCGACGCCGTATTCCGTCGCTGCCTGAAGCACGTGCTTCGTCCCCTCAACATTGATGCGGTGCAGCGAGGCCACCCCGCGCGAACTGATCGAGACGCGGCCTGCCGAATGATAAACCTGCGAGACGCCTTTCATCGCGCGGCAAACCGATTCTTTATCGGTTACATCGCCATATCGAAGTTCAATGTGCGGCAGCAGATCGGCAATCATCGAGGTATCGGAGCGGGGACGAACGAGCACGGCGACGGACGCGCCTTCGGCAACCACGTGCCGCAAAAGATGCGAACCGATAAAACCCGTCGCGCCGGTAATCAAGGTTTTCATATAGGCCGTTGCCGGAGATGGTGATCAAAACTTACACGGATTGCAATGCCTGCAAAAGGCTGATGGGTGTTCAAGGCTGGCGTTTTCTCGCGGCGGGTTTCGGCGATGGGGCGGGCACTGTGCCGGGGACAACCGGTTCAACAATCTTTTCCGCTTCCGCCACCGGCATCTCATTGATCTGCGCCTCGCGGGCTTTAAGGCCGTCTTCGATAGCTTCATGCGCTTCCAACGTCGCGTCGGCTTTTTGCTTTAGCGACAAGAAAAACTTTTTATCCGTGTATTTTTCAAAGTCTTCGACAATGAGCGTGGTACTGAAACTCGGGTCTTTAATTTTTTCCGAAAGCAGCTTGACTTCATCCGCCGCCTTCGAAAAGTTTTCCACGCTTGCCTGATGCTCATCCGCCAGCCGCGCGAATGCTTTCGTCAGGGCGTTGTAAACGGAATCCTGCTGGCCGAGTCTGTTGGTCAATGTTTTATTTTTCTCCGCAACCTCTTTGGCTTCCCGCGCCAGATACTTTTGATCGGCTTCAAGTTTCAACGCCTCAGCCTCCAGCGGCTTAGCGACGGCGGCGATTTCGGCTTCAAGTTTTTGGCGTCCGGCATTGCCGCATCCGGCAATCGCAGCGGTTGAGAAGACGAGCAAGAATAGAAGCAAGGATCGAAACAGGTTCATATCAAAGTCTCCGAGTGGTAGATAGTGTGGTAGATATAGCTATGGGCAGCCGCGCTCCGAACCGGCGGCGGCCACAGAGCCACGGAAAGTACGTTGTAAAAATAAAAAGGCAGAGCCGCTTTGAACCGCCCTGCCTTGGAAAAACTTTTAGATTCGTTTGGTCATGCCAACATTGCAATGCTTAGCTCTGCAAGTTTCAAAAAACTATTTGCCCTTGCGGGTTGCCATGCTCGCGGCCATATCCGCGCGTTCTTTATCCATCCGCTCGTGATCGGATGTGATTTTGCTGTGTTCGTCTTTCATCATCTGATAATCCTTCCGCGCTTCATCGTCTTCGGCTTTGATGGCTTCAAAGTCGCGCTTCATTTCCTCCGCATTGCCGAACTGCTTGGCATACTTCTCGGCAACCTTCGCGTGCGCTTCGCGCAACGACGCATGTTTGGCGACCATCGTGCCGTGTTGCTCAAACATCTGGGCATGAAGGGCGAGAATGGAATCATGTCCCGCAGGATTGATGCCCGCAAGTTTAAGCGAATCATGTTTTGCCATCACAAAGCGGTGTTCGGCTTGCATCATGTTGTGATCTACCTCGAAGCTGGAATCGGCTTCGGTGAACTTGCGATTTTCTTCGGTGATTTCTTCCAACGCCTTGCGCTGATCGGAACTGGGGCCGCAACCCACGGCGGCGACGGAAAGCAGCACGAGGGCTGCGAAAAATACGTGTCTCATCGGTGTAAATGGTTTAAGTAATGGTTTGAGTGAAAAAGGTGATTGAAAAGAGTAACGGTACGAAACGGCTAAACATAACAAGAAAAAACCGTGCGAGAAAAAGACCCCGAACATCTGCGGCTACTCCGACTGCCCAACTTTAACCGCCCCGCTGACGAGTTTCGCCCGCAGTTCCTCCGCCTTTGCCCGCGTGCTGTCGGAGATCAAATTTTTATTCGTCTCGTTGTAAACATAATCAACGCCTTTGGCTTCAAGCCCCAACACTTTCACCGTGCCGCCTTGAAACTTACCCGCCTTCACCTCGGCGACGGTTTGAAAGACGGCGTTGTCAACCATCTTCACCATGCTCGTCAAGACGAGACCCGGCGCTTCGTTTTCCTGATTCATATCGACGCCAATCGCAAACTTCTTCGTCTCGCGGGCGGCCTCGAACACGCCGAGACCTGTAACCCCGGAAGCGTGATAGATAATATCCGCCCCGCGATTGTACTGGCCGAGCGCGAGTTCTTTGCCGCGTGCCGGATTCTTAAAAGCGTTGCCGTCCAAGCCCGCGTAGCCATCGAGCACGACGATGTTCGGACGTACATATTCCGCGCCGTTGCGGTAGCCGGTGAGAAAGCGTTTGATGAGCGGCGATTCCATCCCGCCCACGAATCCGATCATGCCGCTCTTGGAGGTCATGGCGGCAATCGCGCCGACGAGAAACGAGCCTTCTTCCTCACGGAACAACACGGCGGAAAGATTTTTCGGGAGGGGTTTCGCATCACTGACGGTGTAGTCGATGCACGCAAATTTCTTATCGGGATATTCTTTGGCGATGTCGGTGATGTCGTCGGTGAAAATAAAGCCGATGCCGAAGACGAGTGCCACATCGGGTTGCGACGCCAGTTGGCGGAGTGCCGCCTCGCGGTCGGAGCCTTCGCCGGGTTCGATGTACTCGATCTCGACGTCCAATTCTTTTTTGGCGCGTTCAAGCCCTGAAAAGGCGGCGTCGTTGAACGATTTGTCGCCGCGCCCGCCGACGTCAAACACCAGTCCGATTTTAGATTTCTTGGTCGCCGAAGTGGAATTACTGTTCTGCGGTTGGCCGCAACCGGTGAGCGCACAGGCCGCGAGCAGAAAGAGCAAAAGTGTTTTGTTCACAAGTGTCGCTGATGTGTTGTAGTAGAGAGCAGAAGTGTTTCCGAAGCCGGATAAAAAATCGAAGCGTTATTTCAGAGCGTTGTTTTTGCGGTTGCACGTTCGGGACCGAAATTTTTCTTGGCCAAGACGACCGCGCCGACGATGGCACCCAAGAGCAACACGGAAATAATTTCGAACGGAAACAGAAATTCCGTCAGCAGTTGTTGCCCGATATATTTGGCCGTCCCGATTTCCGCCGCTACCGTGCCGAGCCGCGGC
>JACMJS010000067.1 GCA_014380515.1 Chlorobiales bacterium
GTGCGGCTCGGCAGTTCGTATCGCTGTGAAGGCTTGTTCGGAT
Organism: Chlorobiales bacterium; assembly: GCA_014380515.1. Lineage (GTDB taxonomy): Bacteria > Bacteroidota > Chlorobiia > Chlorobiales > JACMJS01 > JACMJS01. Next base: position 44 of record JACMJS010000067.1, read on the forward strand.
TCAATCTCGTGATGCTCACGGCTGAACTTGAATTGCTTTCGGCGCAGTTCGACAATGAACAAACGGTTTTCTTTATCGAGAACGGCATTGCGAAGTCCACCACGGAAACGGTCAAGTCAACCAAATCGCAAACGCATTTGAAGTTGGGATTGCTCGTTCAGCCGGTGCGCGTGCTGAAGCTCCGCGTTGGCATGGACCGCTTGGGCCTCCAAGGCATCGGCCTCACGGAATCGCTACGACCGGCGGCGGGATTTTCGATTGAGTATCCGGTACAATCTTTTCTCGCCCTGATCGATTACACCATCGTCTTTGAACCCAACGCGCCGCTCGGCATGAGCGTCATTTCGCTCGGCATCCGTTTTTAATTTTCAGCCTTTTCAATTTTTCAGCCCGATGAAAAAAATTCTTTTGTTCTTCGCTCTGGCGAGCGTAGCAAGTTTTCTGGCAAGTTGCGGCGATAAAAAATCGATTATCGAGCCGGGCGGAACGCCGCCCAGCATTACCTCACTTTCGGTGCAGCGCAATTCCCTTTCGATTGATTCGCTCAATCTCTCGCCGCTGCTTGTAAATGGGAAAGCGACCGTCTCCCTGACGCTTCAGGCCGGACTTCAATCGCCCGAAAATCCGGCAACTTCCGTTTCCGCGTTTTTGCTTTCACCGACGGGCGAGACGGAACTTGCAACCACTTCCGTCGCCGGTTCGTCCGCATCTTCGCTCACGATTCCGTTTACTTTCACGCTCGATCAAAACAATATCGGCGACTACACGATTGCCGTCGTTGCTCAAGACGATTTCGGGCAAAGCGGATCAAACGCGCGCAAGAAAATCCGGTTCTTCCGTTTCAACACGCCGCCGGTGTTGCAAAGCGTCTCCGCACCCGACACCGTTTTGATTCCCGCAGCCGGAGACTTCGTTTTCAAAATCACGGCATCGACTACTGATGCTGAAGGTGTGAATGACATCACAAACGTTGTCGCCACGCGGCAAGACAATGCTTCTACCTTTTCGCTTCTTGATAACGGCGATGCGGCGGGATTGAGCGGCGATCTTGTTGCAGGCGACGGCATCTTCACCGCCACACTGCAAGTTCCTTTCTCGAATACTCCGGCCACACGTGTTTTTGATTATCAAGCCACCGACCGCTCCGGCGCGAAAAGCAACCTCATCACAAAATCCATTGTCTTCATCAAGTAATCCTTCGATGCTCAAACAAACTTTTCTCACCATCTCGCTTGCCCTGTGTTTATGCGGTTCGGCAGCCGCTCAGAAAAATCCGTATCGCTTGCAGCACCTTGAACCATCGGGGCCGAATGTGAATTCGAACAGCGTCAGCCAGTTTTCGGCGGGCAGCACGGCGAAGTTCTGGCTCGGCACGGGCGCGGGTCTCAATGCCACCACCGACGGCGGCCTTACTTTTTTCAAGGTGGATGAGTTTCCGAAGTTCAATGACAACGGCATCTATGCACTTGATGTGAAGGGCAATACCGTGTGGGCATCGACGGCATTCGTCGCCGAGAAAGACGGGGATTTCATTCCGACGGGCGATGGCATGATCTATTCGCTGAACGGCGGCAGTTCGTGGACATTTGTGCCGCAGCCGCTTGACCAACGCGGCGATACGGTTGCAACCTACGGCGCCAATCAACTGAGTGCACTTGATGTAATCGTGCCGGAGCAAAACGTGATTTACAAATTGGCGATTGGGCAAACGGCGGGCAGCGTGTGGACATCGCAGTGGGCGGGCGGCATCCGCCACACGACGAACAACGGTCAATCGTGGCAGCGCGTCCCGTTGCCGCCGAGCGGTCGTCAAAGCATCGCGCCGACGGATGTGTTGAACTTTTCGATTGACCCGCGGGCGAATAATTCAGCCAACACCGCGAATGGGTTTTCGGTGCTCGTCGCCAGCGATGCGAGCGTGTGGGCGGGCACGACGGAAGGCGTGTGCAAAGCGGACAGCGGCGATTATCGTCAGTTCCCCAGTTGGACGAAATACAACCGGCAGTTTTCACCCAAGCCTGATGGCTCGCCAACCGGCATTTCCGGCAACTGGATCACGAACATCAAAGAGCAGCCGCGCGTGTTGCCGGGCGATTCACTTACGATCTGGCTCGCCTCGTGGCGAGCTTCCGACAACGCTGAATACTTCGCCGCCTCTTACACCACGAACGGCGGACGCACGTGGCAAACCGCTCTCGACGGCGAAAAACTTTACGACTTTTCTTTTGACGGCAACACGGTTTATGCCGCCGGTGTGAATGGTCTTTTCATTTCGGCGGATAAAGGCAAAACATGGATCAACAAAAAAAGCATCGTTGATCGAATCGATTCGCGCAAGTTCATCAATCCGCGAACGGAATTTTACGCGGTTCAGGTCGAGCCGTTCAGCACCGGCAAACGCTTGTGGCTCGGCACGGGCGATGGCACGGCGGTTTCAACCGATGGCGGGAATACTTGGAACATTCTCCGCGCCGAGAAGCCCGTCGATAACACGGTTCGAACTTATTCTTACCCCAATCCTTTTTCGCCAAAATTAGACGGCCTTGTGCGGCTTCGCTACAAACTTGACGCGGCGAGCAGTGTTACAGTTCGCGTGTATGATTTCTCGATGTCGCTGGTGAAGACGGTGCAGCAAAATGTCTCGCGGGCGGGCGGCGAGCAGGAAGAAAGTTGGAACGGGCGGACGGAGTTTGGCGGGCGTGTGGCGAACGGCGTGTATTTTTATTCCGTCGACATCAGCGGCGATAAAAAACTGTGGGGCAAAGTCCTCGTGCTCGA
>JACMJS010000068.1 GCA_014380515.1 Chlorobiales bacterium
ATAATTCCCCGCCGCCTGTTTCGCATCGATAAGTGTAGCCACTTCGCGTCCTAGCATGTCGTAGATTTTGAGCTTGACGTCGCTGTTCGTTGATAACTGATAACTGATCGTCGTCGCCGGATTGAACGGGTTCGGGTAGTTCTGTTTCAAGGCAAACTCGCGCGGCGCGATAGAAATGTCTTCCGCGCTGCTCGTGCCCAGCGCGTAAGTGGCGGGTGTGCCGGTTGCGTCGAACGAGGTTACGCTCGGGGGCGGAAACGGCAGCACCCAAACGAGGACGGACGTGAGTAATGGGTTGTTGCTGATGTTGATCGTCGTCAGCAACGAATCTCTTGAAATATCCAAACTCGTCAGAGCATTGAGCTGGCAATTCAATTGCGTCAGGGCGGTATTCTCCAAGACGTTCAAACTGGTGAGGATATTGGCGGCGCAGTTCAGGTTTGTCAGCAGGGAATTTGCGGAGACGTTCAAACTCGTCAGTTGATTGATGCTGCAATCGAGGGAAGTCAGGCCGGTAAAGGCTTCGATGCCGGCAAGGCTATTGATGCTGCGGCTGCTGACATCCATAACGGTAAGCGCGGCAGCGACGGGAAGGTTGGTGATGTTGTTGTTCGCATCAAACGTAATACCGTAGGTAGTGCTGAGCCTTTCGCGGAAGTTCGCATCGGGCACGTTCGGCGGCAATGAATAAACGACGGGTGAGTTTGCGGCATTGAGCGTGGTTACGCTCGCGGGCGGGAACGGCAACGTCCAAACGAGGACGGACGTGAGCGACGGATTATTGCTGATGTTGATGGCCGTCAGCGCGGTGTTGTTCGAAATATCAAGGCCGGTAAGTTGATTGGCACTGCAATCTAAAGAGGTTAAAGATAGATTTGCCGAGACATTTAGGCTTGCCAGAGCATTGCTGCCGCACACCAAAGTTTGCAAGTCATTGTTGGCCGAAATATTTAAACTCGTCAGTTGGTTGGCGGCGCAGTTTAGGTAAATGAGCGAGGTATCTGCCGAGACGTTCAGAGATGTCAGCACATTGTTGTTGCAAAACAAAGTTTGCAATGCGGTAAAGGCTTCAATACCCGCGAGGCTGGCGATGCTTTGGCTGCTGACGTCCAGCGATGTGATCGCGGCGGCAGTGGCAGGATTGGTAATGTTGCCCGCCGCATCGAACGTGATGCCGTAGGTGGAACTGAGCTTCGCGCGGAAATTCGCATCAGGGACGTTCTGAGCGGACGCGGATGTGGCCATCGCTAAAAGCAAGGCAGCCAACATCAGGTGCGCGAATTGGGTTCGAAATAGTCGCCCGAATACTTGTACGTGTGTCATTGTTGTAAGTGTTTAGGTTATAGGTGTATTGGATGAAAGAGAATGATTTGACAAGAGAAGAGAAAAAACATTGTTGGTTCATTGGCAGCCGTTTAAAAATCTTCCCCGCCTGTTTGCCAACTTCGGTGCGCATACAGGCCGGGGAAGATCATCACTACCAACGATTGAAGATTCTTACTTACATCACCTTAGGCAACCGTGCCGGTGGTGATATTGATATTGTAGGTTACACCGTTCAAGACGAGCGTAGCTGAAACACTGCTATTGATGGTGATCGTCCCGTTGTAGCTAAACGCTTGGCCACCCGTCGTGCTGCCGGAAATGCTGACGACCATCGTGCCGCTCTTGAGTGTCCGCGAGACACGGTTCACCACCACATCCGTCAGGTTGTATGAGATCGCGCTGGTGAAGCTGTTCAGGCTGCGCACCTTCGAGGTTTGGCTGCCGTTGCGTGTGTAACTGCCGTCGACTTTTATTTCCGCTGCTGCGGAGAGCGACGCGGCATTCAGCGCGGTGAGCGTCCATGCCGCGGTGCTGTTGTCGTTTGAGGAAACGCGCGGCAAACTGTATTGACCTGTTGCGGTATAGCCGAAGTTCATCGAAGGCTGCGCGGCTCCGTTCTGCGTGTAGGTATAAGTGAGGCTGTAGCTGTAGCTCGAGACGCCGTTGTTATTGCTGCGGGTTTTGGTTACGGTCGTATCGGCTTGAACGCTTTCGCCTTTCGCGGCGGGCACCGAGCCGGAGGCAACAGCGGCGGCATCGGCGGTTTGCGTGGAAACACCGCTTGCATCAGCGCTCAGCGAGGCGGCCACCGCGTCTGCGGCGTCATCGGTGGTAACGGTTGCCGAAGTGTCGGTCGGGTCGTCGTTTTTGCAGCCGGTTGCAGCAGCGGCAAGGCCGATCATCAGCACGGCGATTTGAAGGCGTGAAAGCAAAAGTTTGAAGGTCATAATGCGGTTATAGTTTAGGTGAGAATTAAAAAGAACTTCTGTCGCGGGTATGACGCAGGCGCGGCCGCGCGGCCGGGCATGACGCAGCCAACCGCACAATGATGCAGTGAGCCGCGCGAATAGCGCAGTGAAGCGGTGGGTTTAAATTAAACCCAGCAAGTGTTTTTGGACTTGCTTGCGGTGTGTCCGCGAGAGTTTCAGTTGCGTTCCGTCGTGGAGCACAATGAGGGCGTCGCCGCTTGAGTGGGGCTGAAGTTCCCGGATCGCCCGCAAATTGACGATGGCCGAGCGGTGAATACGCTGGAAGTATTGCGGGTCAAGTTGCGCTTCGAGTGTTGTGAGCGTTTGGCGAAGCAGGTGGGTTTTTTCGAGTGTATGAAGCTTGACATAATAGTCGTCGGCTTCAACCCACATCAGGTTGTCGACGGCGACGATCAGCGTGCGGAGGCTGCTTTTGACGGCGATGCGCTGTAGATAGCTTTCCTTACGCGGCGGTTCGTCCGGCTTCGGCGGTGCGTAATTTTCCAAAAGCGTTCGGAACTGCGCTGCCAGTTGTAGGGCTTCACGTTGATAGACGCTCGCTTTGGCACGCTCCAGCGATTCATAAAACCGTTTTTCATCAACGGGCTTAAGCAGGTAATCGAGCGCGCTGGCGTTGAAGGCATGAATTGCATATCGGTCGTAGGCGGTAACGAATACCACAACGGGCAATTTCTCCGGCGGCACGGCGGCAAGCACCTCGAGGCCGGACATTTCCGGCATCTGAATATCCAAAAACATCACATCGATGGCGTGCGTCCGCAGCCTGTCCAGAGCCTCGTAGCCGTTGCTGCATTCAACCGGCAGACCCACTTGCGCATCGGCGGCGAGCAACAATCTTAAATTATCGCGGGCGAGCGGCTCATCATCGACAAGCATTACGCTGAGGGTTCGGGCGATACGGTTGTCAGTTGGCATCAGCGGCAGATAAAGCGGGCGTGTACTGCGATTCAAAGGGAATCGTGATGGCGGCAAGCGTTCCGCCTTCCGGTCGTGGCCGAAGCGTGAAGGTATGTTTGCCCCGATACAGATGATGCAGGCGGTTTCGCACATTGCTCAGGCCGATGCCGGAATGATGCGCCAGCCGCCAGCCTTCGGGCAGGCCGGGACCGTCGTCGCCGACCTCAAGGTGCAAGTCGTCGCCGCTGCGCCACGCGCGAATCGCTAAACACCGCGCCGAAAGTTTTGCGCCGATGCCGTGCCGCAGCGCGTTCTCGACGAGCGGTTGCAAAATTAAATTCGGCACCACCGCATCGTGCGTTTGCGGCGAGAGATTAATGCTGACTTCAAGCCGCGCCAGCCGGATGCGTTCGATTTCAAGATACTCTTCCAAGAACCCGACTTCCTCTTGCAGCCGCACACAATCGGCGGCGTCGCTGTCGAGCAAGCGGCGGAGCAATTTGCCTAGGAGTGAAATCGCCCGTAAGGCTTGCGGACTTTCTTGTTTGCGTACCAACGCAGCAATCGTGTTGAGCGTGTTGAATAAAAAGTGCGGATGCAATTGCATCTTCATCGCCATTAGTTCCGCCTGCACCAGTTCCGCTTTCAACTCCGATGCCTGTAGTTCGCGGGTGCGATAGAGCGAGTAGTATTTCGATAAATGCACGGTACCGAGCACGAGCCAATAAGCCGCCACATCGATTGTCACCAGCGTGGTAACATAATTCGGATAGATCCGCAGCATAGCGGAAGATATCATCAGTTTGATGATGCCGGAAAAATGACATGCGCCGATATGCACCGCCGCAAGACCCACGCTGAAAAAAAAGTGGTAGATGATGTGCTTGGTGCGGTTGGTCAAAGGCAAGCGTTTTTCAATCTCAATGATGATCACGCTGAACAGACTCCAGATGCCCCAGAGTGAAAGTTGACGCAGCAGCACGATGTTGAGGTGAACGGTTTCCCTTCCGGGAAATGCGAAGTAGGCGTATACGCCCGTAGCCAAACTGATCAGCAGCCAGAAACTGATCATTGCCGTATAGGTCAATCGTCGGTGAAGCATATCTATCAATAGGGTTGAAGGTGATAAAACGGCGCGGCGATTTTCACGTCGCCCCGCCGCCGCCAAAGGTTAAAGCCGTTGGGAAAATATAGAAACGAAACGCGAAGAAATACATCCTCGCGGGCGGCCTGTCGTTCATAGCCGCGCCGCATCCAAAAACAAAAAAGCCAACCTGATTCACTCTGGGTCGGCTTTTCTAATCCGGTTCGATCCGGCAAAAAATTCATCTGACTTTTTATCCGGCAACCGTTTCACCAATGAGTTTAACACTCAATCCTGAATTCGCTCCGGCAGGCAACCGAAAGCGCGACGGGGCTTCATGCGAGCGCAAGTCCCGAAGCAACGCCGCCGCATCGATCCGCCGTCCGATCCGCCGCTCCGACCACGCCCGTGGCGTCGCTACAGACTTCGCGCGGTAGATTTCAACTTCGCCTTTGCCCTGCTCAATTGCCTTGCGGCACAGGCCGCGAATGTAGTAGCGATTGAACTCGCTTTCGGCCAGAATCTCCGCCGCGTTTTCCGGCACGGCGGCAATTGTGTATCCGCCTTTGACGGTGCGGCGCGGCTTGATGGAAAGTAACCGTTCGTTGGTATTGAGTTCGGCGGCCAGCCACGCATCATCGTGATTGGCAACGGCTTCTTTCAACAGTCCGGGAAAATCTTTGAGGCCAACCGCGCTGAGGCGCGATGAAAAATACAGATGCTTTGAGGCGATGTCTGCATTGAGTTCTTCAAGCATCAACTCGCGGGTGCGGACGTCAAGGTTGGTTAAAGTGAGTGGCATAACTTCCTCCGGTGGTATTTTTTCGGGACGATTTTCAGGTGTGGTAACAACGCTTTCTTGAACGAACTTCCGGCGATTTTGTTCTCAAAACGTTGGATTTAATCGCTCTAATTTCGAAAGCAAATGAACAACGGAAGTGTAGATAAAATCGTTCTTTACGACGGCGTGTGCGGCCTGTGCAACGGCGCGGTGAAGTTCATCATCGCCCGCGACAAAGATGCCGTGTTCAAGTTCGCCGCCTTGCAATCGGACGCCGCCGTTTCGCTTTTGGCCGCCCATCAGTTGCCGCCAAGCGATTTGGATACGGTGGTTTTGATTGAGGGAAATGCGGCTTATGCAAAGTCCGACGCCGCACTGCGGGTTGCGAAAAAGTTGAACGGATTGTGGCCGCTGCTCTACGCCTTCATCATCGTTCCGAAACCGCTGCGAGATGCGGTCTACAATTTCATCGCCGCAAACCGTTATCAATGGTTCGGCAAATATGATCAGTGCATGATGCCGACGCCCGAAATGAAACGCCGCATCCTCGCCTGAATGCGCTTGTCATCGCGCGTTTTTTTATTCATGTTTGTCTTTTGGATTCGTTCGGTGGGGCAACCCTGTGGTTGCCTGTCTTCAGGGCAACCACAAGGGTTGCCCCTACGGAGAAACAATGCGTCTTGAATCATATCGGTATCATTCGTAGCGGAGCGCATCGATCACGTTCGCATCGGCGGCTTTGCGGGCGGGGTACAGGCCGAAGAAAATTCCGACGAATGCGCTGAAAATGAAACTCACCACAATCGATTGCGCGGAAACGACGGTGCGGAAAGTCGATACATTTCCAATCAAAAATGAAACGCCGACGCCGAGCAAGATGCCGATGATGCCGCCGAGAATCGAAAGCGTCAGCGACTCGATTAAAAACTGCAACAGCACATCGCGCTTCTTCGCCCCGATGGCTTTTCGAATTCCGATTTCCTTCGTCCGCTCCGTTACGCTCACGAGCATGATGTTCATAATCCCGATACCGCCGACGATCAATGCGACAATCGCCACCGACGCCAACAGGAACGACAGAATCCGCGACGTCTCACCGACGGCGGCAATGATGTCGGCCTGATTGCGGATCGTGAAATCATTGTCCTGCGATTCGCGCAGCCGGTGCGACTTCCGCATCACCCGCTCCACTTCCACCACCGCATCATCCATCTTTGTCTCGTCCGAAACTTTCACCGTGATGCCGGAAACGAAGTTCACGCCCGCAACCCGCTTCTGCATCGTTGAGAGCGGCACGAGCACCTGATCGTCCAAGTTCTGAAATCCCGATTGACCTTTCTCTTCCAGCACGCCGATGATTTCGAAGTTGATGTTCTTCAAGCGAATCGTTTTTCCGAGCGGGTCTTGTCCCGCATCAAATAAATTCTGCGCGACCGTCGGCCCGATGACTGCAACCGTGCGGGCTTCCTTCAATTCCTGATCGGTGAAGTAGCGGCCTTGGGTGGCTTTGTAGTTGCGCACATCGCCGTACGACGGATACGTGCCGACGATGGTCGTGTTCCAATTCTTGTTTTGAAACTTGACCTGCGTCCGCAGTTGGTACTCCGCAATCACATCCGCAACATAATCGGCTTTCTGCTTAATGGACTTTGCATCTTCTTCCTTCAACCGCACGCTCGAGCCGACGGCGACAACGATGCCGCCCGTCATCTGATTGCCCGGCCTGACGAACAAAAGATTTGATCCGAGTTTCGTCAAACTTTCCTTGACGGATATTTGCGCGCCGTCGCCCAAAGCCACCGTTGCGATCACCGCTGCGACGCCGATAATAATACCGAGCATCGTCAATAGCGACCGCAGTTTATTCGCCCGCAACGATGCGAACGATGTCGCCACACTTTCCGTGATGTTCATTTTTTCAAATTTGTTTTTTTCTTCTGTCATTCTGAGCGCAGCGAAGAATCCCCCGCTTTTGGAATTAGGGATTCTTCACTTCACTTGCGTTGCGTTCAGAATGACAATACAAAGTTTGTTATCGCGTGGATTGGCGAACCTGCCGTTGCTGTTGCGGGTTGCCGCCCAAGCCTTGTGATGATTGGATATTCTGCCGGAACTGTTGGCCTTGCATTCGCGCGCGGGAGAATGTCGTGATTTGAAGTTCATCGCCTTCGACAAGCCCGGAAACAACTTCCGCCTCATCATAATTGGTCGTGCCGATCTCGACCAGCCGCGGTTTGAAATCGCCGCTTGCATCTTTGACCATCGCCACGCGCTTGTTCATCGGACGTCCGGCGGCACTGTCGCTGGCCACCGCCGACATTACGCTGTCGCGCATCGCCCGCCGCTCGCGTATTTTTTGTTTGATCGAATCCGGCAACGATGCAAAATCACGTCGGCCTTGTCCATCCCCGCCGCTGCCTTGCCGCTCCGCACGATTCGAATTTCCTTGCGCACCGCCTTGACCGCCCTGCCCTGATTGTGCGTCCCCGCCGCCGCGTCGGCCTTGCCCGCCACCCGCCACCGCGCCGCCTTCTGCAGCAGTCGGCGGATTGCGCGGATCGCGGAGGGCTTCGATGGGCACAACGACGACGTTGCGCCGGTCGGCGGCGACAATCGTTACGGTCGTGTTCATGCCCGCTTTCAACCGGTAGTTCGGATTATCGACTTCAATGACGACGGCGAACCGCGTCACATTTTGCTCGACGGTGGCGAGCGGGTCAATACGCAGAACTTTGCCGGAAAAACTTTCGTCGGGATACGCATCGGCGACGACTTTCGCCGGTTGTCCGATGGTGATCTTGCCGATGTCGACTTCATCGACCGCTGCGTTGATAAACACTTTTCGCATGTCGGCGACGGTCAGAATCGTCGTGCCGCCGGAAACGCTTGAGGTTGCCGAGGAAATCACTTGGCCTTCATCGACCGGCTTATCGAGCACAAGGCCGTCAATCGGACTCGGCACGGATGTGTCGTTGAGCCGCGTGAGTGCTTGATCATAAACCGCGCGGGCACTGACGAGCTGTGCCTTGGCACGTTCAAGTTCCAAGGCAGCCAAATCCATTTCTTCAACACTGAGCAACTTCTGCGAGAATAAATCCTTCTTGCGCTCGGTCGATGTTTGCACCTGTTTCAAGGTTGCCATCGTGAGGTCGTAATTGGCTTTGGCCTGATTGTAGGAAGAGAGATTATCCGTCTTTTCGATCATCGCCACGATTTGTCCGCGCTTGATGAAATCGCCTTCGTTGAGCTTGAGTGAAAGAATTGTGCCGCTCGCCTTCGACTTAATGTCGACTTTAAAAATCGGTTGCACCGTGCCCGTGGCTGAAACTTCGATCTTTAAATCTTTGCGTTCGGCTTTGACGACGCGGCGTATGAGGGCGGAGTTTTCCGCATCGGCGTTGCCCGCCGCCGCGCCGCGAAAGAAGAAAAAATAAACGGCTACGGCAACCACCGCTACGCCGATGCCGATACTTGTGAAGAGAACGGTTCTGTTCATTGAGGTCTGTCGCTCTAAAAATGGTTTGTGAATTCATGTTGCGCAAGTCTTACGACGGCGCGGTGCGCAGAAAAGTTTTTAGAAGCCTTTGCAGCTTTCGCACTTTTACGGTCGTTCAGCGAACGCTCCGCACCGCGAAAAAATTTTCGCATCACCGTTTGAAAGTGTAAAAGTCTGTAAAGCACTCAATGTGTCAAGGGGGAAGTCAGCGGGCGATGATGGTTTCGGCTGCGATATAAAAATTTTTCGCGGCGGTCAGCACGGCGGATTCATCGGCGAGCATCGCAGGCGGCAAATGATGAACGAGCTTGAGATAAGATTGAGATTGAATCAGATGCGATGTTTCATTTCGCGTTTCGAGCGTGATCGGTTGCACGGCATCCGGTCGCCAGTCCCACAAATCGCCTTTGCCGAGATGCAAGTTTTTGCCGGTGAGCGCATCATAGTTTTGCAGAAACTTCGCGCGATACGCCGGTAAATGCTCGCCTTCGAGAATGAGCGAAAAAATAAAATAGTTACCGAACCAGAACATGGTGCGAAAAGTAAATTTTTCTTTGCCGCTGAAGTATTTCGGGAAGTCGAGCATCACATATGGATAGCCTTCATAATTTTCGCCTTTGGCAATTTGTCCTTTTGCGAAGTCCGTCAGCTGCGGCGCGAGCAAGCGTTGCGGCGCAACGACGTCCAGATACGTTTGCCGCACCCGCTCCATCAACGAAACGAGTTTGTGCGTCGCGGAAAGTTTGCGGTTGAATACCGAAGGATCGCCGAGCAGCGCGAGTTCATCGGGAAGAAATGCTGTTGATGCGAGCATTGAAGTTCAGATTTGTGTGCGTCATCCTGCATGTCATTCTGAACGAAGCGCGAGCGAAGTGAAGAATCCATAATTTCGCAAACAAGGGATTCTTCGCTGTGCTCAGAATGACAGTGATAGTCTACTTTATTTCAGCGGAGACTTTTTCTTTGACGAGTTGCAGCGGCTTGCCATCGAAATTGCAGAACTCATAACCGAACGGAAACGCCCGCATGCATTTCGGGCAGTAGCGGACGAGTTGGGGTTTTACAGTGGCCTTCGATGCGAGCCACTTTTCGCGGAACGCCCGGATGCTTTCGCTTACCGGCAACTGTGCCTGTTCAAACAGGACGACTTCCAAGCGTTCATTCTTCGCCAGCGTCAGTTTCGCGGTTTGCCGTTTGCCACGCTGCTCAAATTGAATCTCGATCACGTCATTGGCTTTGTGTTGAGAGAGCACGGTGTCGATGTCGCTCTGGGCCGTCAGCGGCGAACCGTCCAACGAAAAAATTTTGTCGTCCTGATCGAGACCGGCGAGATAGAGCGGGCTGCCGAGGCCAGCGGGCGTTGAAAGTACGGCGACATCATTTTCAAACTTCAAACCGGTTTGTCCCAGCGACGGTGCATTATTTTTTTCGGGACGCAGCAAAAATCCCGCTTCCTTCAACAGGGATTCATAGCCTACCACCTCGCGGCCATAAATGTATCGCTTGAAAAAATCATCGGCGAAGGCGGTGTCTTTGGTGAATGTACCGAGCAACGTTCGCAGGTCTTCGTTGGTGTAAGGCCGCTCGGTTTTGCCGTGCGTCCGCCAAACCAGTTTCATAAAATCATCGAGCGTGAGATTGAACTTCGCGCGGAGCGTCAAGTCTAAACCCACGCCGATAGCCTCGCCATAGGTATAGTATGAAAGGTATGTGTTCGCGCGGTTGGTGCGGTCGATAGCCGTCGCTGCATCAACGAACGGGGCTTGCATACTCATCTCCACGGGCGAGAAAAAATTTCGTGCGGGCGACGTGATCACCTGACCGAGCGGGGCGGAAAGTTTTTTTGCGTAGGCGTCAATGCTTGTTACGCCTGCGCGGTGCATCATCAACTCGCCGAAATAATTGGTGAAGCCTTCCGCAAACCACAGTTCGCCCGACATGTTCGCCCGCTCGAAATCAAACGGCTCAAGCGAGCGCGGACGGATACGCTCGACATTCCACGCATGAAAAAATTCGTGTGAAAGCGTGCCCGCCAGACCGACATGTCTTTTCTTCAGGTCGGCGGTCGAAAGAATCAAGGTCGAGTTGCGGTGTTCCATCCCGTCGCCGCGAACATCGGGCAAGTAATCGGCGATGAACGTGTAAGTGCCGTAATCGAATTCAGGCAATTCGCCGTAGATGCCCGTGGCTTCTTGCACGATTGCCTTCGCCATGTCGGTATAAGCCGCGAGTTCCGCCGCCGTGCCCGTGTGATGCAAGGCGATGCGCATCTGATAGTTTTTTCCGTTCGATTGTAGCACCCACTCGCTCATCGCAAAATCGGAAAGTTCGGTCGGTGAATCCATAAAGTATTGCAAGTCGGGTGCGGTAAAAGTCATGGCGGATTTTGTCGGGGCAAGTTGGGTAGCCACCTTCCATTTTTCAACCGGCTTGAACGTGATGCTGATGGGATTCGTCTCGAAACCCCTTGCCCAGACGAATGCGGCGGGCATATTGAAGTGCGCGTGCGTCGCATCGATACCGGCGTAAGTGCCGTCGGCGTAGTCGGCGAACAGCGTGTAGGTAAATTTTACCGTGCCGTCGTGCCCGGCGATGTTCCATTGGTTGGGCGATGGCCGCACGATGGCGAGCGGTTGTCCTCTTCCATTGACCGCGCGAACGGTGTACATGTTTTTGGCAAACTCATGCACTGCGTAGCGGCCCGGCGAAGACCTGCTCATCACGACTTCAAGCACGGGCGTTGTGATGCCGGAAAAAGTAGCGATGATGACCGCTTCGTGATGCACCCGGTTGTCAAACGAAACTTCATAATTTGTTTGGGCAAGGCTTGCGGCGGTGAAGCAACAGAGGAAAAGTGCGGCGAGCAAAAAAGGTCGATTCATTCACAGTTCGGTTTTGTCATTCTAAGCAACGTTGTAGGGGCGAGGCCACAGAGTGTGAGCTCGGTAAACTCGCAATCGCCCCTACGAAAGTTTATCGATCAGGCAAACCGCGTGTGCAACCGCGCCTTCGCCCTTGCCGACGTATCCCAATTTTTCTGATGTGGTCGCTTTGACGGATACGGCGTCCAACTCCATTTGCAAACATTTGGCGATGTTCTTGCGCATCTGCAACACATGCGGCGCGATCTTGGGCTTTTCCAGCAGCAGCATGGTGTCAATGTTGACGGGCTTGTAGCCATGGCGTTCCAGAAGCACGCGCACTTTTTTAAGCAAGATCAGACTGCTGATACCGGCGAAGTCCGCGCTCGTGTCGGGAAAATGTTTGCCGATGTCGCCCAAAGCCGCCGCACCGAGCAGGGCATCTGAGATGGCGTGCAGCAAGACGTCGGCGTCGCTGTGGCCGAGCAATCCTTTCTCGAAAGGAATCTCGACGCCGCCGATGATAAGTTTACGGCCCTCAACCAATTGGTGAATATCAATACCGATCCCGATGCGCATAGAAGGTTGAAAATAAAATGACGAATGAAGTCGTTGAAATGACGCGGCGTAATCTAACGCCGATGCAGGCAGAGGCAAAATCACTTGCGATCATCACCGGCATGGCAAGCCGCTGCGGGAAACTTTTGTAACTTTCGCCAAACCTTAAACTCACACTGTGCACCTTCACCGTTTTTTCAAAGCCCATTGGAAAGTTCTCGCCGTCGCTGCGAAAGTACTGTTCTCGCTCGCCGCTCTGGCCGTGATTTGGCAGCGAATTGCGTGGCCGCAACTTTGGGACACCTTGCTCCGCGCCGACCCCATGCTCGTTGCAATCGCACTCTTTCTCTTGCCGCTCAATCTGATGCTCGAGGCTCTCAAATGGCATATCGCCGTGCGCCGTTTTGATCCGCAATTTACATTTCAACACGCCGTCGAATCCATGATGCTCGGCATCGCAGCAGGCGCAGCGACGCCTTTCCGCGCAGGCGACTATGCAGCGAAGATGATTTACCTTCGCTCGCTCTCGAAATGGCGGACGATGGGATTGGTCTTTTTTGCGGGACAACTTTTGATGCTCGCCACCACGTTCTTCGGCCTCATTGCACTTTCGGTTTTCTTCCGGCTACAAAGCCGCACGATGCTTGCGGCAATGAGCCTCATTGTCCTTTTCATTTTTTTCGCATTGCTCTTCATGCTGTTCAAACGACTTCCGCAGTTCGCACGCTTTGAATCTTCGCCGCAGGCTTGGCTTCGAAAACTTTCGCGGTTGCACACTTTATCGAATTACACGTCGCGCGATTGGCGTGGGCTGTTGGGCACGGCGGCGGCACGGTATGTCGTCTTTACGCTGCAATACACGTTGTTGATGCTGGCAGCGTCGGGCGCGGCGGCGCTGTCGTTTTGGCAAGCGGCAACGGCGGCTTCGGCGACGCTGTTCGTCAAATCGCTTGTGCCGCTCTTCATCGGTGATCTCGGCATCCGCGAATTGACGTCGGCATATTTTCTTTCGGGCTTCGGCGCGGAGGCGGTAGTGGCCGTCGGCGCGTCGCTGTTGATCTTCGTCATCAACACGCTGCTGCCTGCGGCGATAGGACTTGTTTACTTTTTCAAACTGCGCTTGCCTTCGGCTGCAACGCGAGCGAACGAAAACATGCAGGCAAACGAAAACATGCGAGCGGATGAAAACATGCGAGCACTCGCGCCTCAACCTCCTTTTCGCAAACGCTGATGCCGCCGTTTGTTCCGTCCGTATCGCCCGCGTTCGTCGCTTTGGCTTTGTTGCTCGCGGTTTCCGGCACTGTTTACTGCGGATTCATTTTGCGGATCACTTTCGGCATCGGTCTCGAACCCGCTCGCAGCAAGGCGTTGCAGCCGTCGGGTCTTACCGTAGCCGTCGTGATCGCAGCGTGCAACGAAGCGGCGAACATTGCGGCGTGTTTGGATTCATTGACACGGCAACGCCGCGCACCCGACGAAATTATTTTGATCGACGATGCTTCCGAAGATGCGACGGTTGCAATTGCCGAAGGTTTTGAATCTTCATTGCCCACCCAACTTCGCATCGTGCGATTGCCCGTTCCTTCGGGAAAGAAAGCGGCGATTGCCGCGGGGATTGCGGTGGCGCAAAGTGAGATCATCGCCTGCACCGATGCGGATTGTACGGTTCCCGAAACTTGGATTTCAGAAATCACAACGTCGTTTGCCGGTGCGGGCGTGGGTGTGGTGTCGATGCCGGTGTTTTACCGTGAAGATTGTGAAGGTCAAACATTGTTCGAGAAAACCGAAGCGTTGGAATTTTTGTCGCTCATCGGCGTCGGTGCGAGCCTCGTGTGGAGCGGGACTCCGGCGATTTGCAACGGAGCGAACCTTGCGTATTTAAAATCGGCGTGGCAACAAGCGGGCGGCTTTGCTGCGTCGCGGTTCACCTCCGGCGATGATGAACACGTGATGCGGCAGATTTTCCGCGCGGGATACAAAGTCATCTTCAACGCTTCACCCGAAGCCGCCGTAACGACGCCGGGCACGGGCAACTTGAAAGCGTTTCTCAAACAACGCATCCGCTGGGCATCGAAGGGCACGGGCTACCGCGAGATTTCACTCGGCTTCGTGCTGACGCTCGCGCTGCTTTATGTTTTCAATTTAGTCGTACTGCTTTCGCCGCTCTGGATGTGGTTCGGCGATGCGTGGATTTTGGCGGCGGGATTTGCGGTTGCGGTGAAATGCAGCGTCGATTTTTTTTCAATGCGGCGCATCGCCGTTCGGTTCGGCAAGGCAAAATGGATGCGGTACTTTTTTTTCGCTGAACTCTTGCAACTGCTCTATGTTTCCGTCTGCGCTCCGGCAGCACAACTTGCCCGCATCTCCGGCGGATACACGTGGAAAGGTCGAAGGATTTGGCAGTAACCTCAACATCAACTCGAACCTCAACTCGATAGCCATGTATTTCGTGCGCGTACCGAAAGCGGCTGATCTTATTTTTCCTCGTGTTTGCTTCCATAAAAGCGGCGCGGCGCGAACGCTGTATCTTACGTTCGATGACGCGCCCTCGCCCGCCACGCCGCAACTCTTACACTTGCTTTCCGATGCGAAAGTAAAAGCCACGTTTTTTCTGATCGGGAAGAATATAGAACGGTATCCGTCGCTCGCCCGGGAGATCGCCGCCGCAGGACATACGCTCGGCAACCATTCGTTTTCACACCCGCGCGGCATCTCCGATGATATGTTCGATACCGAAGTGCGGCGCACCGAAAGCCTGATCGAGGCGTTCGCACCGTCATCTCACCTGTTCCGCTTTCCTTACGGAAAATTTCATCGCGCTCAACCTGAACGGCTGAGACAACAAGGTCTTGCTGCGGTGATGTGGTCGCTGATGCCGGGCGATTTTGATACGACGGTAAACACGGCGCGTCTCTCGCGCCGCTTGGAGCGGGCGACGGCGGGCGACATTATTGTATTGCACGACGGCGTAAATACCATTGACAAACTGCAAACCGTCTTGCCGCGGTTCATTGCCGCAGCACAAACGAACGGCTTCGCTTTTTCCCTGTTGCCCGCTCATTTCCCTTAACTGTTCGCCGCTTACAGACTTGCGGTTGAATCCGCGTATATTCACCGCAGCCACTCTAACATTTTCAACGGTTCTCAACGGGCTTCAACAGGCAATGTCGGGTACAGAAATTTTTTTCTTCATTACCTTTTTTGCTCTCGCGCTCTATGTGAGCGAAACGCTGTTGATGCTCTACGGCCTGACGCGGAAGTTTCCGGTCCACATTTTTGCCGAACCGCCCGTCGTTACCGTCGTCGTCGCCGCACGCAACGAAGAGCATAACATCGGACGCTGCTTGGATTCGCTCACGCAACTCGATTATCCGCCGGAGAAATTGGACGTCATCATCGCCGATGATCACTCAACCGACCGCACGGCGGCAATCATTCAGGATTACGCCGGAAAATTTCCGTTCGTCCGCTATCACAGCGTTGCCGCTACCGCCATCAAAGGCAAGGGCAATGCGATTGATCAGGCGGTGCATCTGGCCAAAGGTGAATTTATTTTGATGACCGACGCCGATTGTACCGTGCAGTCATCGTGGGCGAAAGACATTTTGAAGTACTTCACCCCGCGGACGGGTTTGATTTGCAGCACCACGCTGCCGCGATTGTCATCCGCCGCGATGCCGCTCGCCACGCGGCTCTTTGAAAAACTCCAGTCGCTGGATTGGAACTACTTGCTCTCGATGGGTTCAGCGATGGCGGGGTTGGGAATGCCGGGCGGCGGGATCGGAAATAATTTTTCGTTTCGCAAGGCGGTGTATATGGAAGTAGGCGGCTACGAAAAAGTCGCGTTCAGTGTAACCGAAGACTTCGCGCTCTTTCAAGCGATCAGTTCGACAAGCTGGAAGATCGCTTATCCGCTCGAGCACGAGACCAACAATACGACCGAGCCGCTCGTTACGCTGGCGGAACTTTACAAACAAAAGAAGCGGTGGATTCTGGGCGGCACGGAAGCCAAAGCCAAAACGATGGTAACATTCGTCATCGGCCTCGTTACGCATGTCGCCACCGCGCTCGCATTTTTTATGTTGCCGTTGCCCGTCGCGCTGGCATTTTTTGCGGTGAAGATGCTTACTGATTTACTCTTTCTCCTTACGCCGCTCTCCCGGCTGCGGTCGCTGGAACTGGTGGTGTTCGTGCCGCTCTTCGAACTCTACTATTATCTGACGCTCATGATTATTCCGGCGATGCTGCTCTTCGACCGCAAAGTCGTCTGGAAAGGCCGGGTCTATTCCTGAGTGTTCATCGGGTGTTGTTTTTGTGCTGTCAGAACTTTTAAATCTTTTAAATCTTGTAAATCTTATAAACCAAACGACGATTTGATGGAACGGGATAGATTTTATCAAGGCATGTTTTGGGGCACGCTCATCGGCGCGTCGTTCGGCGCGGTGCTCGGCGTGATCTTTGCGCCGAAGAAAGGCGAAGAGACGCGGCTTGAACTTGCCGAGAAGTTGGGCGAATTGCTCGGCGTGCCGTTGCCGCTCTCATCCGCAATGCCGCCCAATTCCATTCCGCCCAAAGA
>JACMJS010000069.1 GCA_014380515.1 Chlorobiales bacterium
GCCGCCGACATCCACCATTGCCGGATTGTTTTTAGAATCCAAATGTGAAAGTTCCGTATTCATCGCTTTACTTTTTTGAGAAAAAACTTCAGGGGAAATGTAACGGGAAAATTATTTTTTGCCGCCCGACGTTTTATCTTCGCCGGGTTATTTATTTGTCATAACCTTTTAACCGCCGCCGCCGATGAGCCTTTCCGAAAGAGACAGCCAATTGAAAGGACAAAAAAATTCCTTCGGCCAAGAGAAGTTGCCCGCAGGCCAACATGTTACGCTCAAATTTCCCGTGCTCACCTACGGCTCGACGCCGATGGTTGATACCACAGAATGGAAATTTAAACTTGACGGCCTCGTGGAATCACCGGTCGAGTTTGATTGGCAAACATTTATGGCCATGCCGCAAACATCGCTCACGGCGGATTTCCACTGTGTAACCGCGTGGTCGATGTTCGATAAAGTGTGGACCGGCGTGCACATCCGCGATCTGCTTTCGCTCGTTAAAATCAAATCTGAAGCGAAGGCGGTGATGGCGCATTGCTACGGCGGGTATACAGCCAATATGCTGCTCGAAGTTTTAAACGACGACGATGTGCTGCTCTGCCACTCGTGGGAAGGCCAGCCGCTGACGGCGGAACACGGCGGCCCGTGCAGGCTCTTCGTGCCGAAACGCTATGCGTGGAAAAGTGCGAAGTGGATCAACCGCTTGGAGTTCATCGCCAAAGATCGCCCGGGCTTCTGGGAACAAAACGGCTACAGCATGACCGCCGATCCGTGGAAGGAAGAAAGGTATTGGTGATGAACTCTATCGGAATCTTCATCGCGGCGGCCTTCTTCGAACTCGCCGGTTGCTTCGCCTTCTGGGCGTGGCTGCGGTTGGGAAAATCATTTCTCTTCAGTTTCGCGGGCGTTCTATCGCTCACCATGTTCGCCTATCTGCTGACGAAAGCCCCGACCGCGTTTGCAGGCCGCGCCTACGCAGCCTACGGCGGAATTTACGTGGCGGCTTCCGTCGCTTGGCTGATGCTGATCGAGCGGGCGTATCCTGATTTGTGGGATGTGATCGGCGTGCTGTTCTGCCTCGCCGGTGCGTGCATCATTTTATTTGCACCGCGATAAAAATTCTCCGGCTTCAACTCTTTTCTGTTTTCACGATGATTTCTGTTGCCGAAGCTGAGGCCTTGGTGATGCAGCATTGCGTGTTGCAACCGGCTGAACTTTGTCCGCTCACCGAAGCGACAGGCCGCGTGCTGCGCGAGGATTTAATTGCCGACCGCGACTTCCCACCTTTCAATCGCATTACGATGGATGGCATCGCCCTCCGCTATGCCGCATGGGACGAGGGTTTACGGCGGTTCGAACTCACCGCGGTTGAGGCTGCCGGAATGCCGCAAACAAAACTTGATGATGAACACGCCGCAATCGAGGTGATGACGGGCGCCGTGCTGCCCGAAGGTTGCGACACTGTAATTTGCGTTGAAGATGTTTCGATTGAAACGGAAGGCTCAAGAAAATTCGCGGTCGCCCGGGAATCGGGCGCCAAAAAAAAATTTCAGTTCGTTCATTTGCAAGGCTCGGATCGCAAGGCCGGTGATGTGCTTGCGCGGCAAGGTGCGATGATGTCGGCGGCGGAGATTGCGGTTGCGGCGAGCGTCGGAAAATCACCGGTGCTTGTCAGCCGTGTGCCGCGCGTAGCCGTTGTAACGACCGGCGATGAATTGGCGGAAGTCAATGCGGTGCCGCAGCCACATGAAATTCGCCGCACGAACGGATACGCAATTCACTCGCTCTTATCGGCCTGCCGTATTCCCGCAACCCTGTTTCATGTTCGGGACAATGAAGACGAACTCCGTTTGAAGTTCAGCGAACTGCTTGCGGCTTTTGATGTCCTCATTATTTCCGGCGGCGTGTCGATGGGCAAAAAAGATTACGTGCCGGAGATGCTTACGCAAGTTGGCGTCAAGAAAATTTTTCATGGCGTCAAGCAGCGACCGGGCAAGCCGATGTGGTTCGGCCAAAGTACGGAAGGCAAAACGGTGTTCGCCTTGCCGGGCAACCCGGTTTCAGTGATGCTGTGCGCGGTGCGTTACGCCGTGCCGTGGCTGTTGAAATCGACCGGCTTTGAAACTTCCGCGCCGCTTCTGGCAAGACTTGTTTCGGATGTGTGCTTCGCGTCACCGCTGACGTATTTCCCGCCGGTCAACATTTCGTTTGGCAGTGATGCCGTGATTTCAGCGACGCCTTACGAAAGCAATACCTCCGGCGACTTTGCGGGTCTCTTAGCGTGCGACGGCTTTCTCGAAATTCCCGAGTCGCAACCCGTTTTTTCTGCAGGCGCGGTTTTTCCGCTGTGGTTGTTTCGTCCGCTCTTTTCTTCCTGACGCTCTTCGACCTCTTCTTGATTCTCTTTGACTTGACGCTGATTGACGGGCGAAGTTAAACCTTCATAGACTTGCGTGTGTAACAGGAACGCTGCACAGTCATCAGCAAACCCGAAACAACACCTGTACATGAGACTTCGCTTCGCACTTTCTGCTCTGCTGCTTTTCTTTTTGCTGCCTTCCGCTTCGTCCGCTCAACCTTCACAAACCTTTCAGTATCACGCTCCGAGACCTAACGCAACCAACGTCTCACCGCGCACCGCAATCACCGTTCGTGCGGGCGGGCGCATTGATGCGTCGCGTCTGACAACCGATATGATTGCTGTAACCGGCTCGCAAAGCGGCGCACACTCCGGCAAGTTGAGATCAAGCAGCGATGGCAAGACACTCATCTTCACACCCGGCTTGCCGTTCGCTTTCGGCGAACGTGTAACGGTAAAAGTCGCGGGGGGCTTGCCGGATGCGGGCGGACAGCCGTTGGCTGGGGCGTCGTTTTCGTTTTCGATTGCAGAAAAAGAAATCGTCATGCCGCCGCTGGCATCATTGCTTTCGGAGCAACGCTCCGCCCCGAAAGGTCAAAGCAAAAGCCAAGGCACGGCCTCTTCAGCTGAGGATTCGGTTTCGCTGCTGCCCGCCATCACGGTGATAAACGATAATAATCCGGCGAGCGGCAGAATTTTCCTTTCGAACTTTCCGTTCGATACTGCGATTCCGAACACGCCTCACTTGCTTATTCTTGAGAACAACGGCGCGGCGTTTTTCAGTCGATTGCTAGTGAGCAATAGTTTGGACTTCAAACTTCAACCGGATGGCAGGCTGACGTACTTCGACATCCCCACCTTGTCTTTCCTTGCGCTCGACAGCACCTACGCCGTCGTCGATACCTTTCGCTGCGGCAACGGCTACTCAACCGATACGCACGAACTTCAAGTGCTTTCCAACGGCCATGCGTTACTGATGAGTTATGATTATCAACCGGCAGACGCCTTACAGAAGTCGCAGTTGGCAGGCGTGGGCGCGGATACAGCCAAGGCGATCACGGTCATCAATTTGATCTTGCAGGAAATTGATACAGAAAAAAACGTCGTTTTCGAATGGCGCAGTCAGGACAGCGGTAATTTCAAAGTTACCGATGCGACACATGAAGATTTGAATGCAGCGACGATTGACTATGCCCACGGCAACGCCATCGAGCTTGATACCGACGGTAACTGGCTCGTGTCGTCGCGGCATATAGATGAAATCACAAAGATCAACCGTACGACGGGCGAGATCATCTGGCGGCTCGGCGGCAAGAACAATGAGTTTCAATTCATCAACGATTCACTTCGCTTCTCGCATCAACACTCCATTCGCCGTCTGCCCAACGGCAATATTATTTTGTTCGACAACGGCAACTACCGACCCAACGGCCAACCTTCTTTTTCGCGCGCGGTTGAATATCAACTGGATGAAATGAATAAAACCGCAACGCTCGTGTGGCAATACCGCAGCGTGCCGGATATTTACGGTTTCGCCATGGGCAGCGTTCAACGCCTCTCCAATGGCAACACCGTTATCGGATGGGGATCAACGAATCCGTCGGTTACGGAAGTAACCGCGAGCGGCGAGAAGGTATATGAAGCCAGCCTTCCGACGGGCATCTACAGTTACCGCGCCTTCCGCTATGAATGGGACAATCAAGCCACATCGGCGGTGGGGGCATCTTCCGCCTTGCCCGCGCAAACTTTTGTACTCGCCCAAAACTATCCGAACCCGTTCAACCCGCAGACGACGATCCGCTATCAATTGCCGTTGGCGGCGGATGTGAAGTTGAAAGTCTTTGACGTGCTCGGGCGCGAGGTGCAAACTTTGGTCAATGCCAAGCAGGCGGCGGGCAATTACACGGCGGCGTTCAACGCATCGCGGCTTTCGAGCGGCGTTTATTTTTATCGCCTCTCCGCCGCGAGTGCATCGGGGACAAACGTTGCGACAAAAAAAATGTTGTTGGTGAAGTAACCGCCATCATTACGCGTCATCGCGTTTAAAAGTTAAAAGGCGATACCGAAAGTGTATCGCCTTTTTCTTTTCGAGCTTTCCGATGCCATCATCTTGCATTGCCGCTCTCGCCTTTCCGGCTGCGGGTCTACGGCTTTTGAACTTCGATGTCGATTTTTATTTTCCGCTCCGAAGGCGATGAGGTCTTTTCGGAGATTGAATCGGCAACACTCCGACTGGCGTCCGAAACGGTTTTCGCCGCGATATATACGCCCGTATCGAGTGCAACGCCGATATTGTAAAGCACATCGGTAATCACGCCGCCGCGCCCACTCCGGCCGCGCTCGGTTGTACTTATTTGATTTTCTGGCATCGTTGATTGAGTTTAGGTTCAAGAAAAATGACCGGTGCATAGGCACAGGTTTTAAGACCGGTTGCGCTCCGTCAAACTTACACATTCACGCCGAAACCTTTGAGCCTTATTTTCACTTCGAGAGTTCAGTTCATACACACGGCAAACCTTCGCACCATCACTTTATTCAATGCAGTACGATTTCATTGTTATTGGCAGCGGCATCGGCGGTCTTACGGCGGCATCGCTCTTGGCAAAGCGCGGGTTCAGCGTGATGACGCTCGAAGGCAGCCACGTTGCGGGCGGCTGTGCATCGTCCTACACCGTCAAGCACGGCGGCGAGAAATTTATTTTCGAAGCGGGAGCAACGACCATCGTCGGTTTAGATGAACATCAACCGCTCCGCAATCTTGAAACGGAACTTAACATTACTTTTCCCGTCGTTGAACTCTCGCCCTCGATGACGGTGCACTTCGCGGATAAAAACATCATTCGCTACAAAGATAAATCCGCTTGGATCGAAGAGTGCTACCGGAAGTTTTTCGCGGAGACGAACGTTTCAAAAACGCAGGTCGAAAAGTTTTGGCAACTTGTGTTTCGATTGAGCGATTTCGTCTGGCAGGTTTCCGAACGCAACCGGACGTTTCCGCCCAGAGACTTCAATGATTATTGGCAACTCGCCACGCACAACTCGCCGCTCGATTTTCCCAAACTTCGATTCCTCTTCAAACCCACGCTTGATGTAATCAAGCAACATGGTCTCGACGGCAGCAGCGACTTCGTGCGGTTTTGCGATGAACAGTTGATGATCACTTCGCAAGCGACGTCGGCGCAAGTGCCGTTTCTTTACGCCGCGCCGTGTCTGGCCTATACAAACAGCGGCAACTTCTACAGTTACGGCGGCATCCTCGCGCTTGCAGAAACGATTATTCAAAAATACAAGTCGCTGGGCGGCGACATTAAATTCCGCGAGGAAGTTACGCTCATCGCACGGACGGGTAACGGCTTTAAAGTTACGACGGCAAGCGGTAACACGTTTGAATCGAAAGAACTTGTCAGCAACGCCACGATTTGGAACATGGCCACGCTCACCAAAGGCCGTATCAGCGAACACTTTCGCGGCCTCTCGCAAAAATTTTCCTTCGGCTGGGGCGCATTTACGATGAGCGTTGCGGTGAAAAATCACTTACCGGAAAATCTCACGCTGCACCATCAATTCGTTTTAGATGCGCCCGTACCGCACTGTACCTCGAAATCATTTTTCATTTCGCTTTCCGCAGCTGATGATCGGCAGCGGCAGCCCGAAGGCATCCGGCTCTTTTCCGTCTCGATGCACACCGTCGCCGAACCGTGGCTTGAACCTGACGGACAGGCGGGTGAAAGTTATGCCACGAAGAAAGCTGAAGTGGAACAATTTATTTTCGCGCATCTTGAGCGGCATCTCGCGGGGTTCAGCCAAGCGGACATCGTGTTCAAAACATCAGCGACGCCGAAGTCGTGGCAAGAATGGACGTTCAGAAAAAACGGGCGCGTGGGCGGGCTGCCGAACACGATGGAGAAAAACGTCTTTGATCTCATCGCGCCGGTTACGCCGTTCAAGGGATTGTATCTCGTCGGCGATACGGTTTATCCCGGGCAAGGCATTGCGGGCGTATGTTTATCGGGACAAAATGCAGTGCACCGGATTCTAAATTCATCGCAACCGTCCCGCCAAACTCCGCTGCCGACGCGGGTTTCAGAGCCTGTTGCTTGAAAAAAATTCAAGCGGCACTGTTGAAACTTCGCCTTCAGCAAGAAAGTAGAACGGGCTTGCGTAAATTTGATGTGGCAAATGGAAGACTTTCATTCATTCACAAACTTCAATTCGTTCAAACATGAATCCAGCCGTCGGACAAGCGATTGAGATTGTTCGCCTCAAAGTATCCCCGGAAAACGTTACCAAATTTCTCGAAGGAAGGATGAAGGTCGATGAATTCGTGCACACCATCGCGGGACACATCGGCACCGAGTTGGTTCAACTCAGCGAAGACACTTGGCTGATGATCATCCGATGGCGGGATAAAGAAAGCGTTCTGGCCGCACAAAAAATTACCGAGCAAGCAACCGTCATCTCCGATTGGTTAGGCAGTACCAGCCAGTTTGTTTCCTTCGAGAATGCGACGGTTGGTTACGTGAGCAAGTAAAACGCAACGACGTCGCGCTGCAAAGACATTGTAACAGTGAACATTTCTTCTTGAATCATTCAGACTTCAATACCTCGATTTTATTTTATGACCATTCCTTCTTCTTCCCTCGCATCTTCTCCGGCGGCGGGCGACTCCGGCAAAGAACGCTTGCTCCTATTTGTTTTGGCGGCGATTCAGTTTGCCAACATCGTCGACTTCGTCATTATGATGCCGCTCGGCCCGCAGTTTATGCGCGTCTTCAATATCGGCCCGCAGGAATTCGGATTGATGGTTTCGGCCTACACGTTCAGCGCGGCGATCTTCGGACTCATCGGCGCGTTTTTCATCGATAGATTTGATCGCAAAACCGCGCTGCTTACGCTTTACGCAGGCTTCACCGTGGGTACGCTGCTTTGCGCCTTCGCCCCGAC
>JACMJS010000070.1 GCA_014380515.1 Chlorobiales bacterium
ACCGTCAAAGCCGCAATCATTAAGACCGCCGCACCCACCGTTGCAAAGAGCGGCCATGTCAGCTCAATCCGGTAAGCATAATTTTCCAAGAGCCGTGTACCCGCGTACCAACCGAGCGGCGCGGCAACCAGAAACGCAATCACAACCAGCCGCAAGAAATCTTTCGTTAGCAAGGCCGTGATACTTTGCACCGACGCGCCCAAAATTTTTCGAATCCCGATTTCTTTCGTGCGCTGTTCGGCAGTGAAAGCCGCAAGTCCGAACAATCCCAAACACGCCACGATCACCGTCAGCACTGCGAAGGCCGCCGCACTTTTGCCGATGCGCTGTTCAGTGTCATAAAACTTGCCGACGTCATCGGACATCAAACTGTAAGTGAAGGGGTCGGTGGCGGAGGCTTTTCGGAAGACGGTTTCGCAGGCCTTGATCAAAGTTTTGAGATCGGTTGCGGCGGCATAGCGAATGCTCAGACGTCCGCCGACATTGACGACGCGCATCAGCATCGGCTTAATCGGGTCGCGCAGCGAATTGAAATGAAAATCTTTGATGACGCCGATCACGGTAAAGGTTCGCGCGGTATCCTGTCCGTAATCTTTGAACGAAAGCGTTTTGCCAATCGGGTTCACTTTGTCCGTCCACCCTAATTTCACCACCGCCGATTCATTGATCAGACACGCCGCCGAATCCGAACGCACCTCGCGCGAGAAGTCACGCCCTTCGGCAAGCGTGATGCCCATCGTTTGCAAGTAATCGAAATCCGCCCACCAGCCAAACATCTTGATGGGTTTTTGCGGTGCGTCCGTGCGGCCTTGACCGGCCTCGGGTGTTACAGGAATCATGTATCGAACCGTGTTGGGAATCGGCACGAACGGCGTTGCGGCGACGCTGACCACGCCGGAAATTTTTTGCACTTCCGCCCGATACGCATCGGGCTTATTCGGCACGCTCGTCAGTAAAACATGTTGACGGTCGAAACCGAGCGGCTTCTCTTGAGTGAAACTGAGTTGATTGTAAATCACCGCCGTTGTAATGATGAGCACAATCGATGCGGCGAACTGAAACACGACAAGCGCACTGCGCAAAGTTTTTCCTTTCACGCCCAGCGACCGCGATCCTTTCATCACCGCTGCCGGTTGAAACCGCGAGAGATAAAACGCCGGATAACTTCCCGCGAGCAAACTGACAACGATCAAAAATCCGAGCATCGCCGGAATCGCCATCAAACCCAGCGAGCCGAGCGTGATGGTTTTTCCCGCAAGGCTGTTGAAGAACGGCAACGCAAGTTCAACGAAGAGCAGCGCGAAGGCAAAAGCAATCGTGGTGGTGATGAACGATTCGGTGAGGAACTGCATGACGAGCGCGCCGCGGGTTGAACCAAGTACTTTGCGCACGCCGACTTCCGTGGCGCGTTGCGACGCCCGCGCGGTTGAAAGATTCATAAAGTTAATGACAGCGATGGCGAGCAGCGTGAGCGCCAGTGCGGAGAACCCATAGACGAGCCGCAGGTCGCCGCGGCCATTGCCGAAGAGTTCGTTGTCGAGGTTGGAGAAAAGCCGGATGTCGGTTACGGGCTGCAAGTGAACGCGGTAATAATCAGTGGCGGTCATTCGGACTTTGAGTCGCGGGGTGAGATGCTGGCGCAACAGATCGGCGGAAAGTTTTTCAGCAAACGCCGTGGGGTCTTCACCGCTTCGAAGGCGTGCGTAGGTATAGAACTTGTGCGCCGTCCAATCGCCGCGCTCGGTCATTTCCCAGCCTTCCCATTTTTCCATCGGACGGAAAATGTTGAACTGCAAATGCGAGTTCGCCGGAAAGTCCGCAACGATGCCCGTGATCACCGCGTCGTCGGTGTTATCAAACTTCAGCGTTTGGTTCAAAACTTCTGCGGCGGCGGTTTCACCGAAATATTTCTTCGCCACGCTTTCGGTAATGACAACGCTGTTCGGCGCAGCAAGCGACGTCTGTGGATTGCCTGCAATGAAGCGCACGCCGAGCAATGGCAGAAAGGCACTGTCGGTATATGTGATCATTTCTTCATTAAAGTTCTGCGTCTGAACCGTTGATGCCGTATCACCGGTGCGGCGCAAGAGTACGCTGCCCCAATTGCGCATCGTCGCTGCGCCGGTGATTTGCGGATAGCTTGTGCGGAGCGCGGCGGCGAGTTGTTCTTGCGTCATGGCATTGCGGGAAACGTCATCGCCGAAGTGATAGTCGGCGGTGATGCGATAGAGAGATGCGTGATCGGGAAAGTGGCGGTCGAAGGAAAGTTCGTCCCACACATAGAGCAGCATCAGCAGGCAACACGCGATGCCGGTGGCGAAGCCCGCAATGTTGATCGCCGAATACGCTTTGTGCCGCACGAGATTGCGCCACGCCACTTTGAAATAATTTTTAAACATTTGCCGCCTCCTTCAGATTCTCAGTAACCACATGCCCGTCGAAAAGATGAACGATCCGCCGCGCGTAGTCCGCGTCCGCAGGCGAGTGCGTAACCATAATGATCGTTGTGCCTTCGCGGTTGAGATCGCTGAGGAGTTTCATCACATCCGTGCCGTTCTGCGAATCCAAGTTGCCCGTCGGTTCATCGGCTAAAATCAATTTAGGACGCGCGACCACCGCGCGCGAAATCGCAACCCGCTGTTGCTGTCCGCCCGACAGTTGCTGCGGGAAGTGATCGCGCCGGTGCATCATGCCCATATCGGCCAGCACCGCATCGACCTTCGCCTGCCGCTCGCCCGCCGAAAATCCGAGATAGAGCAACGGCAGCTCGACGTTTTCATACACCGTCAGTTCATCGATCAGATTGAACGACTGAAACACAAATCCGATGTTCGATTTTCGAAGCATCGCCCGCTCGCGCTCACTGAATTTCGCAATCTCCTGCTCACCGAAATGAAACTCGCCTTCCGACGGATTATCAAGCAACCCCAGAATGTTGAGCAACGTCGATTTGCCGCAGCCCGATGGCCCCATGATCGCCACGAATTCGCCCGCTTTGATTTCAAGATTGACGTCCCGCAGCGCGGTCGTTTCAACTTCTTCCGTCCGGTACAGTTTTTTCAAATTCTTCAATCGAATCATGTTCAATCTCCTTGTTTATTTTTTTTCATTTCTTCGTAAGGGCGATAGCGAGTTCACCGAGCTTACGCTCTGTGGCCTCGCCCTTACAATGTCTATCGGTGCGATCAGCCCACCTTCACTTTTTCAAAATGAGTTTATCGTTCTCGCCGAAGTTGTCGTAGCTCGAAGTGATAACTTCCTCGCCCGCTTTCAAGCCGTCCAGCACTTCGAAAAATTCAGGATTCTGTCGCCCGAGTTTGATGCCACGCTTCACCGCAACGCCTTCCGATTTATCAATGACGTAAATCCAGTTGCCGCCCGTCTTTTGATAAAACCCGCCGCGTGCGACCAGCAGGGCTTCCGCAGGTAACCCAAGTTCCAACCGCAGTTGCAACGTCTGTCCGCGCCGGATAGCTTCGGGCACATCGCCCACGAATTCGAAATCGATGTCGAACTTGCCGTCTTTGACCGCTGGAAAAACTTTCTTGACGGTGAGCCGGTACGATTTCCCGCCGCCCGGCATGGAGACTTCCGCCGTTTGCCCAAGGCTCACACGATTGATGTAGTATTCATCGACGCCCGCGCGGACTTTGAAGCCGTTGTTCAAATCGATCTGTCCGAGCCGTTCGCCCGCGGTTTTGCTTTGTCCGATCTCGGCATCAAGAATCGACAGTTGTCCCGGCTGCGGCGCCCGCACGACGAGGTTGTCCAAACTTTGCCGCACCGCCGCGAGGTTCATCTGCAACCGTTTCTCGGCGGCGTTCATCTCTTTCAATTGCGACTCGCGCAATGCCGCATCTTGCCGCAAACTTTCACGCACGAGAGCTTCGCGCTTCGTCAGATACTCGAATTTATTTTTGACTTGCTCCGCTTCCTGCTTGCTCACCAAATCCGATTTCATCAATTCCATCGTGCGGTTGTAGAGCGCGGTTTGATCCAATAAATCGCTGCCGACTTGTAACGCTTCGCTTTTGCGAGCGATGGTGGTTTGTTCAATCGTAAGCCGCGTGTTGCGCAAGTTGCTTTGCTGATCAAAGAGTTGGGCTTCGCGGTTCATCACCTCAAGCAGAAAGTTTGAGTTGGCGAGTTTTAAAATCGTATCGCCCACGCTGACGGTGCTGCCTTGCTCGATGTAAATTTTTTCGATGCGTCCGCCCTCGATGGCGTCTAAAAAAATAATCCGCAGCGGCAACACCGTGCCGGTTACAGGAATAAATTCTTGGAACTTGCCGCGAGACACTTTTGAGACGGTGAGTTTTTCAGCACTGACGCCCAGCCGTGAGCCGCCGCTGTTCAGGGCCGCATAAATAATCAACACGGTAACGAGCGTGATTCCGGCAATGATCGCAAGGCGCTGCGGCGTCCAAGTTTTCTTTTCAAGTTTGCGATCCATGGATGCGGAGGCAACCGCCGGCGCGGGCGGCGTTTGAGATGCGCTGCCGCGCAACACTTTGAAGAGATCGGATTTCGGTTTCGTTTCTTGCATTTGCATGTTCAGTCAGTGATTACACCTTGCTTTTCAATAACTATGCCAGTCGGTTTTTGCAGTGCGGATGCGGATTTCTGCGGCGATGCCTGTTCACTTTCGGACGTTTGTACCGCGACGCGCACGCTGGCGAACACCTTCCGGCGAAAGACACTATCTTCTTACCGCATTCCTCGCTGCAAATTCATGGAACACATTTTGCGATACGTTGCTATACGTTTGCGATCTGTTTGCCTTGCCATCTTTGCATTACCTGAACTTTTCATGCCGAACACCGGAAAAATTCTCGTCATTGACGACGATGCGGATGTGTTGCTCGCGGCACGGTTGCTCCTGAAGCAACACGTCCGGCAAGTCGACACCGAAAAAAATCCCGAGCGTCTCGCCGAACGGTTCGCTGCGGGGACTTACGATCTCATCCTGCTCGATATGAACTTTACCGCCGACACCGCCAGCGGTAACGAAGGCTTTCATTATCTCCATCAAATTCTTGCACTTGATCCGGCGGCGGTCGTTATTCTCATCACGGCCTATGGCGATGTGGGCATGGCGGTGCGGGCGGTCAAAGCGGGCGCGACGGACTTTGTGCTCAAGCCGTGGCAAAATGAAAAACTCATCGCCACCGTATCCGCCGCGCTGATGCTGCGTGCCTCAAAACTTGAAGCTCTGCGACTGCGGTCGCAACAGGAAATTTTTGCGCGCGATTTAAATCAGCCCTACGGCGAGATGCTTGGCTCTTCGGCTGCGATGCACAAGGTTTTCGGCACGATTGATAAAGTCGCGGCAACGGATGCGTCGGTGCTGATCTTGGGCGAGAACGGCACGGGCAAGGAACTCGTCGCGCGGGCACTGCACCGGCATTCGAAGCGCGCGAAAGAAGTTTTCATCAGCGTCGATATGGGCGCGCTTAGCGAAACCTTGTTTGAGTCCGAACTCTTCGGCCATGCCAAAGGCAGTTTCACCGACGCCAAAGAAGATCGCGCCGGACGCTTCGAGGCGGCTTCGGGCGGCACTTTGTTCCTCGATGAAATCGGAAATTTATCCTTGCCGATGCAAGCGAAGTTGCTTACCGCGATTGAAAGCCAAAGCATTACCCGCGTCGGGACGAACAGCCCGCGCCACATCGATGTGCGTTTGATTGCGGCGACGAATGCGAACCTTGCGACGCTCGTCGCCGAAAAAAAATTCCGGCAGGATTTGCTCTATCGAATCAACACGGTTGAGTTGCGGTTGCCGCCGCTGCGTGAACGGCGGGAAGATATTTTGACGCTCACGGAACATTTTCTTGCGGTCTATTCGAAAAAATATCACCGTTCGCCGAAGCCTCTGAGCGATGCCGCCGCCCGCACGCTGGCGGGTTATTCATGGCCGGGCAATGTGCGAGAACTTCAACACGCCGCCGAACGCGCGGTTATTTTGAGCGGCACGGAAGCCTTTCAATCCGAAGATTTTTTTACCGGTACAGCCTCACAAACCCTCGAACTTTCAGACGGTGATTCCAACGCGCCCGGAAACGGTCTCGTGTTCGAGAGTTACAATCTGGAAGAAGTCGAAAAGACGGTGATTCGAAAAATGCTATCGAAGCACGGCGGCAATATCAGCGAAGCCGCCCGCGAACTCGGCCTCACCCGCACGTCGCTCTACCGCCGCATCGAACGCTACGGCTTATGACCAGATGGAAATGATCTATAAAAATTTTCGGGTGATGATTGCGTTGCGGGTGCTGCTGCTTGCCGCCTCGATCACCGCACTGGTTTATTTGTGGCTGACGACCGCGCTCGTAGCCACGCTGGTGCTTCTTGCGGTTGCAATACTGTATCAACTTTACGCGCTCATCAGATATGCCGAGCAAACGTCGCGCGACCTCACGCGGTTTCTGCACTCGATCCGCCACGAAGATTTCACGCAAACATTTACGAGCGACCTGCGCGGAAAAGATTTCGTTGAACTTTCCAAAGCCTTCGAATCCGTCGTTGAGGATTTCCGCCGCGCCCGTGCGGGGAAGGAAGAACAGTTTCAGTATTTGCAAACAGTGGTGCAGCACATCGGCGTCGGTCTCGTTTCGTTTGATGATCAGGGCGAGATTGAACTCTTCAACACCGCCGCCCTGCGTCTGCTCAGGCTTGACGGCGTTGTTCCGAAAACCCTGCAAAGCCTTGGCGTGGTTCATCCGTTGCTGGCGGGGCGGCTCGGCTCGCTTCGCTCAGGCGGAAAATCACTCGTCAAAATTTCGCAAGGTTTACAACCATCAACCGAAGCCATACAGGTGATCGTCCGCGCGACCGCATTCCGGCTCGGCGGCAAACAGTTCACGCTGGCGTCGTTGCAGGATATTCAGCAGGAGTTGGAAGAGACGGAACTTGAAGCGTGGCGAAAACTGATCCGCGTGCTCACGCACGAAATCATGAACTCGGTAACGCCGATTTCATCGCTCGCTTCAACAGTGATCGGGTTGCTCAATCAAGCCGCATCGCAGGGCGGCGAGCTTCAGCCCGAAGACCTTTACGATGTGCAGAGCGGCCTTGGCGCGATTCAAAAGCGCAGCGAAGGATTGCTACATTTCATAGATGCGTACCGCAATCTCGCCCGCGTGCCTGCGCCGGAGTTTAAACTGGTTATGGTGCGTGAACTTTTCGAGAATGCGGTGCGGCTTTTCGGCGCGGAGTTCAAGGAAAAGCGGATTGAAGTCGGGGTGAAAGTCGAGCCAGAAAGTTTGGAACTCGTCGCCGATCCCGCGCTGATTGAGCAAGTGCTCATCAACTTGCTCCTCAATTCGATTGACGCCATGACGCCCAGCCTAAACGGCGAGCGGGTGCAGCCGCGACTTCATCTTTCGGCGTTTCAAGACGGGCAAGGCCGCACGGTGATCGAGGTTGAAGATAACGGCGCAGGCTTGACGGCGGAAGCGCAGGAAAAAATCTTCATTCCGTTTTTCACGACGAAGCCTTCGGGGTCGGGCATCGGCCTATCGCTGTCGCGCGAACTGATGCGGCTGCATCACGGCACGATCAGCGTTCGCTCCGAACCGAAAGTTGCCACAACTTTCACGCTGCGGTTTTGAATCGCGGTCGAACCCTCTGTCCTTCGGACATCTCCCTTTGATAAAGGGAGAAGCAGGTAAAGGCAATTGAACTCCAACATGTTTTTTTCTTTACACTCTCCCCTTTGACAAAGGGGAGTGCAGAGGGGTTACAACGACAAAGGGCTTCGGCTTTTTCATTACGCGGTGATTTGCTACCTTTGCACCGCTGCGGCTGGTAACTATCACTGGCGGCGGCAACCAACCTACACAGCGAACTTCCGCGCGGATCATTTTCTTGCTCAACCGTTCTCACCGACATCTACGCTATGCCAGAGATTAATTTATCTACCGCATTCTTTATCGGCCTTGGCTCGCTTACCATCGTCGCCAGCCTTGGCACGATCCTTTCGAGAAGTCCGGTAACGTCGGCACTTTTTTTGGTGCTTAATTTTTTCGCGCTCGGCGGCATTTACTTGTTGCTTGAGGCGCAGTTCATCGCCGTCGTGCAAGTGATCGTTTATGCGGGCGCGATCATGGTGCTGTTCCTGTTCGTCATCATGCTGCTCAATCTTGAAGATGAACAGCGGCTTACCGAACGCTACGACGTCAAGAAAGGCTTTGCGATTCTTTTTGCCGGATTGCTGCTCGTCGAAGTGCTCTACGTCGTCGGTCTCAAAACCCCGGCCATCGCGCCGCGGCTCGGCACGGTAGCGGCGGAAATCGGGACGGCCAAATATATCGGGCAACAACTGCTGACGGAATTTCTGTTTCCGTTCGAAATTATTTCCGTGTTGCTTTTGGGTGCCATCGTGGGCGCGGTCGTCTTGGCCAAGAAAAATTTCGGTCCCGAACGTGCAACCGCAAAAACAACGCTCTGAAATAACGCTTCGATTTTTTGTCCGGCTTCGGACGCATTTCCGCTCTATCTAACACACATCGCCGACACCTGTGAACAAAACAATTTTATTCTTTCTGCTCGCGGCCTGCGCGATCACCGG
>JACMJS010000071.1 GCA_014380515.1 Chlorobiales bacterium
ATGATCTCGCCGAGATTGACGAGCAACGCTTGTGAGAACGCGCCTTTGAAAGCCACCACGACGCTCGCCGAAGTCATCTGCCGGTAGAGTTCAAACACGTCGCGGTTCATCGCCGGTATGCGTTAAGGTTGGTAAAAAAAATACTTGTATTCTCTCCGATGATTTTTACGACATCTCTCACGATTTCCACAACATCTCTTTTTCCCCGCTTCTCCCTTTGCCAAAGGGAGATGTCCTGCCGAAGCAGGACAGAGGGTTTCTTACTCCGTAATGCGAACGCGAATGCCCATCACGGTGATGTCGTCGCGCTGCGCTTCCGCGCCTTGATGCTTGACGAGTGATTGTTCCAATTCCGTGTGCTGGGCGGCGATGCCCTGCGCGGCGATCCGTTCCAAAATTTCACGCAGGCGTTTGGCCGCAAAGACGCGCATTTCCGTATCGGGCTGATCGGCGAAACCGTCGGAAGTTAAGTAAAGCATCGCGCCGTTTTGAATGACGAGCGGATGCCGCGTGAACTTGCGGTCGGCCTCGCGGTGCCAGCCGCCAATCGAAAACTTATCGCCTTTCACTTCCACCAGCCCGCCTTTCTCGACATAATACAGCGGACGCTTTCCGCCCGCGTAGTCCACGCGCCGCAATCCGCCCGCTGATTTTTTTTCAATGCGGCACAGCGCAATATCCATGCCGTCCTGTCCGCTGGAGATGTCGTCGGTTTGACCGAGTGCGCGGCGCACGCCTTTGTGCAATTCTTCGAGCACGAGTGCCGGATCGGTAATATTTTTTTCGATGATGATTTGGCCGAGCAACGAATCGCCGATCATCGACATAAACCCGCCCGGCACGCCGTGGCCGGTGCAGTCGGCGACGGCGATGATTACCGCTTCGCCCGCATCGTGCATCCAGTAGAAGTCGCCGGAGACAATATCTTTCGGGCGATAGAGGATAAAAAATTCCGGCAGCACCGCGCGGATTTTTTCGTTGTCGGGCAAAACGGCTTGCTGAATCGTGCGCGCGTAAGAAATGCTTTGCGTGATGCTCTGATTTTTTTCATCGAGTTCGCGGTTGCGTTCCTCGATTTCCGTGTTGCGTTCGCGCAGTTCCGCCGTGCGCTTGATCACCTGATCTTCAAGTTCGCTGTTGCGCTGTTGAATCAATCTCACGCGCCGCTTGTAGCCCCAAGTCGCGCCGGTGGCGGTGAATCCGAATGCGGCGAAACCGATGAGCGGCCAGAACCACGGGCGTTCCCAGACGGGCGGCGGAATCGTGAGCAGGACGCTTGCACCGGCCTCGTTCCACACGCCGTCGCGGTTGGCCGCTTTGACGTGAAAAATATAATCGCCCGCGCGGATGCCGTTGTAAGTCGCTTCCCGGCGCGAACCGGCATTGACCCACTCTTTATCGATGCCGTCCAACTTATAAGCGTATTCATTTTCATCGGGCTGCCCGAAACTGAGCGCGGCATATTCGAACGATAAATAATTTTCCTTGTAGGAAAGTTCGATCTGACGCTTCCCCAATTTATCCGGCTGCGAAAGATTGAACAGTTTGAAATCGGTAATGACGACGGGCGGCACGAACGTCTTCTCCTCCAACATCGCGGGCACAAAGCGGTGCACCCAGCCTTTGCCGCCGAAGTACAATGCGCCGCCATTGCCCGCCCCGGCTGCGGCGGCGTTGAATGAAACGAGTTTCAGACCGTCGCGCCCGTCGTAGTTTCGGAAGCGCAGCACCGGCGATGAATCGTTCGCATCACCATTCACGGCACCATTTGCGGTGCTGTCGGCTGAAGCGCGGGCGAGGCCGCGGCGCGTGCTGAGCCAGAGGTCGCCTTGATCATCCGCCAACACCGCACGGATATCGTCGCTTCGAAGGCCGTCTTTTTCGCGGTAGGCGGCAAAGGTCGCCCCGCCATCAGTCGTCCGGCAGAGTCCGCCCGATGTACCGATCCAAAGCGCGCCGGACTTGCCAAGGCAAAGCGAGGCGATGCGGTTGCCGCTCAAGGTGTTTGGGCCGGAAGCCCCGGCGGTGAAGAGCGCAAAAGTTTTGCCGCCGTCGGTCGTTTTGCACAATCCGTTTTCCGTGCCGATCCAAACAGTTGATGTGTTTTCAACAATGGCTGTAACACCGCTGCCTGCGAGGGACGGCGGGAGCGAGAGCATTTCGAACTTACCGCCCTGCACCGTATCGAGCTGATTTGATTTCGATAAACGGTAGAGGCCGCCTGCCGTGCCCGCCACGCCTGCCGTGCCGAGCCAAAGATTTTCCGCCGCGTCTTCGTGAATCGCGGTAATGGCCGCAGCCGGAAGACTTCGGTTGCTTTCCGTGTGGCGGAAGTGTAGCAGCGATAGTGCAAGCGTATCGTTGACGGACGCATCGTAGCGATAGAGGCCGCTTGCCGTACCGATCCATACATTGCCCGCAGCGGTTTGAATGATGGAATAAATTGCAGCGTCGCGGCCCAAACTTGGCATTTCACTTTTCGGTGGGGCATTTTTCGGCGGGGTATTTTTCAGTGCGGCTTTTCTTTCCGAGGCCGCTACGGACTTTCCTTTTGTCGCCTTTGTTTTTTTTGACGACGCTTTTCTGCGTTTCGAACTTGTTTTCGATTTTGATTTCTTCGCTGCCGTTGCGGGTGATTTCGGGGCGGGCGGCGCGAGCGTGAGCCGCATCGCAAAGCCTGCGCGGCCAAAGGTGTATAGGCCGCCGGTGCTCGTGCCGATCAGCAGCGTCGGCTTGTTTTTATTTTGACCGGTGCGCCGGTCGGCGACTGAAATTTGCAATTCGCAGATGGCGGTAACTTCGTCGCGCACTCTGGCGGTGCGGGCAGGGTCGGGATGATCGTGATCGATGGCGATGGCGGCAAATCGTTCGCCCGATTGCGGCTCGAAGCGGCTGATGCCGTCCGTCGCCGTGCCGACCCACATCAGTCCCGAGCGGCTTTGGAAGAGCGATGTCACGTCGCCATCCGAGAGTTCGCGGGCGTCGCCGGTGCGCCAACTTTCAGGACCTTGTTTCGGATTGAAGTGCAACAGTCCCGCGCCACCCGTGCCAACCCAGAGTTCGCCTTTTTCACCGAACGCCAGCGCGGTAATTTTTTCGTCGTCGGTGCGGCCCGGCAGAATCGATCCGTAACGAAGCGGCATTGAACCCGTGTTCGGATTGAGCCGCATGAGGCCGCTTGCCGCGGTGCCGACATAGAGCATACCGTCATTGGCCGGCGCGATCGCGGTGATGGTTTCTCCCTCGAGAAAATTTCCACTCTCACCTTTTGGCCGCACGAGGTCGTCGCCTTGCAAGGTGAATACTCCGCTCGTTGTGCCGATCCACAGTTTTCCTTTTGCGTCCTCAGCGAGCGCGGTGATGCTATCGCCTGCCGAAGCCGTCGCCATGCGGCCCGAGCGGGTGAAGGTTTTTTGAGCGGCATTGAAGCGGTTGAGTCCGCCCGATTCCGTGCCGATACAAAGCACGCCTTCGCGCGATTTAAAAATAACGGTGATGCTGTTACCGCTCAGGGTTTTCACATCGCTTTCGTTGTGCCGGAACACCTCGAACGTTCTGCCGCCGTCGGTGCTGCGCGCTAGGCCGCCCTTCGTGCCGACCCACAGCGTGCCGTCGGCATCGGTGAGCAAGGCTTGAATGAAATTGTTGGGCAATGAGGATGCTGCGCCGCTGCTGAGAAAGTTGAGAGCCTCGTAACCATCGAACCGGTTGAGACCGTCCGCCGTGCCGATCCAGATAAAACCTGTGGTGTCTTGCGCAACGGCGGTTACACGGCTCTGCGAGAGGCCGTGCTCGCTGGAAAGGCGAATAAATTTTATCGAGCTGGCGGAATTGGTTTGCGCCGGTAGCGGATGCGGGGCGAGCGGGATTGAAACCAAGATGAGTATTAAACCGGCGAACAGCGGCAGAGGGAACGGCGTAATGGCGGGCGGGTGAATCGGACGCATCAGAGTAAAATGTTTGGTATTATCGGAACCCCGGGCGGGACGGTTCAAATACACCACATCGGCGGCGGATTGCCAAGCGAAAACCTGTTAAGTTTTAACTAAGATTTTGACAGGATTTCGGTGAGGATTTTTCGGGCGATTTTTCAGAGGCATCCGTGTCCTGCTTGCGGCGATGGTGATCTTCACTTTGCTTCAGCGTGCGGTAGAGGTACCACACGATCAAACTATTGGCAATGATGATGAAGGCTTTCGTCAGCGTCGGGCGGTGAAAGAAGTGGTAGACTTCCAGCGGAACCAGCCCGGCGGTAGCGACGACCATCAACACTTCCGCCCACCGCTGCTCGAGATAAACGCCGATGCCCTCGGCAAAAAGTACGACGGCATAGATCAGTGAAAATATGCCGGTGTTGCGCAAGGTATCACTGCCGAGAAAATGTTCGAGTCGGCCAAGTATCCATTGCGTGAGCCGGTTGTGCCCCGAGGCAAGTTCATCGTGCACCCAAGTCGTCAGTGCGTTCAGCCATTCGCTCCGCGCTCCGAGAAAAAGCAGCGACACCCCGACGGTCAGCAAGAGCATGCCCTTCAGCACTTTGTAAATCGCAATGATCTTGAGGTACGACACTGTGCGCGGCGGCGCGATCCGGTCGGGTGAATTCTGTTTCTCCGCAGCCTCAGGCGAGGCGGAGGGCGACGAGCGACGCGCGGTCTCGGACATAATAAAGTGTGTTGCCTTTGGTGAAGAACCCATCCACGAGCAAGCCCGACATTTGCGAAGCGAGCGTTTCGGCGAACAGCACCTTGCCGGTTTTCGTTTCGATGAGTTTCAGTTTGTAGTCGAGCGCTTTGACGCGGTTGCCCGAAAGCGTTTGAATCTCCAAGTCCGTCTGTTCATGAAAGCCGAGCACGGTGTAAGTTTCACTCGCAATAAAATCGAAACCTCCGATGACGCCCGCCGCATTGACGTACTTCGCCGCAATCGATTTCACTTGCTCAAACTGCGGCATCCCCGCTTCAACGTGCGAAGGCAACGCCACGCCCGCTTGCGCGGCATCGGATACCGCGCCATCGCGCAGCCGGTTCACTTCATCCGTTTGGCTTCCTATTGATTCAATGACTTCGCCGGATTTTAAATCGAGCAACACATATCGCCGCTCCGCGAACCCGCCTGCGAGTTCATCGCGGTAAGCGAGCATCTTGCCTTCGGTGATGCAGAGGTAAGTCGCGCCGGGCATTTGCCATCGGATTGTTTTCGATGCGGCATCGACCGCGTAAATGCCGCGGTGTTCCGGCACGGTTGGATCAAGATAGCCGTGCAAATAAAAAAATCCGTCGAACGTGGTTTCGAGGCCGATCCACCAGCCTTCACCAACCGGTTTGCCGCCGCCATCCATCAGCGCGAAGTCGTCCCAAATCACCGCGCCAGAAAGTTCATCGAGCAAGAAGAACGACGCTTTGCGTTCCGCACTTTCCCCCGCCGACGTGCGGTGTTCACCGATGATGTATTTTTGTTTTACACCGGGTTTTAATTCATCACCGCCGCCGAGAAACATCACACGCCAAATAATACCTTGCTTGGTGAATGTCCATGTCGGCAATGCGGTCGCGGATTTTTTCTTAAGGAAATCAAACATCGTGTCGGATAAGTTGAGGTGGCCGTTTAGTCCGGGCGGCGAAGGCCGTGAATCGCCACCGTTTGCGGCATGTCGTTGAAAATGATTTCCTGCAAATCGGTTTCAATCGAAAAGTTATTTTCACGGGCGAGCACAAGAAAATTTTCCGCGACCGCCCGCTGCGGATCGGCAACGAAAGCCGTGCCGTGCGGCGCAAGCAGTTTTTCAATCGCTTCTAAAACCGGCAAGTGATTGCGGCGTTCGTAGAGCACGTCGGCGGCGAAGATGAATTCGAATTTCTCAGGCAACGTAACTCCGCGCCAATCGAGCCACCGCGTTTCAACCGGAACAAGATTTGTTTCCGCGTTGAGCCGGATAAAATCCAAAGCGTCCTCGAAATAATCCGTCGCCACCACATCCGCGCCCTGTGCCGCAAGCGAGACGCTCACCGCGCCTACGCCCGCGCCCAATTCCAAACACCGGACGCCCTGCAACCTCAATGCCGACGCGGCGTAGCGGGCAAGGGCTATGGACGACGCCCATACTTCCGCCCAATACGGCATCTTTTCATCTTCCCGAAATTCATCCGCCGAAATTTTTTCCAGCAAGTCGTAACTGTTGCCGACGCTGAAAATTATCACCTCGCGCTCACCGATTTGATGAACCGCTTCCGCCAATTGATACCGCGCCGATAGTTTTTGCTTCAACGCCGCGCCGCTTAATACTTCGCCGCTCACTTTTTCATGCTTGAATACTTAACGAAGCGATGATCGATTCGATGTCCGCTTTTTCTCTGCCCGCACTATCGGCGGGACAGTTGTATGACGCCAGAATCAAACGAGGAGTTTTGGAAAGCATCCAGAACACCCAGTATCTGCCGTCCTCTTTGCCGAAAAATCCGAACGACGCCGTTTCGTATTCCCCCGTTTTTTCCGATTGAATATCTTGGTTGGTGATGCCGGAAATTTTATCGCGCAAATATTTGGTGAACTCCGTCGCCAAATCCACCTCCGCATTTTCCGGCACGCTGAACGCGGAAAGCTGCAACGCCCCGCCCCAGCCTTCGCTCACGGCGTTCGGGTGATAAAAAGTTACAAGGTTGCCGCTGCGTTCCGCCGTCCAACCACCCGGCAACGCGAGGCTATACCAACCGGAACTTGACGTGTAGTGCGTCATATTTCTCAATGCTTTGCTTCAAGAGTTTACTTCAGGTTCCCTGCAAGTTGCGAAGCCGTTCGTCGAGATGCGTGCGGTCGCCGAGGGCTTTGAGCAGCGGCCCTTGCGGACTGAACTCGACCACGCTGACGGAACTTACCGGACACGCGATTCGAAACCGGAATCTGCCGACATCGATGCCGAGCAAGCCGCACAGCATAATTCGAATTGTCGCTTTGTGCGAGACGATCAAGACGTTGCCAGAGTCAACCTTGCCGCGAATTTCTTCGATCACCCGCAGAGATCGCTGATGAATTGCAATCGCCATCTCGCCGTCCGTCGGCGGATTGAACGCGGGGTCGGCGGTCCATTTGATGTAGTCGTCGTGATACTCGCGGCTGACGGTTTCAACCGACTGCCCTTCCCACTTGCCGTAACTGATTTCTTTCAAGTCGTCGCGGATTTCGGGCGAGAGGCCGATGCTGTCGCAGAGCGGTTTTGCGGTCATACGGGTGCGAAGTAGCGGGCTGCAATACACCGACGTCCACTTGGTTTTGTTGTAAGCGTCGGCGAAGTTCTGCGCCATCGCGTAACCGTCTTCGGTCATGTCGGGATCGAGACCCGAACCGCAAAAGGCATTGTCGCGGCTGAACGGCGTTTGCCCGTGGCGGAGGAAATACAGTTTTAAACTCATCGCTGGTTTTTTGTTTGATGCCGAATTGACTGATAGAATTTGACGATTAAAATCTCAATGACGGCCTCAATGACCGCCTCAATGCCGAAAATGCCGCACGCCGGTAAAGACCATGGCAATGCCGCGCGCGTCCGCCGCGGCGATCACTTCTTCATCGCGCACCGAACCGCCCGGTTGGGTCACCGCCGTTGCTCCGGCGTCTGCGGCGGCGATAAGGCCGTCGGCAAAGGGAAAGAATGCGTCGCTGGCAACCGCGCTGCCTTTTAAATCCAAGCCCGCTTCGCTCGCTTTCCACCCCGCGATCTTCACCGAAACCACCCGCGACATCTGCCCCGCGCCGACGCACAAGGTATGCAAACCATTCGAATAGACGATAGCAGTGGACTTGACATGCCCCGCCACGCGCCATGCGAAAAGTAAATCCGCCGTTTCTTCATCCGTCGGTTTGCGCTGCGTTACAACTTTCAAATCAGCCGCCGTGATTTTTTTCACGTCGCGCTCCGACACAAGTACGCCGCCCGCGACGGCGCGCATTTCAAGCCCCGCAACGAGCGGATTTTTTTTCATCTGAATCAAACGCCGGTCTTTTTTCTTTTGCAAGAGTTCCAACACGCCCGATTCATAGTGCGGCGCGATAATGACTTCGGTAAAAATTTCATTGATCGCCTGTGCGGTCGCTAAGTCCAGAGGACGGTTCACCGCAATGATGCCGCCGAACGGGGCTTGCGTGTCGGTCGAAAAGGCTTTTCGGTACGCCCGCTCTAGAGCCTCGTCCTGAGCCGCGCCGCAAGGATTCGTGTGCTTGATGATGACGGCGGTCGGCAGGTCGTTATCGAACTCGCCAATGAGCATTGCGGCGGCGGTGAGGTCAAGCACGTTGTTGTAGGATAAATCCTTGCCGTGCAATTTTTCGAAGTATTCATCGAACGATGAATCGCCTTGTGAAGATGTAACCGCATAGAGCGCGGCTTTTTGATGCGGGTTTTCACCGTAGCGCATCTCCAAAGTTTTCTTCAGATGAATTTCAAAACTTGCATCGAGACGTTGTTCCGCATTTTCAGTTGGCTCAACAGTCGGCTCGGCTTTCGTTTCGCTTTTAAGTTCGCTTGATGTGGTAAGTTCAACCGGCGCGAGATAGTTGGCAATCGCCGCGTCGTACTTCGCCG
>JACMJS010000072.1 GCA_014380515.1 Chlorobiales bacterium
TCATCGAACGCGGAAAAAATCGTGCGGCAACTTCCGAAAGATCAAAAAATAATTTTCGCGCCCGATAAAAATCTCGGCGCGTTCGTCGCCAAACAAACCGGACGCGACTTGATTCTATGGCAAGGCGCGTGCATCGTGCATGAAATTTTTTCGGAGAAAAAAATCGTGCAGTTGAAAGTCCGCCATCCGAACGCGGTCGTCATCGCGCATCCCGAATGCGAAGAACCCGTCTTGAAACATGCGGCCTTCATCGGCTCAACCCGCGCGCTCTTGGATTTCACGATCAAAAATTCCGCGACGGAATTCATCGTGGCGACGGAAGCGGGTATCCTGCACGAGATGCAAAAGCGGTCGCCGGAAAAAATATTCATCGCCGCCCCGCCCGATAACGAGTGTGCCTGCAACGAATGCCCGTACATGAAACTCAACACGCTGGAGAAACTTTATCTCTGCATGAAAGATCGCACGCCTGAAATTACCATGCCCGAATCCCTGCGGCTCGCGGCCTTGAAACCGATGGAACGGATGCTCGAAATGTCCGCCGCCAAGGACTGATAAAACTATGGAAGCATTGCAAGAATTTTTTTCGAAGTTGGGTTCGCTCGATGATCTCATCGCATGGGGCGGATTGACGGTACTCTTCATCGTCATCTTTTGCGAGACGGGATTGCTCGTCGGATTTTTTTTGCCGGGTGATGCGCTGCTGATCACGGTTGGCTT
The DNA here is from genome assembly GCA_014380515.1 of Chlorobiales bacterium. GTDB lineage: Bacteria > Bacteroidota > Chlorobiia > Chlorobiales > JACMJS01 > JACMJS01. The sequence goes on from JACMJS010000072.1 coordinate 721, forward strand.
GGTGGCGTCGCGCGGCAGTCTCAACTTCATCGAAGCCAATCTTGTAATGATTCTCGCGGCGGTGCTTGGAGATTCCGCCGGTTACTTCATCGGCAAACAACTCGGCACGCCGCTCTTCGAACGAAAAGAATCCGCTTTTTTCCGCAAGGATTATTTGCTGCAGACGAAAGCCTTTTATGAAAAGCACGGCGGCAAGACGGTGTTCTTCGGACGGTTCATGCCCGTCGTGCGCAGTTTCGTTACCACGGTTGCGGGCATCGCCGGAATGCGGTACCAAACGTTCGCACTGTTCAGTATCTCCGGCGCAGCGTGCTGGATGCTGACCTTTACATCGCTCGGTTACCTTGTCGGCAACACGTTTCCGCAACTCTACGATTACATCAACGCCGTCATTCTCGTTTTCCTCTTGCTCATCCCGCTTTCCGTGCCGTATCACATCTGGAAACGCAACCGCGATCTGGCCAAATCTGAAAAAGTCGCATCGGTGGAAAGTGAGATATCGCAAATATCCACCGTCCAAAATCCCTCGTCAAACAAGGCTTCACAGCCGTCCGAGAAAATTAAACCTTCATCGACCTGAACTATGGAGTTCATTAAAGAATTGCTCTCGCATATCTCCGCTGAAAATGTGGTGCGCGGCGGCTACATCATCATGGCGATCATCGTCTTCGCCGAAACCGGATTGCTCGCCGGATTTTTTTTGCCCGGAGATTCGATGCTCGTTACAGCCGGAGTGTTCGCAGCCCGCGGCGACCTCAACATCTATACGCTCATCGCGCTCTTGACCGTCTGCGCAATCATCGGCGATGCGGTCGGCTACGCCATCGGACGGCAAGCGGGCAAGGCACTTTTCAGCCGTCCTGATTCGCGCTTCTTCAAGAAAAAATATCTCGATGAAACGCACGCTTTTTACGAACGGCACGGCGGCAAGACGATTATCTTCGCTCGCTTCGTGCCCATCGTTCGTACCTTCGCGCCGACGATTGCAGGCGTCGCCGCGATGCCTTATTCACGCTTCGTGATCTTCAACGTCTTCGGCGGATTTTTTTGGGTGTTCAGCATGACGATGCTCGGCTACTTGCTCGGCAGCTTCGTACCCGATATCGATAAAAACATCGATAAGGTGATCATCGTGATCATTCTTATTTCCATTCTGCCGATTGTGTGGAAAGCCGTGCAAGAAAGATTTTTCAAGCCGAAAGTTGTTCCGGTTGTCGAAGCGTCAAATCAAAATTTCGAACAACCGAAGTCCGCCGCCGAACCGCCGGAGCAAGTGCGATGAACGCGCATTAAAAATCGGAAGCACATTTTACCAACCATGACCAACGAACTCAAAACGGATTTTCTCATCATCGGCTCCGGCATCGCGGGACTTTCATTCGCGCTCAAAGCTGCGGAGAAAGGCAGCGTCGTCATCATCACCAAAAAAGAACGCTCCGACTCCAATACCAACTGGGCGCAAGGCGGCATCGCCGCCGTCGTTGATCCGAACGATACATTCGGCTCGCACATCGCCGATACGCTTGATGCGGGTGCGGGACTTTGCAACCTTGCCGCCGTCGAAGTGCTTGTACACGAAGGCCCCGACCGCGTGCGCGAACTCATCGCGCTCGGCGCAAACTTTACAACCGATCACGGCGAACTTGCGCTCGGGCGCGAAGGCGGGCATTCCGTCAACCGGATCGTGCACGCGGCGGATTTGACGGGACATGAAGTCGAACGCGCGTTGCTCGCCAAAGTCGCGGCGAACCCCGGCATCACGCTGCTTGAACATCACCTCTCGGTCGAACTCATCACCGAACATCACCTCAAGCAAAAGACGAACGACATTACCTGCTACGGCGTCTATGCACTCGACTCGCGCTCCGGCGTCGTGAAGAAAATTTTGGCGAAGTGCACCTTGCTTGCAACCGGCGGCTGCGGACAAATTTATTTGCACACCACCAACCCCGGCATCGCCACCGGCGACGGCGTTGCGATGGCGTATCGCGCGGGCGCGGAAATTCGAAACATGGAGTTCGTGCAGTTTCATCCGACATCATTATTTCACCCCGACGCGAAATCCTTTCTCATCACCGAAGCCGTGCGCGGCGAAGGCGGCGTGTTGCGGACGCAAAAGGGCGATGAGTTTATGCACAAGTACGACGCCCGTGGGTCGCTCGCCCCGCGCGATATCGTCGCCCGCGCGATTGACAGCGAGATGAAAAAATCCGGCGATGAGTTCGTCTATCTCGACATCACGCACGTCGCGGCGGAAAAAGTGCGCGAGCACTTTCCGAACATCTACGAACGCTGTTTGCACTACGGCATCGACATCACAAAAGACATGATTCCCGTCGTGCCCGCCGCTCATTACTCCTGCGGCGGCGTGGCCACAAACCTTTTCGGACAAACGACGCTCAACCGGCTCTATGCGTGCGGCGAAGTCAGTTCAACCGGCGTGCACGGTGCAAACCGTTTGGCGAGCAACTCATTGCTCGAAGCCCTTGTATTTTCACACCGCGCGTTTCACCATATCACAGGTCGCTTGAAGGATATTCAAAACGACGTCGCGTTTCCCGATTGGGATGAAAGCGGCACGGCAAATTCCGAGGAATGGATTTTGGTGTCGCACAACCGCAAAGAAGTGCAGCAGGTGATGAGCGATTACGTCGGCATCGTGCGTAGCGACCTGCGACTTGAACGCGCGCTCCGGCGCATCGATTTTCTGAAGACGGAAACGGAGGCTTATTACAAACGCACGAAAGTAAGCGAGGAACTTTTGGAACTGCGCAACCTGATCAAAGTCGCGCGGCTCATTGTGGAAGCGGCGATGAAGCGGCGCGAATCGCGCGGGCTGCATTTTACAACCGACTTCCCGAACCGCGACGACAAACACTTCTCAACCGATACCGTGTTGCGATCCTTTTAAAGGAAAAGATCAAAGGTCGCTCAAAGGTCGTGCGGCGAAAATTAAAGTCTTCAAATCGGGGCGAGCCTTGAAGCTGCTACTGCTGCTTTCGAATCGTGAAGTGAAACGCCGCGCCCTGTCCCGCCTCTGAAACAATCCACACTTTGCCGCCATACTGTTCGACGACTTTCTTGACGATGGCAAGTCCGACGCCCGTGCCGGATTTATCGGAGATGTCGAGCCTCTCGAACATTCGGAAAACTTTTTCGTGCGATTTCTTATCGATGCCGATGCCGTTGTCCTTGACGACGATTTCATAAAAGTGCTCGTCTTCCGTCGCATAAACTTTGATGTGCGGTTCGGGCACGCGGGCGGTGTAGCGAATCGCATTGCCGAACAGATTGGTGAGCACTTGCTCCAACCGTCTGCGCGGATACTTGACATGCGGCAACTCGGTTGGAATGTCAATCGTGATGTTTCGGCCGCTGATCTGCTGCAAATAATTTTCGCGGATGCCGGAAAGCATTTCGTAAATAAAAATATCGTCCATCACCGGCGTCTCGCGTCCGACCCGCGAGAGGTCGAGCAAATCGCTGATGAGTTCTTCCATGTTCTTGGCATTGTAACGGATGCGTTCAAGGCAGAAGCGTGCGTCTTGCGACAGGCTTTCGTAAAGCTGTTCGCCGATTTGCGTCGCATAACCCTGAATGGAAATCAGCGGGGCTTTGAGATCGTGCGAAACGCTGGAGACGAAGTTTTCCAGTTCATCATTCTTCGCACCCAGTTCGTCATTGGCTTTGGCAATCGCCGCGGTCAGCCGCTTGCGGTAAAAGCCCGACGCGATTTCATCGGCAACGACGCGGATGAGTTCGCGTTCATCTTGACTGAGCATTTTGCTGCCCGTCGTCAGCACTTGCAACACGCCTTGCAATTCGCCCGACGCGATCATCGGCACACTGAACAGCGACCGCCCGTTGCGGCTCTGGATATAAGCCGCCGCGTATTGAAGCAACAAACTGCGCCGGCAATCCTCGATGAAATACTCTTTGCGGTGAACGGCGGTTTGCGGCGCGACGCCTTCCGAACTTTGATCGACGAAATACCGCTGCGTTACTTCCGACACCGATGATTCAGAGCCGAGCGTGCGGCAAGCAACGAGCATATTCTCCGGCGGTTCGTAGCGATAGATGTTCATCAACGACGGATCAAAAAGGCTTTTCAATTTGTAACTGATTTCTTGTGTGATGTCGTTGATGACGTCGGAGCGGTTCATGGCTTCGCTGATCGTGATGATGACTTCCTGCTCGATTTGATTTTGCTTTTCGGGCGTGATGTCTTTCATCAACACTTTGAATCCGACGATGGATTCACGATCCATCAAGAGCGGCGAGAACTCGGCGAGAAAAAA